>NZ_JBSWWN010000002.1:0-411551 GCF_056160105.1 Alteromonas sp. ABD4_190
CAAAACTTTGTGATTCTCGCTCTTTTAGTGCGTTTGACTATGGTAAAATCCGTAAAAATCTTTGGCAAAGACGTCCTATCTTGAATTCTGTTATGTCACTTCGTTTAGACGAGCTATCTCGTGCTGAGCGTCCATTTCACGCACGTGGTAGCAAGGTGATTCGCTGTGATGCGTGTTTGCTTCCAACGCAAAACTGTATTTGTGAATTTAAGCCTGAAGCTGGCACAGACGTGGCGGTTTTGTTCTTAATGTACAAAGGCGAATACTATAAACCTACCAATACAGGCCGTTTGATAGCGGATGTGGTTAAAGACAACCACGCGTTTTTATGGAAACGAACGGAACCTGATGAAGCGTTACTGAAACTTCTAAGCGACGACAAATACTTTCCCATTGTGGTATTTCCACACGAATATGCTGCAGCTGAACGCTGTATTGACGCACCACCATTGAATACTGGTAAAACGTTACTATTTATTTTCTTGGATGGAACCTGGCGTGAAGCAAAGAAGATGTTTGTAAAAAGTCCTTATTTGCATCATTTCCCTGTGCTGGGCGTTAGCATGGAAGTGGCTTCAGACTATCTATTAAGAGAGTCTACCCATGATTTCCAACATTGCACCGCAGAAGTAGGTATTAGCGTTTTGGCACTAGCTGAGCAGCAGCAAGGGGCACAAACGTTAGCGCACTATTTTAGCGTGTTTAGGCGGGAATACTTAAAAGGTAAGCCCCATTTACAGCATAAGCTCGCGTTTGCAGAGTCGCAGGTTAAAGATAACATCTAAAAAGTGTCACTTTTATTTGCGAAAGTATTGTTTTACATCCACTATTTTATATTAATGAAAAACGGAGAAAGCGAATGGCATCAGTTACTTTTCAAGGCAACACAGTTACAACTAAGGGCCAGTTACCAGAAGTAGGTACAGCGGCACCAGACTTTACCTTAGTAAAGGCGGATTTGGGCGAAGTAACGCTGTCAGAACTTGCAGGTAAAAACGTTGTATTGAATATCTTTCCTTCAATCGACACAGGAACTTGCGCAATGTCAGTGCGTAAATTTAACGAAGAAGCTGCAAAATTAGATAATACAACTGTTATTTGTGTGTCAGCCGACCTGCCGTTTGCTGCGGGCCGTTTCTGTGGCGCAGAAGGCATCGAAAATGTACTTACAGGTTCTACTTTCCGTTCAAGCTTTGGCGATGATTACGGTGTAACCTTCGAATCAGCACCGCTGACGGGTTTGTTATCGCGCTCGGTTGTTGTTATCGATACTGAAGGAAAAGTGGTTTATACAGAGCAAGTAGCAGAAACTACTGAAGAACCAAATTATGAGTCTGCTATTGCTTCATTAAGCTAAGAAGCTTACTTAAGTAATAAGTGAAGTAGTACATAGTTAATGTGAATCAATACCAACCGATTCGTTTTTATCGCGGTATTACAAGGCGCTCACTCATGTGAGCGCTTTCCAGGAGGATGTAATGGCATCAGTATTGCTGTCAGTCGGCGAGTTAGCCAATGCAATGCAACAAAAACCGGTTACGCTTGTAAGAGCGTTGATGGATGATCCTGTGTCAAAAACGCCGGATACACGAACGGCAATGGTATTGCCTGCTTCAGTGGATTTTGATCTAGATAGCGAAGGCAGCGATCACACTACAGGTTTACCGCACAGTATGCCCTCAGCTGATGACCTTGCTATTTATCTTGGCAATCAAGGTATCACAGCAAATACTCCCATAGCGGTTTACGACACCCGAGGTATGTATTCTGCGCCTAGAGTGTGGTGGATGCTAAAGGCACTAGGGCATAAAGATGTATATATATTAAATGGTGGCCAACCTGCGTGGGAGGGGGCTGGGCTTCCCATTTCAGAACAACAGCAGTATGGAAAATTAACCTACCAAGCAACGCCTCGACCTGGGTGGTTTGCAAACTCTAGTGCAGTGCTGCAGGCTATAAATACCGAAGCGCAACTGCTTGATGCGCGAAGTAGTCCGCGATTTAACGGCGAAGTTTCAGAGCCCCGTGAAGGCGTGCGCTCAGGGCATATGCCTGGCGCATTCAATGTTCCTTTCGATACACTAATAAAAGACGGCCATTTCTTACCTGTAGATGAACTTAACGCTGTTTTTGCACAAGCAAAAGTCGATTTGCGTAAACCTATTATCTGCACCTGCGGTTCAGGCGTTACCGCTTGTATCATTGGTGTTGCAGCTCTTATGTGTGGTGCTACGCAAGTTTCGGTATATGATGGTTCATGGTCTGAGTGGGGCGCTAATACCCAGTATCCGGTAGTCAAAGGCGTGTAAAAGCATAAAAGCCGTGAAATACTAAAATCATTTATGTGCGATGTATGCCTAAGCACGATATTACCGCGAGCTTCATAGGAAAACCGAATAACTCGCTTTATAGCAACAGAGTAAGTACAACCCAATGTCAGCTAATCAATCCTTACCCAATATTGTTATTCTCACCGGTGCGGGTATTTCCGCTGAATCTGGGCTAAAAACCTTTCGTGATAATGACGGCCTCTGGGAAAATCACAGCGTTGAAGAAGTCGCTACACCCGAAGCGTTCGAGCAAAACCCTAGCTTGGTTTATCGCTTTTATAATGCGCGCCGGGCACAGCTTCAACAGAATGATATTTTGCCCAACGCAGCGCACATGGCGCTCGCTAAACTCGAGAAAGCCTTCGGTCATAAGCTAACGTTGGTGACGCAAAACGTTGATGATTTACATGAGCGTGGTGGCAGCGAATCGGTTTATCATATGCATGGTAAGCTATTGTCTGCGCGCTGTGCTATTAGCCAGCAAACTTTTGATTGGCGTGAGAGTTTTGATCACACCACTAAATGTCCGTGCTGTAAAAGAGTAACCCTTCGACCGGATATTGTGTGGTTTGGCGAAATGCCTATGTATATGGAAGCAATTTACGAGGCGCTTTCACAGGCCGATGTATTTATAGCTATTGGTACATCGGGTAATGTGTATCCCGCTGCTGGCTTTGTTCAGATTGCTAAAGAAAATGGGGCACACACAATAGAAGCGAATTTAGAACCAGGTGTATCCAATGCCTTGTTCGACGAATCACTTACAGGTCCTGCCTCGCGCATAGTTCCGCAGTGGGTTGATGAATTGATTTCAAAATATGCGCTGTAGGAGGCGCAAAACATGCAGTATATGAATGAATTTCTTACCATTGCATTGGTACATCTTGTGGCTGTTGCCAGCCCAGGCCCTGACTTTGCGGTGGTGGTTCGAAACAGCGTGGCTTATGGCAGGCGTATCGCTATATACACTAGTATCGGTATTGGGCTAGCAATCTTATTGCATGTTGCTTACTCGCTAGTAGGGCTAAGTGTGGTAATTGCGACTACGCCCTGGCTATTTACCACTTTTAGCTACGCTGCCGCTGCCTATTTACTTTATCTTGCTTTCGGAGCGCTTAGAAGCGGCCCTGTTAAGCAGGAGCAACACGTAAATGCGGAAAAAAAGATGTCACAAATCTCGGCAAAACGTGCCGTTTGGATGGGTTTTCTGACAAACGGCCTTAACCCAAAAGCGACACTTTTTTTCCTCTCGTTATTTACTGCAATCATCAGCATTGATACGCCATTTAGCATAAAGCTTGGTTACGGTATCTACTTAGCGTTTGCCACGGGGTTATGGTTTTGTTTCCTTTCCTACCTTTTAAGTACCAGTAAAGTTGCTGAACTTATTGGCAAAAAGGGCTATTGGTTGGATAGGGCTATGGGCGTGCTTTTAGTCGGGTTAGCCGCTAAGTTGGTGTTGGGGTAATTTTTGTTTAATACACAAACAGGCAATTATTTTCGTGAATTGATATAATCGCGCCGATTTTTCTAAAAATATAAGAGAGTTGTGTGAAAGACGTAAACCCAGACCGCCTCAACAGTACGTTGTCCAAACAGTATCAATTCGATACTAAGGGTCTCTTGCGCCGTGCTGCCGGTTTAACCAAAGCTAATTTTTCATCATTACTGCAAGCTAGTCTGGTTCTATTTTTGACCTTTGTGGTGTTAGGGGTATTCGCGCAACAGTATATAACCATTAATGAAGACGGTAGCTATGTTTTCGAGCACCAGTCTATTATCGAGATTGTGGCAATCTGTATCGTTGCTCCGTTACTGACTGGTTTATATATGATGGGGGTTTTTGTAGCGCGTGGTGTAAAAACATCGGTATTTACAGTATTTCAGTTTTTCCCCTTAATATTTTTGGTAGCGTTAACCCAGCTAGTCAACAGTATCCTTGTGCAGTTAGGCATGATGCTGCTCATCATTCCAGGTGTGTACTTCTATTTAGCGTCTTCTTTTTCTCTAATGTTAGTGGCCGACAGAAAGTTAACGCCAATAAGCGCAATTATTCTTTCCTGCCGAGTATTTAATGCGTACTGGGCTCAAATAGCCAGTATTTTCGGCGTTCTCTTCTTATTGTTCGTGTCGGTACCGCTGACGTTCGGGGTTTCCCTAATTTGGGTGTTACCCTTTTATTTTAGTATGATGGGGTTGCTCTATCAGGAATTAATTGGCGAGCAAGGAGTAAGCACGGAAGCATCTGAAAACGATGTGAATGAGTCGAGCTTCGATGCATAAACGAGAAACCTTTAAAATTGTCCTTATAACGTTGGGTGTTCTGGCGGTTATCGTCATTAACGCCATTATTTTTACCGAGGACGAGCCTGATATTCTAGATATACCTCAAACGGTAATGGCGAAAAAGCCGGTGCCTGATTTCTCTGGTTATAGTGACGTAAAAGAGAAAAAAGAGGCGTTTTTTAATTATCTACGCCCCGAGGTAGAGAAACAAAACGCTTACCTGCTTACTCTAAGGCACTATATACAAACCCTTTACAGAAAGGCGTTAGCTAATGAGTCACTGTCTGAAGACGACATGACTAGGCTTGAGTGGCTTGAAGAGGAATATCGGGTAAAACCCACACAGCCTTTAAAGACTAAACTATTAGCCTTACTGCAGAAAATTGATGTTTTACCTGAAGAACTGGTACTTGTGCAGGCTGCGAATGAATCTGCATGGGGAACAAGCCGATTTGCAAGGAAGGGCTACAACTTCTTCGGTTTGTGGTGTTTTTCAAAAGGGTGCGGTTTCGTTCCGAGTCGTCGAAACGACGGCGCATCTCATGAAGTGGCCAAGTTTGACAACTTGTCTCGAGCTACGTACACCTATATGCGTAACCTCAACAGACACGATGCCTATGCTGACTTAAGAGAGATCCGCAGCCGACTGAGAGCTAACCAATTACCCATCACAGGTGTTGCACTAGCTGAAGGGCTGATGAACTATTCCGAGCGAGGAGCCGCTTATGTTGAAGAGCTTCAAACAATGATCCTATTTAACGAGGAGTTTTTATCCGAATGATACGCGCTGCATTATTTCTTGCTTCATCTCTGTTTGTCGGTTTTGCTAGTACATCCGTATCTGCTGAAACGATAGATGTAGAGTACAGCCGTTTCTACAGCCATGTTAAAAAGCTAGATAACGAAGATACCCAAGCGCTTCAGTTTGCCTTTGGTTTTGTTCGTGTAGGTGAAGGGCGTTTATGCGAGGTTAACGGTGCATCTATCGTTACCGACAAGAAAACAATGCCACTAGACGTTACTGATGAAGGACGTTTTACCGTACCCACTGAAAAAGCACTAAAACTGGCTAATGCACTGGTACGTATCGACTTAAACGAACGTGCGAACGTTTGTGATATGTCGGTGCAGCTTGAAACCAAGCCCGAGTACCTAAAACAGTATTACAAAAAAGAAGAACTCACTTTCTTATACGAACAGTATGAAGCCTTTTTCAATGAAATGGGGAGCTTTTTGTCTTTTATGATGCCATCGGTGAAGGGCTTGATGATTCAGTTCGAAGACAAAAATTTAGATTTCGTTACGCCGCAGGGCGTACAAATTAACAATGGCGTTCTGCATTTAGAACAAGAGTGGATCAACGAAGCGAAAGGCTTAACGCTACCACACGCGCCGCTGCGTGTTACAGCTATGGCCTCAAGTTAATCTATCTTTTGAACAATTAGGTATCAGGTTAGTAACTGATACCTAATTTGCTCTGCAATTCGCGCGATGGTCTCTTCGCCTTTTGCGCACAGTTCTTCTGCCCTATGAAACTCCATGATACCTACATCAGTAAGCTGAGGTTCTATTAGTATATCTGGCGGGTCGCCGGCTAAACGAGACCGAGTAACACGAGCTTGAAGTATTTCAAGTGAGCTGCTCATTACGCTCATAATTCCTGGCGGGTTGCGCTTATTCACCTTTGCAGGCACTTCTGTAAGTTCTTCTTCTACTTTTTCAATAACATCAGAAGCAATACCTTCTTCAGTTTTAACCTCGTCAGTGTCAGTTAAAACCTTGTCAGCGTCAGACAAAACTTCGTCTTTATCGTCATTTCTATCTAACGCTTTGTCTTCTTTACTATCAGGCGAAAACCATTGACGTAAGACATTTTGGCTTTTAGTAAAAAAGTCTTCGGTTTTACGTTGGTTTTCTTCGTGGTCTTGCCTTAACTTTTCCAACCTAAGCGGACGAAAGTCTGCGTTGAGATTAACCGCAATAACAAAGTCTGCGCCTAACTGTCGACACAAGTTAACCGGTACAGGGTTAACAACCGCACCATCTACCAGCCAGCGATCACCATGTGCCACGGGCGCAAAGAGCGCTGGAATAGCGCACGATGCTTGAATAGTGTCACCGATAGGACCTGAATTAAATACCACTTCACGGCCGGTATAGAGGTCAGTTGCCACCGTCGCAAAGGGCTTCAGCATTTCTTCATAGGAGGAGACACAAAACTCGCTGGCAAGTTTGTCGAAAACCTTTTGACCGCTGGCAATACCGCCACGTCTTAATCCAACACCCATAAGAGCGAGTACCTGCCAGTCGCTAAGTGAACAGGCCCATTCTTTTAAACCTTCTAGCTTGCCACTTGCGTAGGCAGCACCAACATAAGCACCAATGGAGCAACCAGCAACAACGTCGATTTTAACGCCAAGTTTTTCCAAAGCTTCAATTATACCAATGTGTGTCCAGCCCCTTGCGGCACCGGCACCTAATGCAAGTCCAATCTTCATCTACTTTGGTTCCATAATATTTACTACTTCGATAGCGTTGTCTTCATCACTGGGATCTGCGCTATTTTCTGTAGCAAAAGAAGGTTCATCAAATCCTATATCACCATCAGCAACGGGGCCGTCTTGGGTGACGATAGATTTAAAATCATAAAGGTTACTGTCTACAAGATGTGAAGGGGCCACGTTTTGAAGCGCGCGGAACATTGATTCAATACGACCTGGGAAACGGCGGTTCCAGTCTTGAAGCATTGCTTTTATGTTCTGGCGCTGTAGATTTTCCTGTGAACCACAAAGGTTGCAAGGAATAATCGGGAACTCAGCAGCTTGAGAGTATTTTTCAATGTCTTTTTCTGTGCAGTAAGCCAAAGGACGAATTACTATATGTTCGCCGTTATCGCTAACCAGTTTTGGCGGCATAGATTTAAGCTTGCCCCCGTGAAACATATTTAGGAAAAACGTTTCAAGCATATCGTCGCGGTGGTGACCTAATGCAATTTTAGTGGCGCCTAATTCTTTCGCAGTGCGGTATAAAATACCACGACGCAAACGAGAGCAAAGCGAACAAGTCGTTTTTCCTTCAGGAATTTTGTCTTTAACAATAGAGTAGGTGTCTTCTTCTACAATCTTGTAGTCAACGCCAATGCTGTCTAAGTACTCGGGCAAAATATGTTCAGGAAAACCAGGTTGCTTCTGGTCAAGATTTACCGCAATAATATCAAAATGAATAGGCGCAATCTTCTTTAAAAACAATAAAATATCAAGCATGGTATAGCTGTCTTTACCGCCCGATAAACACACCATAACCTTGTCGTTGTTTTCAATCATACCGAAATCGCCAATGGCCTTACCCACGTTGCGACGAAGTCGTTTCTGAAGTTTGTTGAAGTTGTACTTTTGCTTACTTTGCGCGGCGTTTAACGTCGGCGCATCAGCACTGCTTGTGCCTAAACTCATAATTAACTAGCTTGGTTTGTGATAAAGGTGCCATTATACATTAAAGCGCCTTTTCGAGACTATGGCTGTGTTGTTAAATTTATCGAGAAGCGTTAAGTACTGATTTAAGCGTGTATGATTAACTCTCGGAATAAACCGCTAAATGCGCAGGTTTTTTTTAACGCCCATCGCCGATTCGCCATTTGTCGCCACCAAGTGTCTTGGTATTTAAGCGCAATTAAGTCGTTAACTACACGGTTATCGGTGATTCAAACCCATCTGGCTTAATCGCAAGTACGTCACAATTTAGTTCATCAATAACGTGCTCGGCAGTATTGCCAATAAGCGCCGCCGAAATACCAACCCGTCCCACGGTGCCTATTACAACTAACTCGGCATCGAGTGTTTTAGCCACTTGCGGGATAACTTTTTCAGGCAAGCCTTCTTTCACCACACATTTATTTTCTGGAATACCATATTTCAGCGCGTGACTACGCATTTCTTTCATATGATGATTTTTTACCGCATCGTGATACGTATCAGGGTCAAACTCTGGCACTTCAATGGCAATGTTAAGTGGAGTTGTAGGGTAGCTATTCACTAAATTAACGTTACCTTTCAACAAAGAAGCATAATCGTTAGCGATGATCGTAAGCTTGTCGTTTAACGCAGCATGCTCGTCATCTTCGCTGCCTACGTTTACTGCAGCTATAATTTCACCGCCTTCTGGCCAGTCGTGTTCTTTAACGAGCAGTACAGGGCGTGGGCACTTGCGCATTAGATGCCAGTCTGTAGGGGTAAAGATCACTGAGGCAAGGTCGTCATGTTTTTTAGTGGCTTTTACCACTAAGTCAATTTGGTTATTAAGGGCGTAATAAATAATCGACTCATAAGTACGGTTGTTCCACTCAACCACAATATCGGTCTCTGAAAAGCCTTGTTCTTTTAGCTGGGCAGATAACCATTTGGCGTGCTCTTTTGTAACGGCATCGCGCATTGATTCACGTTCGTCGGGGCTAAGCATGGTTGTCATATCGTAAGACAAATCATATACCACCATCATAGCGGTAACCGTGGCGCCGGTTTTTGACGCAAGTTCATAGGCACGGCTTAGGGCAGGCTGGTTGTCACGTTCCGCGTCCACCACGGCAAGAATTCGTTTACACTCAATCATAACGTCTCCTCAACTACAAAGCTTTGTATGGCTGTCGACATCGATATTGTTTCAAAACCGTTTACATTAACTATAAACGACATTTAGAAAAACGTGAGTTGTTTTCGATCAAGGATTAAATAATTCGTTGATAAAAAAAGGGCCAATTCGAATGTTACGGGAGCTTTAACGCACAATGGATGGATATCGTGTAACCCAGTGAGGGAATACAGTGAAACTTTAAAGGTTAAAACTAAAAAGCGCGCATGTAGCGCGCTAAAGATACCAGAAGAATAAATTAACCGTTACAGACTACGCTAGGGCCATTTAACGCCTCTAACTTGGTATTTAACCGATCAAAATCCAAAATAGAGATCAATTTACCGTCAACCTTGATAATGTTTTCCTTCTGAAAACGGCTCAGTAAACGGCTAATGGTTTCTATCGTTAAGCCTAAATAGTTTCCAATTTCGTTGCGCGTCATGGTTAAGTGGAATTCTCTATGGGAAAAGCCGCGTTCCTCAAAGCGCTGAGAAAGATGTGAGATAAAATATAATAAACGCTCTTCTGCAGTACGCTTGTTTAAAAGCATGATCATGTCGTGATCTTGTTTTATTTCAGCGCTCATGAAGCTCATGATCTGGTGGCGCAGCTTTGGAAATTGCACTGACATTTCGTCGAGAGTCTCGTAGGGAAGCTCACACACCATGGCTGTTTCTAGCGCAGAGGTGTAGCTTTGGTGTTTGTTCTCTCTTAATGCATCGAAACCGATAATGTCACCAGGAAAGTGGAAACCGGTAATCTGTTCTTCACCTTCGGTATTAGTCACAAATGATTTGAATGAACCGGTTCTCACTGCAAATAGAGAACGGAATTTATCACCAGTTTGAATCAGCGTGTCACCTTTATGAAGCGGCTTCTTGCGTTCAATAATATCGTCAAGAGATTCGATTTCTGTTTTGTTTAACGCCACCGGTAAACACAGGTGACTGAAACTACAGTTTTGACAGTGAATAGAAAATTGGCTTCCTTTGCTCATAATGCACGCTCTGTAAAAGAATACCCGACAATAATACACCCATTTTTAAACGATTGCGCTATGAATAAGATAAGCGGCATATATGGCCATTATTCCTGCAATAATTTGTCTAACATGGTTATGTTGAAAACATCGAACTATATACTGGCTACCAGCGCTTGCGGCGAGCAAGGTGGGTAATGTACCTAAACCGAAGAAGAACATAATAGCAGCGCCTTCTAGCGCATTCCCCGCCGCGAGAGACCAGGTAAGTGTGGAATACACCAACCCGCAAGGAAGCCAACCCCAAATAAAACCATAGGGAATAGCGCTAAAAGGGGTTTTAAAAGGTAAAAAACGCTTAGATAATGGCTGCAGTTTGGAAAATAAACCTTTTCCTGCGTTTTCCAACACCGTTAAACCCGTCCACCATTTGCCTAAATAACAGGCCAGCAACAACAGCATAAGGCCGCTTAGCAAGGATAGGGCATAGTTGGCAAGGGGCACGTAGTCGGCGGCTATTTTGCCAAGCGCCCCGGTTATTGCTCCGGCGATGGTGTAGCTCACTATACGTCCCATGTTATAGGCAAGGGTATAGGGTAGTGCTGAAGCGCCTTTAGGCGATACCATCCTTAGCGCAGCGACAATTCCACCGCACATTCCCACACAGTGAACTCCGCCGGCTAAGCCGATAAGAAAGGCAGAGAAGTAGTTAATCCCTTCCATTTGGCGCTTGGCTTTTGTCTACTTTATTGTCTTGAAGTTGCTTGCGTTGCTCAGCTAGCTTTTTTTCTTCTGGCGGAAGGTCATCGTCAAATAGAATACTGTACCCCTGACGGTCTAGATCCTCGAATTGATTAGTTTTCACCGCCCAAAAGAATATCACGATAGCGACAGCGACTATGATAATGGCGATTGGAATTAATACGTAAATAATACTCATGCTATTTGCTCAAAAGTCGCGTTGAGTTTGTGACTACAATAATACTGCTTAACGACATACCAACAACAGCCATCCACGGTGAAAGTAGGCCAGACACGGCGAAAGGCAGAATCAAAACGTTGTAACCTACCGACCATCCTATATTTTGTCTAATTTTTTGCTTCACTTGGTGAGCGGTTTTAATCAGTTCAGGTACAGAAAGTAGCTGATCGCCAAGTAATATGACATCAGCAGCAGTTTTAGCCACGTCTGTGGCATTACCCACTGCAATTGCCACATCTGCACTGGCGAGCACAGGTGCATCATTAATACCATCACCCATCATCATTACTTTCGCGCCAGATTGCTGCATAGCCTGTACAGCATCGTATTTCTGCTCTGGTGTGAGCCCACCTTTAGCTGTTGATATTGGCAAGGAAGCGGTAAGAGCGTCCACGTTTTGTTGTGTATCGCCACTTAATACTGCAAGGGTGTGACTTTTTGCCAGAATATTTAAGGTTTCTTGAGTATCCTCTCGCAACGTGTCGCTTACCTCAAACGCCGCCATAATACGGCCCTTCAAGGTGACAAACACATTGGCTGACGGATAATCCTTAAGAAGCTTTTGTTGTGATTCGTGGACACAAAATTGGGCAGAGCCCATTGAAAACAAGGTGTCGTTAATTTCACCGCTGATGCCGCCTCCTGGCGTCACGGTAAAATTAACCACATTGTGGATAGTTTGTCTGCTGGAGGCATTATCCGTACCATGGACGTTACTATCGCCAAGGGCTTTATTGGCGCTAAAGGCTTTAGCAATTGGGTGTTCAGAGCGAGATTCTAGCGCGCGGGCGATTGATAGCGCACTTTGGCTGTCTACGCCGTCAGCATACCAGGCGTTTGATATAGTGAACTTACCTTGTGTCAGCGTACCGGTTTTGTCGAGTGCGATAGTGTCAATGCCAGTGATTTGCTCAAGCGCATCGGCGCGTTTTAGTAAAATACCTTGTCGGTTTAACTTTGCCATAGCGCAGGTTAACGCTGATGGTGTAGCCAACCCTAATGCGCAAGGACAGGTTGCTACCAACACGGAAATGGTGATCCAAAACGCATCATCACTGCCGTTATAGGCCCAAAAGCCATAAGTTAAGGCAGAAACCAGCAAGACAGCTGTCACAAAATATCGAGAAAAGTTATCAGCTATTTGTGCCGCTTTAGGCTTATTCGCCATAGCACTTGCTTGCAGCCTTACAATTTGATTTACCAGTGCATTTTTGAGAGTTTGTGTCACTTTAATGGTAAGGCTGCCGTCTTGACACACAGTACCACCATATACGGTGCTACTGTTTGACTTGCGCACCGGGTTAAACTCACCGGTAAGCATAGATTCGTCAACCGCTGCGTTACCTTCGGTCACCACCCCATCAATGGGGATCGTTTCACCAGGCTTAACCAGCACCACATCGTCAATTTTTAACTGCTTTGCCAGACACTCGGTTAGGCTGCCATCTGGCAGTAATTTGGTGGCTG
The DNA here is from genome assembly GCF_056160105.1 of Alteromonas sp. ABD4_190. Classification (NCBI taxonomy): domain Bacteria; kingdom Pseudomonadati; phylum Pseudomonadota; class Gammaproteobacteria; order Alteromonadales; family Alteromonadaceae; genus Alteromonas; species Alteromonas sp. ABD4_190. Next base: position 12,671 of record NZ_JBSWWN010000002.1, read on the forward strand.
AAACGGGTACATACTGCATCATATTGGCAGAAATCTGTGCGGCGCGATGACGGCTACGATGTTCTAAAAAGCGGCTAAGTAATAGCAGGAAAATGAACATACAAATAGATTCAAAATACACATCGCCTTGCTCTAATACTGTAGAGCGAATTCCGGCTATGTAGGTACCGAATACGGCGAGCGTAACGGGCACATCCATATTAACCGTTCTGGCGCTTAGCGCTTTGGCGGCGCCCACATAAAAAGTGCTGCCTGAGTACAGTACTACAGGTGTAGTAAGCGTAAGGGCGACCCAGTAAAAATACTGTCGGGTTTCTAATTCAATAGCGCCAAACCAGTCAAAATACAGCCCCGTCATCAGCATCATCACCTGCATGGTCATAATGCCTGCAAGGCCAAGCTTCTTCAGAAAGGTCTTTTGTTCGCGTTTATAACTGGCTTCGTGTTCATCGGGGTGAAATGGCGACCCAATATAACCAATGCGTTTTAGTGTAGAAAGAATTTGGCTAAGCTTAATTTGAAACGGTGACCAAGTAACTAAAGCGCGACGCTCTTGAACATTTACAGCTACTTGCTTGATGCCTTCAACTTTTGATAATTGCTTTTCAATTAGCCATCCACACGCAGCGCACGTGATACCTTCAAGGGTTAATTGAATCTGCTTATCTTGCCCCTCATCAAAAACGAATTCTTCTTGAAGAGCAGGGTCGTCATACACTTTGAGTTTGTCGAGTGTCTCTAGAATGCCATCGTCAGATTTTTGCGCCGGTTCGGTTCTAAACTGGTAATAGTCTTCAAGACCATTGGTTACAATGGCTTCGGCCACGGCTAAACATCCAGGACAACACATGTCGCGTTGCTGCCCTAATATGACGGTAGTAAATTTTCCATCGTCGGAGCCCGCAATAGGCAAGCCGCAATGGTAACAGTCGTGCTCGGCCATTATGGATTGAATTTCATCTTGCCAGAGTGGGGCAGATAGATGGTATTTTGAATTTTCCAGCTATCATCAATAGGGGTTAGCGATACGCGCCATTTACCATCAAGATCTTCTTCGACAAAACCGCGATAAATACCCTTAGCATCGCGGCTTAATAAAACGCTGACATCACGCTCTTCAAGCGTTACGTGATAAAAGCTTAGTTTAACCGCATTACCTTCTTGTGGAATACCTGAATGAAACTCTAGCGCTATGCTGCCATCTTCAATGGTTAAATCGGTAGTGATATTCATGCGACGGGCTACGGCTTCTTTATCCAATCGCGCATTAATTGCTTTTCCTTCCTTGTAGTAGTCGTCCACCACTAGGCTATCTTCAGTACTAATAGCAAGCTTTAATAATACGCCGCCCATAATGAGCGTGATAATAGGAACGGCAATTAAAAACCAGGGCCAGAACTCTTTATACCAGGGTCTATTCATTGAAATCTTTTCTCGTGTTTACTTCGCTAACAACATATTTATTTTTACTGCCCCAACTACATGTTTAGCCGGGAAATAAGAATAAATATAATGTTTGCGAGACATACTAAATGTGAACAAAGATTGTTCGTACAGCACTCCCTATATCGCTGTATTTTCTCATAAAAAAAGCCCCGTAGTAACGAGGCTTTTTAAGATATTTAATGATTTAAATCATTAATCATTTGAAAGGCTGTAAACATACGCTGCAACAACGTGAATTTTGTCATCACCCAAGGTTTTCTTGAATGAAGGCATTACACCGTTACGACCGTAAGTAAGCGTTTCTGTTACCGCTCTGTGGCTGCCGCCGTATAGCCAGATATTGTCAGTAAGGTTTGGTGCACCAAGTGCTTGGTTACCTTTACCGTCCATACCGTGACAAGCCGCACACGCTGCGAAACGTGCTTTACCTGCTTCTGCAAGCTGAGGGTCCACATCGCGACCGCTTAAACTAAGTACGTAGTTAACCGCTTCTTCGATACCGTCTTCACCCATAGCATCTAGCCATGCTGGCATAGCTGCTTTACGACCAAGCGTAAGAGTTTCAACGATTTTCGCACCTGAACCACCGTACAACCAGTCGTTGTCCGTTAGGTTAGGGAAGCCGCCATTTTGACCACGAGCATCAGAACCGTGACACTGAGAGCAATTTTGTAGGAACAAACGCTGACCTACTTTGTTTGCTTCTGGGTCTTTAGCCAGTTCTTCAACAGGAACTTGTGCATACGCTTCGAAGATCGGGTCGAACTTCTCAGCAGCAAAATCAAGTTCACGGTCATATTCTACTAGATAGCCTTGCTCTTTTGCGTCAATACGCGCTTGAGCAGACTCTTCTAGCGACTGGATATTTTGGTTAGAACTCTTCCAACCCCAAATACCTTCATACGCACCTAGGCCAGGATAAAGCGCTAGGTATATAAAGCCCCAAACGATGGTCATGTAGAACATAATTGTCCACCAGCGAGGTAGTTGGTTATTTAACTCCTCAATACCATCAAATTCGTGACCCATTGACTCACCTTCAGCGACGCCAGTCTTGTTAGACAGGCACCAGCGAAGAAGGAAGTAGCAACCAATGATCAACCCTAGGGTTATCACGGAAATCCAAATTGTCCAAAACATACTCATGAGTTCGAGACTCCTGCTAATCTTCTTTTGATTTTTCTTTTTCTTCGTCTGCAAACGGTAAGTTTGCTGCTTCATCGAATTTCTTCTTGTTGCGGCCGCTAAACGCCCACCACACGACGCCGATGAAGCTTACAAAGACGATGACAGTAAAAATGCTGCCTACAATTCCCTGGTCCATATTATTTCAAATGTGTGCCAAGAGACTGTAGATAAGCAATAAGGGCCTGCATTTCCGTTTTACCCTGTACTGCCGCTTTCGCACCCGCAATATCTTCGTCGGTATACGGAACACCAAATCCACGGAATACTTCCATTTTTTCAGCTGTTAACTCGCCATTAAGCGTGTTTTCCGCAAGCCAAGGGAAACCTGGCATGTTCGACTCTGGTACTACGTTACGAGGATTAAGCAGGTGAACTCGGTGCCATTCGTCGCTGTAACGACCACCAACACGTGCTAGGTCAGGACCAGTACGCTTAGAACCCCAAAGGAAAGGGTGCTCCCATACTGACTCACCGGCAACGCTGTAGTGACCATAACGCTCTGTTTCTGCGCGGAATGGACGGATCATCTGGCTGTGACACCCTACACAACCTTCACGGATGTAGATGTCACGACCTTCAAGCTCAAGCGCTGTATATGGACGTAGGCCTGTTACTGGTTCCATTACTTGCTGTTGAAACATCAACGGCGTAATTTGAACCATGGCACCGAAGCTGATAGCGATAAGGATTAATACCGTTAACAGACCGACGTTCTTTTCAATTAACTCATGTGCGTTTTTCATTATTCGTCTCCTTTACTACGCTGGCTGAGTCGCTGGATCTGCAGCGATACTGCCTTTAGGTGCACGAACGGTTTTCCATGTGTTGTATGCCATAACAAGCATACCTGCTACCACGAAACAACCACCAATGAAACGAACCACATAGAAAGGCTTAGATGCTTCTAATGACTCAACAAAGCTATAGGTTAACGTACCGTCAGCATTTACTGCACGCCACATTAGACCCTGTAGTACACCAGACATCCACATTGCTACGATGTATAGAACAACACCGATAGTTGCGAACCAGAAGTGTACGTTAACTAGCTTGGTGCTATACATAGCGCGCTGACCGAATAGCACTGGAATTAAGTGGTAAATTGAACCAATTGAAACCATTGCAACCCAACCTAGAGCACCAGAGTGTACGTGACCAATTGTCCAGTCAGTGTAGTGTGATAGTGCATTAACGGTCTTGATTGCCATCATTGGGCCTTCGAAGGTAGACATACCGTAGAAAGACAATGAAACAATAAGGAAACGCAATACTGGGTCGGTGCGAAGTTTATGCCACGCGCCAGATAGCGTCATAATACCGTTAATCATACCACCCCAAGATGGAACGAATAGGATAATAGACATCACCATACCTAATGACTGAGTCCAGTCTGGTAGGGCAGTGTAGTGAAGGTGGTGAGGACCAGCCCAGATATACAGAGAGATAAGTGCCCAGAAGTGAACAATTGAAAGTCTGTATGAATAAACCGGGCGACCAGCTTGCTTAGGTACGAAGTAGTACATCATACCAAGGAAGCCCGCAGTTAGGAAAAAGCCTACCGCGTTATGGCCGTACCACCACTGCATCATAGCGTCTACTGCGCCTGCATACAGTGAATACGATTTAGTGAAAGATACCGGAATAGCCATGCTGTTACCAATATGGAGAATTGCAACAGTTAACATGAACGCGCCTAAGAACCAGTTTGCAACATAGATGTGCGAAACTTTACGGATTACTAGGGTTCCGAAGAAGTTAATGATATAAGCGACCCAAACCAGTGCCAAAAGGATATCAATTGGCCATTCTAGTTCAGCGTATTCTTTTGAGCTGGTTAAACCCATAGGCAGGGTAATAACAGCTAAAACGATAACGGCTTGCCAACCCCAAAAGGTAAATGCGGCAAGTTTGTCACTGAACAGTCTTACCTGGCAGGTACGCTGAACGATGTAGTACGACGTTGCAAATAGCGCACAGCCGCCGAAGGCAAAAATAACGGCGTTAGTGTGCAACGGACGCAAACGTGAGAATGTTAGCCATGGTGTGTCAAAGTTAAGCATAGGTGCAAATAACTGCGCGGCAATAAATACCCCTAGGCCCATACCAATGATACCCCAGACTATGGTCATGATGGTAAATTGCCTAACTACTTTATAATTGTAGTCAGGTTGTGCTTGGCTTATTTCACTCATTTTAATGAATCTTCCACTTCAAATGAACTATGGTCTCCAACTGCCGGAATAGTACGGTCGAGACGTGTATCAGCTAAGGAATAACGCTTCACACCGAGCTCGGAAAGAGTAATAATTATTGTCTCCAAGCCAGTTGGTACGCGGATGATAAGGTTTTTAATTACAAAAAGATACCATAAACTACCTAAGCTTGATCTCCGTCAATGAAGAAATACACAAAATTTAAGAAATGCTAAATAACGATAACAATAAACGATCAAAATTTTTACATTCCCAGCTTCCGCTAGTGGCCATTATCGTCGTAGCCGTATGCGTGTACCTTGCTCATAAATTCCAATCATCGGCATTAAAAGATACAAATGTAATTAATGGAATAGGAAATAGCTGCAACTTTGTCAATGAAACTTGCGAATTCTTAATTGATGACAAGTTGGCCATTGCCACTTTTTCAACCATGCCTGAAGCCGAAGAGTCAGTAACGGTTAAGCTCTTAGTTCCTGAGGGAGAGGAAATAGAAAGTGCATGGATTGAAGGGGTAAACATGTATATGGGCAAAATTCCCGTGCTGTTAGATAACGACGGGGAAGGTAAATGGTCAGGTTGGTTTATGTTAGGTAGCTGTAGTGAGCCAGTGATGAAATGGCAGTTGCGTCTAAATATTAAAGATATAGAAAGCCCCAGCTATTTGTATTTTGTTACGCAGCAGTAACTGTTTTCAAAGCAATAAGACTCTCCCTACAGAAGGGGGAGTAAACAAGCAAAAAAAGGCCGCTCTTTATTTAAAGAGCGGCCTTTTTATTAATTACCTGTAAATTGTAGCGTGAACGCTATTTTTTACATTTGCGACTGCAAATAGTTTTGAAGCCCTAAACGCTTAATAAGGCCAAGCTGCTGCTCTAGCCAGTGTGCGTGATCCATCTCTGTATCGTCTAGCAGTACAATAAGCATGTCACGGGTCACGTAGTCTTTCTCGGTTTCACATAGCGCTATCACTTCACGTAACTTTGCATCAACTTCATATTCAACACGTAAATCGCTTTCTAGCATCTCAGGTACATCTTTACCCACTTTGAAGCCTGTGCGCTTCGTCATGTCAGGTGTACCTTCTAAAAACAGCATGCGTTCAATTAGCTTAGTTGCATGTCCACGCTCGTCATCAAATTCATGATCGATGCGTTCGTAAAGCTTATTCAAACCCCAGTCAAGATACATCTGAGAGTGAATGAAATACTGATCCATGGCGGCTAACTCATAAGAGAGTAGTTCGTTTAAGCCATTGATGATTGCTTGGTTACCTTTCATTAGTCATCTCCCATTACTTGCGCTTGTAGGTAGTTCTCTATACCCATAGCATCAATTTGGTATTCTTGCGTTTCAATCCAGTCTAGGTGCTCTTCTTCATATTCAAGAAGGTCTTCAAGCAAATCTCGAGACACATAATCCTGCTTTTCTTCACACAGCGCGATAGCTTCACGAAGTAGTGGAAGCTGTTCCTTTTGAAAACGCGCATCACATGACAGCATTTCAACGGTATCTTCACCGATATAAAGCTTGCCTAACGCTTGAAGATTAGGAAGGCCCTCAAGGAATAAAATGCGCTCGATAAGATCGTCCGCTTGCTTCATGTCCTTGATAGACTTTTTATAATTCTTTTCGTTAAGTTCAGAAAAACCCCAGTTTTTGAACATACGAGCGTGCAGAAAGTATTGATTTATCGAAGTAAGTTCACTTGTCAGTACTTCGTTCAATTTTGCAACAACTTGTTTATCACCTTGCATTGTGTAAACCCTATTAACGTATTTGCGTGAAGTTTAGTCTAAATTTGACCGCATGTCAAAAAAGTCTTTGTAAAACAGTTGTTTACAAACGATAACGTTTCTCAATTCATCCATTGTTCGCATTTAGAACAGCATTACTGTTGTGCACGCGCATAAGCAAGACTTTCTTCAGCAAAACCAAGCCCTGCTTCGGTAAAGAAGTTGAAGACTTTATCTACACCGTTTTCTAATAGATGTGATACTTCATCTTCATAGCGTGCAATGGCTGCAACTTTTCCAACATAGCCTGCGTTTTTAAGCTGACGTGTGATGTTTATTGAGTCCTGTATAGAAGGCAGAGCAAGCAAAACAAGCTGAATCTGTTTGATATCTAAATTATCCCACAAATCGACGTCTTCACCGTCGCCGCATATTACGTTTAAACCTTCGTCTGATAACTCTTTTACTTTTACTCGGTCGGCGTCCATTCCCCATACGCTCACATCACTTAATTTAGATAATGCATTGAAGGCACCGCGACCAACTCGTCCCATCCCCAACACTAAAAACTCCGCGTTGTGGAGAGTAGGATAAATATCTTCTTTTAAGCGCTCGTTTTTCTCAAAACGTTTAATGGTGTGTTTATGATTGTGATATTGAGAATGAGAATTGCGATAGAGCACGCTGGTAATAACGAATGAAATAGAGACGGCTAAAGCAATGACCACTAACCAAGAGTTTGCCAATAAACCTAATGAAACGGCTAGTGCGCCAACAATAAGCCCAAATTCACTGTAATTTGAAAGCACCAAGCTGCTCAAGTAAGCCGTGCGACCGCGAAGGCGAAGTGACGTGAATAAGCCGAAAAAGAGTGCTGCTTTTAATGGTATAAATAAGCAGAACACGATAGCAAGGACAATCATACTGAGATCGGGAAGGGCGGTAAGACCGATAGTAAGGAAGAAGCCGATTAAGAAGAGATCCTTAAAACTAAGCAGTGACTTCGCTAGCTCCGAAGCCTTTTCATGTTGCGCTAACATGATTCCAAAGATTAGTGCCCCAAGATCGCCTTTAATGTTTACCAGCTCAAACAAGTGATAGCCACCCAAGGCGAGGATAAAGCCAGTAAGCGGAAGCAGTTCACCGTGACCCGACTTATTAATCATTTTGTTTATGATTGGCATTGCTGGGAATAAGGCCAACAACGCAAGCGCCCACACAGAGGGGAGCTTTCCAGTTGCTGCAACAAGAAAGATAACAGCAAAAACGTCCTGCATAACTAAAATGCCTATAGCAAGGCGGCCGTGGCGGGTTTTACTTTCACCGCTTTCTTCTAACACCTTAACTACACACACGGTACTGCTGAAACTAAGTGCAAATGCGATAAGCGTAGCGCTTTTCCAAGTAAGGCCGTCAACGAAATTGGCGGCAACCGCACTTATTGCATAAACACAACAAGTAATAACGCCCACCCATATTAAGGTGTGTGAAACACTTCCCGCCCAAACTTCTCGACGACTCAAATCGCGAATATTAAGTTTCAAGCCAATGGTAAAGAGCATAATAGTAATACCCAAATTGGCTATCTGGGTTAAGTCTTCAGTAAGTGTGTAACCTGCAAAGTTTAATAAAAAGCCAGCTACCAAATAGCCGACAAGAGGAGGGATGCCAATTAGTTTTACTGATAAGCCGCATATAAATGCGAAAAGAAGAAATGCATACTCCATGAATTACCTTTCAAAAATGTTGAACGTAAAATCCGTTGCCCTTTACAGGTCACATCATTTCTAACCCAATATAATAAACACTGGATGAATCTAATATTCTAATGCTTTTAGATTAGCATGTAATAGCTTGTTTTCGCAGCTAAAAAAGTATCAATAAGTCATGAATTGGTAACGCGTAACCTCTATTTTGTAAAATCAGGCTAAGTGGTTTTAGATGTAAAATCAGTTGTTTATCGCTAAAGTGAACCTAGTTCCCGATTTCAGGTGTATTGAACAGGGTTATAGGCATATTATCTGATTTTGATATGGCCGAAATTAAGAAGGACTTTGAATGCGTTTAACAATTTTAAGCATACTCATCTTGCTGGTCGCCCTTAATGTGGTGATTGGCATGTTGTGGTCGCCAGTGTGGTGGTTTTTACTTTTATCAGTCACGCTACTCATTTTTGGTCTATATGATGCCTTCCAAACCAAGCATGCCATTTTACGGAACTTTCCATTAATTGGCAGAGTGAGGTGGACCGTCGAGGGACTAAGGCCCTACATCCAGCAATACATCATAGAAACCGATACTGGCGGAGCACCTATTTCCCGCATGTTTCGTTCGATTGTTTATCAACGTGCGAAAAACAGTAGAGAAACAGTCCCTTTCGGTACACAACTTGATACTTATAAAGATGGCTATGAGTGGATTGGCCATTCTTTATCTGCTCGCGAAGTGGAAGACATGGATGAAGATCCCCGAGTGACGGTAGGTGGTCCTCACTGCAAAAAGCCGTATCGTGCTAGCATACTTAACATAAGCGCAATGAGTTTTGGAAGCTTGTCAAAAAATGCCATTTTGGCGCTAAATAAAGGTGCTGCAAAAGGCGGGTTTTACCATAACACAGGTGAGGGGGGGTTAACCCCATATCACCTCGAAAACGGTGGCGATATAGTTTGGCAAATTGGTACGGGATACTTTGGTTGTAGAAGTAAAGATGGCGGTTTCGATCCTGTTCTTTTTGAAGAAAAAGCCAAACTCGACAATGTAAAAATGATAGAAATAAAGCTAAGCCAAGGAGCTAAGCCAGGGCACGGCGGTATTCTACCTGCGTATAAAAATACGCCTGAAATAGCTAAAATAAGAGGTGTTGAGCCTGGAACTCAAGTTGATTCTCCCCCTAGACATAAAGCGTTTGCAACGCCTTTAGAAATGGTTGATTTTATTAATCAGTTACGCAAGTTAAGTGGCTATAAACCAGTGGGTATTAAGCTGGCGCTGGGTAGAAAAAGTGAGTTCATTGCCATGTGCAAAGCCATGGTAGAGAAGGACGTAACGCCAGATTTTATAACGGTAGACGGGGGCGAAGGAGGTACCGGCGCCGCACCGCTTGAGTACACAAACTCTATAGGATTTCCTCTGCGTGAAGCCTTGGCGTTTGTTGACGATTGTCTCACTGGTTTTGGTATTCGTGATAAAATTAAAATTATTGCTTCTGGAAAAATCATTACCGCTTTTCAGTTAGCGAAAAATCTAAGTTTAGGCGCTGATTTATGTAACAGTGCCCGAGGAATGATGTTGGCACTTGGATGTGTTCAGTCGCTGTCATGCAATACGAATAAATGTCCTACCGGTGTAGCAACGCAAGACCCTAAGCTTGCCAAGGGCTTAAACGTTGAAGACAAGTACGAGCGCGTGTACCGCTTTCACAAAAAAACTATTCATGCGCTGATGGATATCTTGTCTTCTACAGGACATGTGAGAACTAGCGAACTAAATCGTACCCATATATTTAGGCGGGTAGATCAGTGTCATATAGCGCGTTACGACGAAATTTTCCCGTTAGTTAAAACAGGAAGTTTCTTAACCGACGACGTTCCCGATAGATTTAAATTACACTTAAAAGAAGCAAATGCTGAAAGCTTTATGCCTTGTAGTTTATTGGCAGAAATAGAGAAAGAAACGAAAGCGGTATCTTAAAAAAGCTAAGCCATGACTCCTAATCAAATACCGATTGTGGAGTCACGCTTAACGATTATTAATACCTAAAACTGCGAGTTAATCTTTAGATTGCTCGCTTGGAATACGCAGTTGATAGAGGCGGTAATCACTAGTCCTGTAGGGTGTTACTTTATATTTAGGCTGAAGATACGCCACTAAATCTATTAATTCAGAAACCGTTAGCTCGTCGTTTATAACTCGCATTAATGACACACCGTCTTCGCTGGTGAAACTGGCAGGCTGTCGAGGAGTAAGTTTGTGTGATGGGTTAATAATACTTGTCACCAACTCTGCATAAGTTTTAATTCTTCCACTGCTGCCTCCCAACGGAATAGGCTTCGCGACTAGGTATTGCGCATTGTCGGACTCTTTTTCTTCCGCGATTCTGTGACAGTCTTGGCACTGATACTTCTTAAATACCAAATAGCCTTTTTCCATATTGCCTTCGGGCAAACTAAAGCCGCGAGGTGACTGCGCGCCCTGGTCACAGGCGAAAAGGAGAAGCGTTGCTATAACAACTATTGCCGTTTTCATACTCATTTCCCTCTTTGTTTTACGATAAAGATACGTAACGTTCGCTAGAACTAATGTGTATACACTGATTATGAATGAGGCTGCAGACTAATCATTGACCTAGCTCAAAGAATAATTATTTGTATAGCACTACTATTTAATGGAATTAGTAAACGTTATGGTAGAAAAGCACTGCTACCTAACAAAAATTGAGGCCAGCCACAATGCAAGGTTACGAGACAATTTTAGTACCTATAGATATTTATTCTGACTACGAATTAGTGGTGGAGAAAGCCATTGCAATAGCGGGCAATAGTCACAAAATTCACCTCCTGTATGTTGCTTATCCACAAACCAATGTAGAGCCTTACGGATTATTCCTAGAACGAGATTTTTCAGAAGAAGTAAGAGAGCAGGCATTAAGGCAATTAAAAGACGTTGCCGCAAAACATGATATACCTTACAGCCACATCAATGTTGAAATAGGCTCGCCTGCGGATAAGATTCACCATATGGCCGAAAAGATTAATGCAGATCTCATTGTTGTCGGCACCCATGGCCAGAGCGGTCTTCGTTTGCTACTTGGGTCAACGGCCAATGCAGTACTACATGGTGTTAAAACAGACGTGCTAGCTGTGAAAGTATAAATCAATGCGGCGATTAGCGTCGAAAATGCTTTAAATATTCATGATAAATACCTTCGCCGTCATGTAGATGTAACGAAGGTCAGTTAGGTTTTGTAAGGCTGTAACTAATCTTAAAATTACTTATCATGATAACGAAACGGACAGGTATTTTACGCGTACTCTATGCCACTTACTATTCACTTAAGGGCCTTCGAGCAGCCTTTTTAAGTGAAGCTGCAGTAAGACAAGAAGTTTTCGCAATATTGATAATGACACCTGTAGCGTTTTTCATCGATGTCACGCATGTAGAACGTATATTGCTGGTGATATCTTTACTCATAGTGCTTATCACCGAGCTACTCAACACCGCTATTGAGAAACTCTGTGATCATGTCAGCACAGACATCCATTTATTAATAGGGCGTGCTAAAGATATCGGCTCGGCAGCAGTGTTCATTAGCTTAATGATGGCCGGCTATACGTGGATTAGCATTCTTTGGTAATGCAATTTGCGATTTATAGGCGTAAAGAAAGCCCTAATTTATAGGGCTCTGATTTTCTGGTTACAACATTCTGATACTAAGGTTCTGATTGTGCTATCTAAATTTTTAATGTGCGAATAATGCAATGAAGTTTCACCACCGTTACTGATATCTTTTATCGTAAAAACAACATCATCGCCTCGTGAAGTTACGCAGATTCTCACGTAATCATCAGATTGAGCTAATGGCACGAGGAGATATAACGGCTCATTGTTTGAGTTTAAATAATCTAATGCTGCTTCTTGTGACTTGAAAGGGTCTTGCTTCTCGGGTTGGACATTCCATGACGACGAGGGAACCACCATTTCCGCGAGTAGTTTTCCATGCTTTGTATCAATACCGCTACTCATATATCACTCCTTTTACTTGAATGTTTGCCAACTTAGAAAATCTATTCATTAATATAGGTTTAGGGCAAATTTACCTTTTGATACGCGAGTAATACAGTTTCAGATTGGTAAAAGAATGAAGAGAGTAGGTGAGTTAGACATTGTTATTGATGTCGTTGGTTATGCGTAACCATGAGCTAATTAAGTTGCTGTATTTAATAAGCTTTATCTTTTCCGTTTTGCCGACAATTTTGCCATTCCACCACGCTTTACGTTAGCCTGTTTTGTATAATGCCCAGGCATTTCTGGTGATTGCCAACCTCCAGCCAGTTGAAGCTCGGGTAAAGATGCACCATCTTCGGCTAGAGAAACTGCACCACCAACACGACCGCTATGAGGGGTAATGTTTTCGCTAATACCTGCGCGTTGAGCAATGCGTTGCCAAATCCTGTAGACACTCGAATAGTTAAGTACATTTGCCTTATGGCTGGGAATGTTCTCATCGAATGGCAAAAGTGCTGTTTTATGGTTTGTTAGTCGTCTAAACAAAACCCCTTTGTGCAGGCCGCGTAAATCTGAAGAAAGGCGAGTTGCTTTAGTTTTTGGGTCAAGATTAGCTTCGTTAATATACTCTTGAACCATAGATATAGTGCTGCAAGAAACATAGCGATATTGACCTTGACCAGACTGGTCGCTTTTCGAAGAAACAACCAACAGCGTGTTATTACGCGCAGATATATCCTCGATGCAAACTCGAACTAATTCATCAGCGCGAAGCAATGCATCAAACATCAGGTTAATGATTGCAAGGTCGCGGAGCTCCAATAAAGAATCAGGAATAATTGCATTGTTTATTTGTTCAAGCATATCTATGGTAAGCGGAACCGCTTGTTTGTGAGACAAGCGAAATTTTCTATTCTCTATAAGCGATAAACGGATGAAGTCTCTTAGATACGCAGATCTAATAATTGGGTTTGGCAATTTAGCCACGCCTAAAAATTTACTAAGGGCAGATAACCGACGCTTAATGGTTCTATAGGCTAGGGGAGAACGACACAAGGCTTCAACATATTGTTTAATGCAGACCTCATTATGTTCGAAGTCATTCTTAAAGCCACTTAATCCAGCTTGCTTACAAAAAATTGCGAACTCATTGTAGTCACTAATGTATGCCCGTTGTGTGTTGTATGGAAGCTTGGTAAAAATATCTTGATAATAGCTCTCAACGTTTTTTTCAGAAGATGAAAATTGACTTGTTGTTAGATCGTCAGAACCTGACGTGTGCTGCTTACCACGAGAGTGCAAGATACCAAAAGCTGGAACTTTGGCGCTACTTGAGTTTTGTGGCTGTGAGCTGCCAGCACTGTTGCTGTTAACTAATTGAGTTGTGAGCAAGTATGAGCTATTAGTTTTTGAGGGCATTGAGCAACCTGGTGAAGACATTAATGTAACTATTATGCTAGATTTAACAGAAATTGATAAGCTATTGATATACAACAATATTCACGCATGATAACTGTAATTATCATGCGTGAAGCTACGCACTAATCCATTCATCATTCCACAAACCGCTTTGCTATTATAACCTCAAGTACATTGCTACTCTACCATATTACTGTATATATAAACAGTTTAGGTGTTTCAATGCCGTCCATTGTTGGCCTATCTCGTAATTATTCAAAACCATATCGCTCGATAAGGCTTGTGGCCTGCTGAGATAGTGCTTTTTTTATGTAATTTAAATCGTGCGCTACGTGAAATCTGCAAGGTAACACCCCGAATGCGCGCTCAGATTTCACGTAGAGGCGCCTAAAAAATAAGCTGAAAAGTGGTGAAAAAACACCCTAAGAGCTTATTTATAAAAGAAGTACCTCACATGATTTACTTCCAACATGTTTGCTGGTTAATCGCACATTTTTCAAAACCAAACGAGTTAAAAATAAACGTTACAAAAGCGGAATAGGCGATAACCTAGTAGTTATTACCTTTGCTTTTTATATGCTTTTCATAGAGCGCCTATCTAATGGCGTCTACGGTACCTTGCCGAATAAACGACGTCTACGCAGATATGAATTCAATAAACATCGCGTCGATAATTATTAATTCTACGTGCTATCCACGCCACCCAACTTTAAAACAACGAACGGTCTCCATGCACGATGTTTAATTTAATAAAAAGTATAGATAATTGGTGATATTTAAAATAAAGAACAATCAATATATGAGTTTTACTGGCAGTAATTATTACATGTAACGCTAAATGTAAGAAAAACCTAAACCTTACAGCTAGTCGTCTTATTTTAGAAATTATATTTAATTTATCAGCGTAAAGCCCTTGGCTGACTTTGTTAATAATTAATATTACTGGCTGTGCATTCATTATTTAAAGTAAAGAAGACTAAAGCCTGATGCATATTTATAGGAGCATGATTAAGTTTATTGTTTGTCTGTATTAATTGTCGTTAAACCTTACGAATACCTAATTATTAGGGGAAGGATAGCGCAGTGCTCCTTGCAAAACTCTATCTGGCTCATTCACCATCAACTTTAATACTCTATTTAACATAATATACATTATACGAAATAGTATATATGGATGATTAGGGCGATGATGCCGCTCTTTTTGGTTGGTTTGTTGGCTGTGATTACTTACAGACTTTTATGCGTGGCTGCTGTGTTGGCACTGTGTTTTGTTTTGGGCTTGTGCGTGAACGTCTAACTTACGTCGATGTTTTTAATTTAAAACTGCTCAGATGATTTGATTTAGGCGTGATAAATTGAATCGTGTGCTACGTGAAATCTGCAGCATGACAGCCCTGATTTTTTTATTTCATTCACATAGCGCACGATTCTATATTTAACCGTTTTGAACTGGTTAGCCTTTAAATTGATGTGTATTAAAAGAGGTTTTTACTTGAATCGTTAGGCTTTAAATATCGGGTGTATTTTTCCTAAGTATTAATTAGAGCTAATTTTAGTGACATTATTGCAGGAATATTAAATGAGTTAGTAATTGAATTGGTCAATCATTCAACATGTGTCGTACTCAATAGCCCTTTTTTTTATCTAGGCTCATGCGATATATTTGAGGCACATTCAGGAAACAGTTTAAAGGATACGGTTATAAAGAAACTACTATAATGAGTAGCACATAAGAGCCGAATAAAGGTTTAGTTACTCGGCACCTTGTCATGAATTTACCCTAGAAGTTGACCGATATAGTGGCGAACTGATTCTGTCGTAACACAGCTATTAGGTATAGATGTGCTCTTATACCCATCACCTAAAAATGCGCGATCGACTTCAATCAGTACGCCAGTTTCATTGCCATTATCAACGAACGTAACTTCTAGTTCTCGAGCGCCAAATAAGCTACGTGATTCTGGCTTGAATTCGTACTCTTGATAACAAGGTAAATGTGATACAAATTCACGAGCGCGAACTCCACCAGATTCTATATCAGATTTGAATAATCGGTATCCGCTGTCAGAAATGAATTTCAGCACCGCTAATTGCGTTTTAGACGGCTCTATCGTTAGGCCATCCTTGTCGCTAGCATCTATTCCAGATTTAATATCTAGTCCTGTTTGCAACCATACTTTACCAATTTGATGACCAAATAGATAAGTTGCCGGTACTTCTGGATGCAAATCTAACGTGAACTGTTTAGTTACGGTTTCACCTGGCTGTATCAACAAGCTGAACGATTGTTGCCAGCTTTGCAGGACGACGCTCTTATTGTATTCGATTTCATTGTCGCCTAAATCTGCCTCTGTCTTCGCGCTAGCCATAACAGCAAACTCTAACCCTTGAAGTTGTTGTTCAACGTCGCCGCCTCGTATAACAACTTCGATATCAAATGTTTGTCCCGCTTGTAATTTATCCGAAAGCAGCAGAGTGTCGACCTTAGCCTTACCAATACCCACACTTGCCAAAAGTTTCTTAAACATATGAATCTCCTCGTTTTTTAATACCAGGTAAACATATTGGCATCGCATTTACAACACAAGTATCTGTTTGTAAGCATTCGTTAATCTGAACTTTGATTGAAACATTTGCTAAGCCTCTCGATATCATCAGAAAACGTTAAATCCTGCTCACTTCTTTTAAAACTTTGTTTCGCGAAATGTGTGGCTGTCTCTTTAAATCCGCTGTTGTTATCAAAACAATTAATAATAGCGTTGAGTGACTTTTGAATGTGAATAGCGACTTCTATATTAGCAGCACCGTCACGGCTAATACTGGTATAAGCGTCGTCAAACAGGTCATGAATAGTTAATTCTGGTACCGAAATTCGGTCGTATTGATAATTCTTATCCTGACGTTCTTGCTCATCCGCTGTGGTATGTTCTGATGTTTGCCACAACAGCAGCAGTCTAGTCACACTGCTAATAATGCTAATGGCTGTTCCGTGATCATTGATTGCGGGTGAAAGTGCTCGGGAAGCGATTTCTGCTAATACAACAAAACCAAAACGTGGATCCGCTTCAAATGAACGCTCCTCAGATATCGTATATGCCTGTTCAATAGCGTCCAAATCATCTTTTTTATTAACATAGGCAAGTACTTTATCTGGCGTAACAAATTCCCCTGGAAGCATATTTACATTAATGAACGCGTCGTTTTCACAGGCCCACCGCTGAATTCGCGCTATATCGATAAGTTGAATGTACCCTACTCGCTGACTAAAAACTGGCTGAGCGCCCTGCTCTTTTATCTTACTTTGAGATATCGCTTTTAAGGGAACAGCCCCTAAACATGGCGTTTTAATTCGATGTTCAATTGCTCTTTGAGTAGCTTTTTCTACTTTTAATATGGTAGAACCCACGCGGCCTAACCGAGCAACGCTGTCTACCCATCGAATAAAGGTTAAAATTACTATCGCAAATGCACAGCACGTTAAACAAAATAATAAGAAGAGCCCTGCTTCATCAAAAAAAGCTTGGGTCATTGCTGTAAGTGCAACAGCACTGTAAATAAATGCCCCAATAAAAACGGACAATGCATTTTGCGATACATCGTCAGAAATAATAAGGCTTAACGATCGCGGCGTTGATGACTGGCTAGCTGAAGCATATGCATTGACCATGGTACCCGCAGAGAATGTGGCAATTACCATCATACTTGATGCCATTATCGAAAGCAGCGTTTCAACTGATTCAGGTTTTATTTCAGGAATATGCTCAGCCAACGATGTTCCGTCTGCCACTTTGGCTAGAAAGACAACTAAAATAGAAAGAAGGCAGAACCCCAATGGTTTTACCCATAATTTCTCTTTAGCATTGAAGATAAGAAAACGCAGTCGATCTACGGTTATTGGTGCTTCCATAACACACTCCTTGTATGGCTCTTCTAATGTATACGAGATGATCGGTGCGAATGTTTAATCGGACATTCCTTGAGTAAGCATAACGAGCGCCAGGCATGTTAAAACTCTGACTTCTCGTATATAGAATGTCGCCGCATACAGCTATATCAGCGGGTCGAACGTTTGTTTTTATTCCCGGCACAGCGCTTAGAGCAATACCGTACGTTTTCCCAGTTTTTCTCCCATTTCTTGCGCCATGTAAACGGTCTTTCACAGACTGGGCACATCTTGGTGGGTAAGTCAGACTTCTTCATTTTTAGTTAGCTTTAATAGAAATATGGTCGCGTCCTGTTTCATGGTTGCTATATTTTCTTCTTTCATCCGCCCATAGGTCTTATAAATCATAGCCATACGGTGATTGTTACTTAACTTTTCTTTGTGCTTATCTATAAAATGCCAATATAGGTAGTTAAAGGGACAAGCTTTTGGTCCCGTTTTCTTTGAAACCTGATAGCCACAGTTCTTGCAGTAGTTACTCATTTTATTGATATAGCTACCGCTAGCGACATAGGGTTTACTTGCTAAGTTTCCACCGTCGCTGTACAAGATCATTCCCGCTACATTGGGCAGCTCAACCCATTCATAAGCATCGGCATAAACAAGCAAATACCACGCTTGTACCTCTTCAGGGCTCAGTTCGGTTAACAGGCTGAAGTTACCAATCACCATCAGCCGCTGTATGTGGTGCGCATATGCGTTTTGTTGGGTCTCTTTTATACATTGGCGCATACAGTTCATGTTGGTCTGTGCATCCCAAAAGAACGAAGGCAACGCGCGGCTGTTGTTAAAGTAGTTATCTGTTTTTAGATTCGGCATAAAATGCCAATAAAAACCTCTCACGTATTCACGCCAGCCTAATATCTGTCGAATAAACCCTTCGGCAGAATTAAGAGGTACTTGCCCAGCATGGTACGCTTGCTCGGCGGCTTGAATGGCTTCTTTGGGGGTTAATAACCCGCAGTTTAGGTAGAACGCGATGTGAGAATGATAAAGCCAAGGCTTGCCCTCGACCATGGCGTCTTGATACTGACCGAAATTTGGTAGCCTTTGTTCTATGAAGGTGTTTAAAACGGTAAGGGCATCTTCCCGCGTGACCGCAAAGTGAAAGTTATCAATATCGCCAAAATGATCGCTGAATTCGTTTTTTACTAGTTCAATTACATTTGAAGTTATGCCGTCAATGTCGAATGTGGTGTGCTTAGGCACTTTGTGAGTTTCTGGCATAGATTCACGATTTTGGGCATCGTAATTCCACTTTCCACCAATGGGGTTTTTCCCCTCCATAAGTACGTTGTGTTTGCGACGCATTTCACGGTAAAAAAACTCCATGCGAAGCTGTTTTTTACCTTCCGCCCACTCTGAAAATTCTTGTGGTGTGGATAAGAAACGATTGTCTTCACAAATAGTAACGGGTTTACCAAGCACGCTTTCCCATTGCTCCATGCTTTTAAGCAAGCGGTGCTCACCAGGCATGGTCACTTTTACTTCATCAAAATCCTTTTCGCTTAATGCGTGCTTCACTTGTGCAAGTAAGTCGCCTTTGTTAGTGCTATCAGTATAGTGAACATAGTTAACATTAAAATTTTCATCACGTAAACGTTTAGCAAAATGGCGCATTGCGCTAAACAAGAACGCTATTTTCTTTTTGTGATGCTTTACATAGGTCGCTTCTTCACGCACTTCCGCCATTAGAATGGTATCTTTGCTTTTCACTGCATCGCTAATTGCCGGTAAGGTCTCGGTGAGCTGATCGCCTAAAACTAAAATAAGTGCCGCCATACCCTACTCTTTTATCTGCTGAAACGCGTCCAGAGCGCGCTGACGTGATGCTTTAAGATCAACAAGTGGCTTCGGGTAATCCTTACCAAGTTCAATCCCTGCATCTTTTAGTATTGCACTAGGTGCTTCCCATGGCTTGTGTATGTACTTATCCGGTAGCTTGTTCAATTCTGGGCAATACTTGCACACATAGTTGCCCTTTTTATCAAACTTCTCTCCTTGTAATATTGGGTTGAAGATCCTGAAGTAAGGTGCAGCGTCTGCACCAGAACCCGCAACCCACTGCCAACTAGCACTGTTACTCGCAAGGTCAGCATCCAGCAGTGTATCCCAAAACCATCTTTCTCCTTCATGCCAGCTTAGCAATAAGTTTTTAACCAGAAACGAGCCAACAATCATGCGCACGCGATTATGCATGTAGCCTGTTTGCCATAGTTCTCGCATACCGGCGTCAACAATAGGAATCCCCGTTTTCCCTGTTTGCCACGCTTCAAGTGCTTTCGCATCTGTACGCCAGGGAAATTTATCGAACTTATCGTTGAAGTTTTTATTTGGAAGCGTTGGAAAATGAAATAGCAAGTAATAGCTAAACTCACGCCACCCTAACTCGCTCAAATAGGTTTCAATGCTTTTGTCTTCATTATTGCCAAATTTATCTTTTATCGCATACCACACTTGGTTGGGTGAAACCTCGCCAAAATGCAGGTGGGGTGATAAGCGCGATGTGCCGCGAGCTGAAGGGATGTCTCGTCCGTCTTTATATTTACGCGCAGAATTTTCAATAAAATCTGCAAGATTATCAGCAGCTCCGTCTTCGCCTGGCGACCATTCTTTCGAAATAGTCTCGTCCCAGTTGATAGTAGGCAGTAAGTTTAGCGACGCTAATTCAATACCTTCATTTTCTACGTCTGCATAAGTTATCCGTGCTGGTGGTGCTTTGGGATATCGCGGCTCTTCTACTTGTAAACAACCTTTCTTGTAATAAGGAGTAAATACGCGATAAGGCGTGCCGTCCTTTTTGAGCACTTTCATTGGCTCCCATAAAAGACTTCCATTGCAGCTGTGCGCTTCGTAATCACTATCAATGAGAAATTGCTTTATCTCTTTGTCGCGGTTTATCTGCCATGGTTCATAGCACCGGTTCCAAAAGATAGCTTTTGCGTCAAAAGATTTCATTAATGTTGAAATTATATCCTTTGGATTGCCTTTAAAAATTTGTAGGTGGCCATTAAGGCGCTGATTCAGAGAAGCCAAAGAATGATGAAGCCACCATTTACTGGCTCCTCCAGGTACTCTTCCGTCAGGGGTTGTATCATCATAAATATAGATGGGGACTATTTTACCCATATCACAAGCTGCATTTAATGCCGGGTTGTCTTTTACGCGTAGGTCTTGTCTGAACCACATGATACTAACGGGAACGGTCACTTTTTTTCCTCAGGCGTTGCGCCAAATTTAAATATTCTTCGTATCTAATGTCTTACGTAGTAAAGCGGATTCGAGATCCGTCTAAATATCAAAAATAACGCTTAAAATTAGTATGATAAATCAACATTCTAACGATAAAACTAAATTTACTGATAATCGAGGCCTATTTTGGTTCAGGCATGACCTGAGACTGCACGATAATGCGGCCATTACAGCGTTGTGTGAACAGGTGAGCCAAGTTACGTTCGTCTATATATTAGATGATAAGAACTTTACGCTCAACGCGTTTGGGCTTAATCCAATGGGCGAGCACAGACACACCTTCTTACTGCAGACATTAGTAGATTTAAAGCAACAGCTAGCAAAGCTTGGGCACGATTTACTTATTGTAAAAGGTAGCACTGCAGAGTGTTTAGTTGAGCTGTTAAGGTCGGGGCAGTACACCCACCTTGGAGTGAGTCAGTACTGTGGTTATGACGAAACAGCAGCGCTAAACACAGTAAAACGTTTTTTTAATTCATTAGCCGTTATCGAAACCTCCACATTTGGTTTATTTGATGAGCAAGCACTACCGTTTGACATAGAAGAGATGCCCGACGTTTTCAGTCCGTTTCGACGCAAAGTAGAGAAACATTGTAAACCATTAGCGGTCCACGCTACCCCAGAGCGCTTACCTCCGCCCTTTAAACCAACGCTAGACGAATCTTTTCTATTAACTCTCGCCCACGATTTACCGGAACCGTCTGAATTATCTTTTGTCGGTGGTGAAACTGCGGCGCTCTCGCATTTAAACAGGTATCTATTTGACTGGCATGCTGCGGCATCCTACAAGGAAACACGTAATGCACTAGATACATGGAAAGATAGTACGAAGTTATCTGCTTGGTTAGCTAATGGTTCTCTTTCTGCACGAGAAGTGATGAGGCAAGTTCATCACTTTGAAGAGACTGTTGAAAAAAATGACTCCACATATTGGATTTATTTCGAGCTGTTGTGGCGAGAATTCTTTCACTGGTTACAGTGTAAATATGGCGCTAAATGGTTTCGCTTTAGCGGCATTCAAGGTAACACTCCTTCCACTTCACATTGCCCTGAGACCTTTGCGCAGTGGTGTGAAGGCTATACTGGATACCCTATTGTAGACGCGTGTATGCGACAACTTGCAGAGACAGGCTATATGTCGAACCGCGGCAGGCAGCTTGTCGCTAGCTGCTTTGTGCATGAGCTGCGACAAGACTGGCGATACGGTGCAGCGTGGTTTGAACATCAATTAGTAGATTTTGATGTAGGAAGTAACTGGGGAAACTGGCTTTACCTAGCTGGTGTGGGGAGTGATCCTCGTGGACACAGGCAATTCAACCTGCAAAAGCAGACTGAGATTTACGACCCAAAAAGCGAATTTCGTAATAAATGGCTGTAGTTACTTAACAGTATGGTGCCAGATAAATTAAAAAAGGCTAACTCAAAAGAAAAAGTCACGGTTATTTGGTTAAAGCGCGATCTTCGCTTACGTGATCACGAACCTTTTTATCGCGCTGTAGAAAAGGGTGAAAAGTTACTCCCACTATTTTGTTGGGAACCTTCGGTTATTGCCGACCCGCATATGGACATTCGTCATTGGCGATTTATGCAGCAGAGTATAGATGACATTAACAGCCAATTACCCGCTCATGCACGTGTTTTGACCTTGCACTGTGAAGTAATAGATGCACTTGAACTCATTGCTCAAAATTACAACATTGGTGCGGTTAGGAGTTACCAAGAAATCGGCCTTTCGGTTACGCATAACCGTGACTTGGCGGTCGCTAGGCATCTGAAAAATAAAACCATTTCATTTTCTGAATCTCAGTATGGTGCAGTAATACGTGGGTTGCCACATCGAACACAATGGCAGCAAAACTGGGAGCATCATTTCGCAACTGCCACCTATGATTTTGATATAGAAGCAGCAAAATGGGTTAATTGGCGCGAGCATTCTAGTCTTAAAAAAGCGTCTAAATCTATTGAGGAAATAGCTGAATTAAAATCCTTTCCATCCGACCGTCCTAAAGACTATTCTGACGGAGTTGAATGTAACGTATACAAGTCTGAGTACACCAAAAATGAAGTGGCATCCGATATAGCTAGAATGCAGCCTGGCGGTGAAAAACGTGCTTGGCAGGTGTTAAAAGACTTCTTCAGCCATCGTGGGCAGTACTATCACCAGCATATCTCAAAGCCTGAATATGCACGTCGAGCATGTTCGCGATTGAGCCCTTATCTCGCATGGGGCAATATCTCAATAAAGCAGGTTTATCAAAGCGTTCAGCTAGAAAAGCAAGCTAAGAAAGCTTTATCAACACCACAGCGCAAACAGTGGAGTCGCGCCCTATCTGCCTTAACATCGAGGCTGCACTGGCACTGTCACTTTATTCAAAAATTTGAAAGCGAAGCTAGTATCGAGTGGCGACCTATGAATAGCGCATACGAAAAATTTCCTTTCATAGATGGACCTGAATCTGAACGACGCTTTTATCGCTGGTCGACTGGCCGCACTGGATACCCGTTGGTAGACGCATGCATGCGAGCACTAAAACATACTGGTTATATTAATTTTCGGATGCGAGCAATGGTAACCAGTTTTTTGTGCCACCACTTAAATGTGCATTGGTTAAAAGCGGCTCACTATCTAGCCTCTCAATTTTTAGATTTTGAGCCCGGTATCCATTATCCACAAATACAAATGCAGGCAAGCGTGACTGGTATTCACACTGTGCGCCTTTATAACCCTGCTACACAGTCACAAAAGCTAGACCCCGAGGGTGTCTTTATAAAGAAGTGGGTACCTGAGTTGGCGAGTCTACCTAATGAAGCGGTTCATGCTCCCTATTTGTTACCGCCATTAGAAGCGCAGATGTTAGGCTTTAATATTGACCGTGATTATATCGCACCAATTATAGATATCGCTCAAAATAACCGTATGACTGCGAAAAGGTTGTGGGACTTTCGTGAGCGCGATGATGTCATTGAAGAAGCGCAGCGTATTGTTAGGCGTCATACCATGCAAAATAGTCCAAGCCGCGCGTGGTTAAACAACAAAGTTAATAAAAAAACTTAACGGTTATTTTTTCTAAGCCATTCATTTAGAAGCTTAATTTGGCCACATTTGTAGGCAGCATACATAAGTCGCATAGCATTAGACATAGCTTCGCTGTCGGTCCAGCCTGTTTTATCTCGGATTTCGTCATAGCATACTTTTGCTTCTGGGCTAACATAACCTCTCACTAACTTTTTTCCTGCGTCTTTTTGTCTCTCTCTAAAGCGTTTTTGTTTATCAGCGTTTGCTTTTGCTCTATCTACAGGGCTTTTTTTACTGGTTCTTTTTGTTGTTTGTTCTGTCATAGTTTTCACACATAGATACGATATTGTGAAGCGTAGTTTAATCGCTGTTTATAAATTGAACTTGTAGGGCGATATCCGTACGGGTTAAATTAACGTTAAGTATCTTAGCACGCGTTTTTCTTCAGAAAAATGACTGTTCAGAGTTGTTTGGCGTACAAGTGTTCGCTAAATTAACACCGTCACTTTAATAACAACAATGAGTTGGGAATGTCAGAGAAGAAAAGTAGTTTTAACAAAGAAGATTTATTGGCGTGTAGCCGCGGTGAAATGTTTGGTCCGGGCAACAGTCAACTACCAGCCCCTAATATGCTGATGATGGACCGCGTAGTTTCAATTACTGACGATGGCGGCGAACATGGGAAAGGCGAAATTGTTGCTGAATTAGATATTACGCCAGATTTATGGTTTTTTGACTGCCACTTTCCAGGTGACCCTGTTATGCCGGGCTGTCTCGGCCTAGATGCAATGTGGCAGCTTGTGGGCTTTTTCCTTGGTTGGAGTGGCGGCCCTGGAAAAGGTCGTGCGCTTGGTGTTGGTGAAGTTAAGTTTACCGGCCAAATACTCCCTACAGCCAAAAAGGTCACTTACAAGATTACGATGAAGCGTGTGATTAAGCGTAAACTTTTTATGGGTATGGCTGATGGCTCCGTTGAAGTCGACGGTCGCGAAATCTATGTCGCGAAAGATTTGAAAGTAGGCTTGTTCCAAGATACATCGAATTTTTAATCGCTGTTTAATCGACATTGAATAACAAGCGATAGAATAAAAAAAAGCCCCTTTTCAGGGGCTTTCCTTTTTGCATAATCAGTTCATAAAAGAGAAGTGTTATTTAACACTTAAACCTAAGTGTCTATCTTCTACTGCCTCACGCCATCCACCTAACCACTGTGAACGTGCATCGTTTTGCTGAAATGGACAATTTTCCTTTGAACGACCGCTGATACCAGCTTGATAGCCTTTAGAATGGGCGCGAGTCATTTTATCTCTTTTTTGTCTTTTCATTGATTAGCCTCTTTTGTTTGTTGAATGTACAACAAATCATTTTCACGAGCGCTCTACATCATATCGGTTGATAGTGCCGGAAAATTAATTGCGTACACTACTTTGATAGTGCAATTAATAAAATGGTTCAAGAAAAATATAAAATTAAAACGCTTGACAAACTTTAAACAAATGAAGTTTCGATGAAATTTATGTTACATTTTTTATGCATAAATATGTCTGTTTTTTCATTTTTTTGGCATAAAAAAAGCCACACGAATGTGGCTTTCCAAGGCGGCCTAAAAACCGACTATAGCGTTCTATTGTTTCCTAAAACGTCTACGTACAAAGGCGGCAGCAAATAAACCGAAAAATGCGAGCCAACCCGTCGATGCACCGCTGCGCTCAAACGGTTGTTCATCTTCAGGCACTTCACAATCATCGACAGAGCCATTAGCCAAAGGCGTAAGCTTAACCGCTACAATAGAGTCAACTAATTGTGATTCTCCGTTTGAGTTAATAATGTCAACGCCAGTTACGTATTTACTGTTTGTTTTAATACGCGCATTGGCGATAATTTCGTTATCATCATTGATATCAACGGCTTCAATCAATTCATAAGTATTGTCACAAGACACTAGATCATTGAGGTCTAAGAACTCTTCTGTATCGATGTTGTACATAAACGCTGCAGTTTCGCGTAGGGTGTCGCTTGTTGCATCAACATCCGCCTTGCCCACCACAATATTGTTATTGTTGATAGCGTTTGCAGTCACACCTGCACTGACGAAGAACCCATCGGGATATTTCTGTTCTTGGGTATCTAGGTTGTAAACAAAGAGGCGTGAACGCGCAATATCGCTTTGCGAACGAAGCACTGCACCTGTTACCCAGTTTTCATCATTAATAGCAATGGCTTGGCTGATAATATTTTCCTCTCGAGGGAGGAGTTCAATAGTTTCGCCGTCTCTAAATACTGTGGCAACACGCTCGCTTTCTGTTAATCCAGACTGGTTAGGGCGAGTAATCGTAATACGATCACCTGTTAGACCCTCTCCAACGGCAATACCCTGACTATTGATGTCATATGCGTAGGTGAAATAGTGTGCTGAGTCATCTTCATCTGGCTCAAATAACAGCGGATACGTATCTGTACTAATCACATCACCATTGACGTCAATTTGCCAAATCGTGGCATTAACCTCAGACAATAAAACGAAGCCGGGCAAATAGTTTGTGGATGTATTCAAGTAGTAGCTAGAGATGCGCGGTACCGAAAAGTCACCATTATAAACGGTAAAAAGACAACGTCCTTCAGATTGGTCTCCACGAAGCTCTGCGTCGGCACAGGTTTCAATTGCCTCATCGACATCATCTTGGAAACTTACTGTACTGAAGCCCGCAACTTGCAGGTTCGAGTTGATTGCCCGGGCTGACGAGAAACCGCCCGCTGTCGTGTCTACTGCTGGCAGCGCTTTAGTCGCACCGGAGGTCTGAACAAAGCCCTGCTGCGCTGATTCAGGGTAGGTATAATTGATGGTATCACCATCTTCATTCTCATAAGGGTCTAACACCACCAACCCAGATGAATCACCTACTATGAAGTTGCCATTCAGACTATCTCTGCCTATCGCTTCTACAGAACGCGTATAATCATCGAACTTTTCAGTAACTTCGTCTAAGCCCGGAACCAAAGAAATATCTTGGGTGTCGGTGATATAAGTTCTAAACGGTGCAAGCTTTTGACCAGTGACTGCATTGGTGCTAGAAAGCAGATAGTTAACAATTGTTGAGTAATCTGCATCAGTGAATACACCTTGACGTGCATCATCTTCGTTTTCTAAATCTTCACCGTTAACATCGAAGAAAGTGGTATCTTCTTCTAACTGCTCCACATCTATAGGTGGGTTATATTCAAGTTGCACTACAGACAACATTTTGCCTGAATTATCAATTGAACGAGCAAAATTGTTTCTAGCGGTATCCTGCAAAGGAAGAGGTGTCACTGAATAGGTCGCGGCAAATGCCGAAACACTTCCTGTTGCCAACAGAACGGCGGCGGCAAGCTGAGTTCGTTTCATTTAAAATCCTATTTACTGCTGATTATCTTCCAGCATACTTTCTAGTTCATCCCAGCGCGCATATTTCTGGGAAAGTAATTCTTCTTTATCTGCCAATTCGGCTAATGCCTTGGCAGTAGTGTCACTGTCTTGTTTGAAAAAGTCTGGATCGTTAACTTTCTCTTGCATAGCCTCAAGTTCTTCCTCAAGTGTTTCTAGCTCTTTCGGTAAGGACTCAAGTTCACGCTGGTCTTTGTATGATAACTTTTTCGTCTTACGGGGAGAAGACTTAGCACTAGGACTGTCTGAAGCTGAATTAGTTTCATTCTTTACCTTGGCTTTCTCTTCCTTTTCGATTTGCTGACGTTTTTCCTGTTGCTCTTTATACCAGTTTTCTACGTCAGTGAAACCCCCAATAAATTCGCGAAGCAGGCCATTACCTTCAAAAACTACGCTGCTGTTGGCAACGTTATCAACGAATTCCCTGTCGTGGCTCACTAAAAGCACGGTGCCAGTATACTCGTTGAGTAAGGTCTCAAGCATTTCTAATGTTTCAACGTCTAAGTCATTGGTTGGCTCATCGAGAACCAAAACGTTGCTTGGTTTTAGCATGAGCTTGGCAAGCATTAAGCGGTTTTTTTCACCACCTGATAGTGACTTCACAGGCGCATTAACGCGTTCAGGCGTAAATAGATAGTCTTGCAGGTAACTGATAACGTGGCGCGGGTGGCCGTTCACCATAAGGTCGCGTTTACCATCGCCAACCGCATCAATAACGGTCTTTTCTAAATCTAATCCGTGTCGATGTTGATCGAAATAAGCGACTTCTAAATTAGTGCCTTGTTTGCAATTCCCGCTGTCCGGCTGCAGCTCTCCTAAAAGAAGCTTGATAAGCGTACTTTTACCACTACCGTTAGGGCCAATAAGTGCAAGCTTGTCGCCTCGCAATACATTTAGGTTCAAGCCTTTAACGATTGGCTTACCTTCAATGCTATAGCTTAAATCTTTTACCTCAAACACCATTTTGCCAGAGCGCGCGCCTTGGTGTTGGTTAACCACAGCATTGCCCTGCACTGCGCGACGTGCTTTGCGCTCTTCCCGTAGTTTTTTCAGCGCTCTTACTCGTCCCTCGTTACGGGTGCGACGAGCTTTGATACCTTGTCGAATCCATACCTCTTCTTGTGCTAGCTTTTTATCGAATTCAGCATTTTGCGACGCTTCAACTTCTAAATCGTGCTGCTTTTTCTCAAGATAGGTTTCGTAATTACCTGGATAGCTGGTAACAGAACCGCGGTCTAGATCAATGATACGTGTTGCCATGGCGCGAATGAAAGCACGGTCGTGGCTTACAAATACAATTGCTCCTTGATAGTTGCTTAAGCTTGACTCAAGCCAGCGGATCATCTCAATATCGAGGTGGTTAGTAGGTTCATCTAACAACAATAAATCTGGTTGACGTACTAACGCACGCGCAAGAGCGGCTTTTCTTCGCCAGCCCCCTGATAATGTTGATAACGATATCTCAGGGTCAAGCTTAAGCATGGTAAGCGTTTGCTCAATCTGCTGTTCGAACTGCCACGCGTCTCTGGCCTCTAACTGTTCTTGTAACCGTTGAAGCTTATTTAAGTTAGCTTCACTAGGGTCTTCACCCACAATGCGCGTTTGATGGAAATAGGCTTTTAGCGTTTCACCTACATCAGATAAGCCTTCTGCAACGTAATCAAACAGTGTTACATCTGTGGTTTGCGGTGGGTCCTGCTCTAAACGCGCGATTACAGTATTGTTCTCAATGATACGCTGGCCATCGTCGGCAATAATATCGCCTGCGATAACTTTCATAAGGGTGGATTTACCGCTTCCGTTGCGACCAACCAAGCATACGCGCTCTTTAGGCTGAACGACCAGCTCAACGCCGTCTAAAAGCGGCGGATTTCCATAAATAACAGTGATGTTTTTTAACTGCAAAATGCTCACTGAAGAAACTCCTCTAAATCGGCGGCACTAAAGGGCCATCCAATTTCTTTTTCATTATCGGCTCGCTTCAAAACTGGAATACGAGCGCCATACAAGTGATAAAGCTCGGTACTTGTACGAATGTTAACTTTTTCAATAATAAGCGATGAAAACATAGACGTTTGCTGCAGTTCAACATCGGCTAAATCACAGAGGCTGCATTGCGGGCCCGTGTAGAAGATTATTTTCATGAACGTAGAATCCAGCACTGGTGTATTTTACCCTTACGGGCAAAATCTTCGGGTATGGTTTCGTGGGTGATATTTTCAATGTTCAAGCCAAGGTCATTGATGGCTGACTCGTCTAACTTAAAACCACGTTTATTGTTAGAGAAGATTATAGTCCCCTGCTCTTTTAAGCAGGCTTTTGCGTCGGTAAGCATTTTTACATGGTCGCGCTGTACGTCCCACGTATTCTGCATACGTTTCGAATTTGAAAACGACGGTGGGTCGATGAAAATTAGGTCATATTTACCTTTGTGCGTCCCTAACCATGTGGTGCAGTCGGCTTGAATAAAGGCGTGAGGGCCTGTTAGTTTATTCAGTGCTACGTTTTTCTTTGCCCATTCTAAATAGGTGTTAGACATATCCACGGTGGTAACAGATTTCGCACCGCCCATAGCAGCGAAGACAGACACACTTCCTGTATATGAAAACAAATTCAACACGTCTTTGTCTTTTGACAAGGTTTTTACTTTTTGACGGGTATTACGGTGGTCTAAGAAAAGACCCGTGTCCAAGTAATCAGTCAGGTTTACCAAAAAGCGAGCGTCGTTTTCGAACACTTCCATCATTTCGCCAGACTGGTTAATTTTTTCGTATTGCTTAGTCCCTTTTTGCTGGCTACGCACTTTAAGCGCAATGTGCTTAGGTGAGACTCCAGTAACTGCTGGTAAGTGTAGTAACACCTCTTGCAGGCGTTTACGGGCTTTATCTTCTGACACGGTTTTTGGTGGCGCGTACTCTTGAACGACCAGCCAATCGCCATACCTATCTACCGCTACGTTGTAATCGGGTAAATCAGCGTCGTAAATACGGTAGCAGTTCGTGTTTGCACTTTTGATCCAGCCTTTCATACGCTTGAGGTTTTTTTTCAAACGATTAGCAAACTCATGATTGCCGGCGTCTTCACTAAATTGAACCGTGTTTTGTTCATCAAGCACATAGTTAGCTAAACGGCACTCTAATTTACCATTGTTCATGGCGTAGTCTTTGGTAGCGCGAAGCTTTAGTACACGTAGTAAATCGCGGTTACTGCTTAGTAGCGACACGTGCCAGCCTTTCCATGCTTCTTTGAAGCGCTTACCCCAATCACTAAATAGTGGGATTAACGAAGTCAGTTCACCTAAACGCTCTCCGTATGGCGGGTTAGACACAACATAGCCTGGCGTGCCGACTGGCGGCGATGACTTGGTAGCATCTTGCTGAGAAAACGAAATATCGTTAAATACACCAGCAAAATCAGCGTTGGCTTTGGCAATGGCTACCATTTTACGACTGAAGTCACCTGCGTAAATACCGCCGCAACTTGGCTTTTGAACGGAAATGGCATGCTCTACCAAATCATCCCAAACCTTAGCTTCATGGCCAAGCCATTTAGTAAAGCCCCAGTATGAACGCTTTATACCAGGCGCAATATTTCGAGCAATATAGGCAGCTTCAATTGCAATAGTGCCTGAACCACACATTAAATCTACCAATGGCGCTTCGGTATTCTCTGCCCAACCACTGCGCATAAGCATTGCGCTGGCGATATGCTCTTTTAGGGGGGCGTCACCGGTTTCTTGTCGATACGCACGCTGGTGTAAACTTGCTCCAGCTAGGTCTATACCCAAAATTACATTGTCGCGGTGCAGTCTGGCATACACAGAGATATCAGGGCTTTTGCGCTCGACTGACGGGCGAGGTAAACCTTGCTCTACGAATGAATCTACGATGGCGTCCTTAACACGAACTGCGCCAAACTGGGTGTTCTTGATAGCAAAGTTAGTTCCGATAAACTGTACAGATAATGTATGACGTGAATCCATCTGCATTTGCCAGTCAATGCCCATCGCCGTGTTGTAAAGCGCATCTGCATCGCCTGCTTTACCGGATGCTAGCACCCAAATTACGCGATTAGCCAAGCGTGACCATAGGCAAAGTTTATAAGCGTCTTCTTTTGACCCTTCAAACTGAATAGTACCAGGCCCCTGTTTAATTTGTGCATCAGGGCAAAGGCTTAGTACTTCTTGTTTCAATAGTTCGTCAAGACCGCGACTGGTCGTAACCAGAATAGTATTCATTCATGTACCTGTTTTTGATGTACGCGCTTAACGTAAAGCGCGTACACGAGAGATTGGTTTCGGGTGTACTTTGTTTCGGCTGTATTATAACGCGTTTACGATGCGTTTAACGAGAGATGGGCCTTGATAAATAAAGGCCGAGTAGACTTGCACTAATGATGCGCCTGCATCTAAGCGCGCTTGCGCCGCTTTAGGAGAGTCGATGCCCCCTACGCCGATAATAGGTATAGCGCGGTCAAGTGCCTTATTTAATTTACGGGTTACTTCCAAACTCATATCGGTCATAACAGAACCGCTTAGCCCACCCATTTCATCAGCGTGCTCTAGTCCAGTAACCGAATCTCGTGAAAGCGTGGTATTGGTAGCAATCACGCCATCCATTTTGCTATTGATTAACGAAGCAGCAATACTTTCGATTTCCACATCACTTAAATCTGGTGCTATCTTAATAAATAGCGGCACGTACTTTCCGTGGGTTTGTGTGAGTGTTTCCTGCGCAGCTTTTAAGCCAACTAACAGTTTATCAAGTGCTTCACCGTACTGAAGGTTTCTAAGTCCTGGGGTGTTAGGCGATGAAATATTGATAGTGACATAGCTGGCGTAAGGGTAAACCTTATTTAAACAAATTAGATAATCGTCGAGTGCATTTGCTTCTTCGGTGTCTTTGTTTTTGCCAATGTTAATACCTATCGGCCCTTTAAACTGGGCTTTTTTTACTTGCTCGACAAGATGATCAACACCTTTGTTATTGAACCCCATGCGATTAATAATGGCGTGCTTTTCAGGGATTCTAAACAAGCGAGGCTTAGGATTTCCCGGCTGCGGACGCGGCGTAACTGTACCAATTTCCACGAAGCCAAAGCCCATGCTTGAAAACGCATCAATACAATCGCCGTTCTTATCGAGACCTGCCGCTAACCCTACCGGGTTATCAAACGTCATGCCGGCAACAGTGACGGGCTTTTTAAGCGTTGGCGTGCTGTACATCCATTTCAGCGGTGTATGTTGTGTCTTGTTTAACCAGTTAATGGTGAAATCGTGACTTTTTTCAGGTTCACACTGAAGTAAGAGTTTTTGCACTAGAGATTGCATGGTTGTATTTAACGCTCGCTTATTAAGGGTCTGTTGGTCGTTACTACGCCTCACGTTTACAGATCATCTGCTAACTAAAAACGCTGTAAAGCTAGTTAATAATAACCAATCGGCCAATAAAAAGCCCTGATAAACAGGGCTTAAATCATTAAGGTGCGTGTATTCTAATGGTTAGACTTCACGCTTAAAAGCATCAATTCGCGTAAAGCGACAGAAAATTTCGCAAATTCGTGCGTTGTGCTGGTCTTAAACTCTGACATCATGTGATACCAACGTTTAAGAAGCGCCTGATTACTTTCAATCCATTCATCTAAAATTTGGTCAGCGTTGCTCACATCTTCGCGAGAGGCTAACAGGTTTGCTGCGATTGAGCGCTGCTGCCAATCAAGTTCCTCACGATATGAAGCGCGAGCCAATGCCTGCCAATGGTTGCTCACTGCTTGATTGTTGATTTGGTCCAAGAACCAGTGAAGCTCTAAGCGATAACCTAATTGATAGTAAAGCTTAGCGACAACATCGGTATCGTGTTTGTCGGCTTCAACGATTTGTGCCAAGTCGAAGCTAGAGAACATGTTTGAGAAACTCGCAACTTGATATGCAATATCTTGAGGTACACCTTTATCGATATACTTCTGCGTTGCCGCTTCTAACTGCGCATATTCACTTTCAACCAAATAATGCTGTAAGTTTTTCGACAGTTTATCGAATGTACCGCGGTAGCTAGCAATGGCTTCTTCAATGGATTGCGCTTTATTGCCGTGGCGAATATACCAACGTGAAGCGCGACGCATAATTCGGCGTGCTTCATCCAACATTTTAAGCTGAAGCTTAGCTGGGATAACGTTGTCTAATTCCTCTATACGCTCCCACAGCGTATCCATGTTGAAGATGCCGTGCACAATCGCGTAGGCGTCAGCAATTTCGCTTACACTTGCACCGGTTTCTTCCTGCATTCTGAACACGAAGTTAAGGCCCATATCATTAACCATATTATTGGTTAATTTAGTGGCGATAATTTCGCTTCTAAGCGGGTGCTGCTGCATGTGTGCTGCAAATTTCTCGCGAAGTACCTTCGGGAACGCTTCAACTAACAGCTTACCATGGTAAGGATTGTCAGTGATTTCTGGAATATTGAGCGCATCTTTAAGCACCATTTTACCGTAGGCAATTAACACGCTAAGTTCAGGGCGAGTTAGTCCTTGGTCGGTTGCTACGCGATCGGAGATCTCATCATCGCTCGGTATGAACTCTAACTCACGATTTAATTGCCCTTCTCGTTCTAGGCCGTGAATAAAGCGAAGCTGCTCTTTAAGCTGTTTCACGCCCGCTAACTCAGTGATAGAGATAGACTGGGTTTGACGGTAACAGTCTTTCAAAACAATTTTGCTAACATCGTCAGTCATATCATAAAGAAGCTTATTGCGCTGCTTGAGCGTTAATTCACCATCATTGACCAAGCTGTTAAGCAAAATTTTAATGTTAACTTCGTTATCTGAGCAATCCACACCGCCTACGTTATCGATAAAGTCGGTGTTAACGCGTCCGCCATTAGAGGCATACTCGATACGGCCTAATTGGGTCAAACCTAGGTTGCCGCCCTCGCCCACAATTTTAGCCTGAACGTCTCGGCCATTAACGCGCAAGTCATCGTTCGCACGATCGCCCACTTCAGAGTGAGACTCTTTTTTACTCTTAATATAGGTACCGATACCGCCGTTCCAAAGTAGATCAACTGGCATTTTAAGAATGTTGTGAATAAGCTCGTTAGGCGTCATTGTTAATTGGCGCGTTCCTAACCACTTTTTCATTTCAGGTGTCAGCTTGATTGACTTAGAGGCACGGCTGAATACACCACCACCTTTAGAAATCAGTTTGCTATCGTAGTCTTCCCAGCTAAGGCTTGGGTTTTCAAATAAACGTTGGCGTTCTTTGTAACTTGCTGCCGCATCTGGACTTGGGTCGAAGAAAATATGTAAATGGTTAAACGCAGCGATTAGTCGCGTATGCTCTGATAACAACATACCGTTACCAAAAACATCACCAGCCATATCGCCAACACCCACAGCGGTGAAGTCAGTGGTCTGGCAGTCAATGCCTATCTCTCTAAAGTGACGCTTAACTGACTCCCAACCGCCGCGCGCAGTAATACCCATTTTCTTGTGGTCATAACCTATGCTGCCACCCGAGGCAAATGCGTCGCCCAACCAGAAGCCAAACTCTTCTGCAATACCGTTGGCAATATCTGAGAAGGTAGCTGTACCTTTATCTGCAGCGACAACCAAATATGGGTCGTCATCATCAAGGCGTACTACATCTTTAGGCGGTACTATTTCGCCGTTTACAATATTATCGGTTATATCCAATAAGCTTGTGATGAAAGTGCGATAACATGCTTGACCTTCAGCCTGTATAGCGGCACGGCCTTCTCCTACTGGCAAGTTTTTACAAACAAAGCCACCTTTCGCACCAACAGGGACAATAACTGTGTTTTTAACCTGCTGTGCTTTAACCAGACCTAAAACTTCGGTTCTGAAATCTTCTTGACGGTCAGACCAGCGAAGGCCACCACGGGCAACTTTACCGCCACGCAGATGCACACCTTCAACGCGAGGGCTGTACACAAAAATTTCAAACTTAGGCAACGGAAGCGGCATTTCTGGAATAAGCTCTGGCATCATCTTAAATGACACGTAAGACTTTTCGTTGCCTGCATCGTCTGGCTGATAGAAGTTGGTTCGTAGCGTTGCCGACATCATATCCAAATAACGGCGGATAATACGGTCGTCATCTAGATTACTTACGTTATCTAGCTGTGCCTTGATGGTCTCTAGTATCGCGTCTTCTTTCTTCTGATTACGCTTTTTCTTGGGGTCAAAACGTTGGTCAAAGAAGTCTACCAATAAACGGGCAATATCTGGGTAGTTAGAAAGGGTATTTGCAATATAGTCACGGCTAAATGAGCTACCAGTTTGGCGCATATATTTAGCGTAGGCACGCAGAACCGTCACCTTTCGACCCGTCATATTGGCACCCAGAATAAGGCGATTAAACGCGTCATCTTCAAGTGTTTTATACCACACCTTCGCGAAGGCTTCTTGGAATAGGGTTTGCGCCGCTTCCATATCGAAATGTTGGCCGCTTTTGTGCAACATGGTGAAGTCCATCACCCAGTTACGCTCACCTTCTGAACAGGTAATTTTATAAGGACTTTCGTCGATTACGCGTAACCCAAAGTTCTCGAGCATAGGTAACACGTCAGACAAATGAATAGGTTCTGCGCGGTGGAAAAGCTTCAGCTTAACAACTTGGCTGTCAGCATCCTCTTCTTGAGGGCGGTAGAACAACATGTCCAACGTATGGTTGTCGTCAAGCATCTCTAGCTTGCCGATATCAACTAGCGCGGCTGATGGAAGGTTATGCTCCATGTAGCTACGAGAAAACGCATTGTTGTACTTACGCTCAAGGGCTTTACCAGATGCTTCACCGTGCGCTGCTGAAATAGCTGACGCGAGTCTGTCATTCCAAGTTTTGGTCAACTCAATAATGTTTTGCTCTATTTCCTTCACATCGAATTCCGCGTTGTTGTCGTTGACTCTTGCAATGTAATGCGTACGGGCATATACAGACTCTGAAAAGAAAGTGGTAAATTCCACTTCTTCAGTTGCACCTAATGACGCTTTAAGCAGCGCTTGTGTTTCTTTGCGCAGTTGAGTGTTGTAGCGCTCTCTCGGTACAAACACCATACAAGAAAAGAAACGACCAAATGTATCTTTGCGAATAAACAAACGTGAAATACCGCGCTCTTGCATTTGAAAAATGCCCATCACAATTTGTGCGAGTTCTTCTGCTGGCGTTTGTAACAATTCGTCGCGTGGATAGGTTTCTATAATATTAGCGAACGCTTTATAGGCGTGTGTGCCAGGCTCAAAACCGGATAACTCACAGATACGCTTAATCTTTTCGCGCAAAATCGGCAGTTGAGTAACGCTATTGTTATAAAACGATGCTGAATACAAACCTAAGAAGCGATGCTCGCCAACAACTTGGCCGTCTTTATTGAAGACTTTTACACCGACATAATCCATATATGCTGGGCGATGCACGCGGGCACGAGAATTTGTTTTGGTCAGTATCAACGGGTTTTTGCTTAACGCTTCAGCTCTTGCAGATGCAGGCAATCTTGATAACAGACGTTCGCGGTCATTTATTGAATTTTTAAGAAGGCCTAAGCTGGTGTCGTTTTTCGGTATCCATCTATGGTCGCCTTCAATTGCTTTAACCTCATAATAGCGATATCCCATCATGGTAAAGTTATGGTCACCTAACCACTCAAGGTATGCCTTAGTCTGTTTTTTTGCATCTGCGGAGACAGGCCAATTGTATTTCGCGTTATTTTTAATAACGTCTTGTAAAGTGCTGGTCATGCCCTGCCAGTCTTCAACAGCTAAAGAGACTTCATCAACCACTGAATAAAGTTCTTTAGTTAATGCATCGATATCTTTTTTTGAAGTTTGTCTATCGATTTCGATGAAAATGACAGTCTCTTTTTTAGCGCCATCTAGGGTTTTTCCTGGCTCTGCAAAGGTTTCGACTTTGTTCGATTTGTCGCGTTTAACGCCGATAGGGCTATGAAGAAATAAATGTGCAGTAATGTTCAATCGGTTCAGTAGCATACGTACAGAGTCAACCAAGAACGGCATGTCCGACACTATTATTTCCACAATAGTGTGGCTTGAATGCCAGCCGTGTTTAGCTATTTCAGGGTTGAATACACGAATGAAAGGTGAAGAATATTCAAACTTTGCCAAACCATTCCATAAACTAAGTGTTGCACCATAAAGGTCGCTGTCGTTGCGATCTTCTAAATCATCGCTTGATATGTTTTTATACAACAGACGTCCGAATTGCTGCACAAGAGACTTCTGCTTTGTATCTACTTTCTTATCAATGAGTGCAAATACGTTGTCTAGCAGTACTGAGTGTCGCTGTGAGGTGACTGTCATTTGTTAACCTTTTTTGAATGTCGTAATACCAATTCAACTTGGTATAAGTGCCGAGTACCAAACTATTTTCTCTAATAAATGACGCTAATGAAAGCCCATTTTTAACCTTATATTAACAGCATAGATAACTATGCAGAAAACACATAAAAAAAAGGGCCTAAAGGCCCTTTTTTATGCGTAGCTATGCAAAAATAATTTATGCATCAGGGGCATTCTTATTCCACCACAGGAACCTAGCTAAGGCAGGCAGTACAATTATTGCCCCAAGCATGTTCACAACGAACATAAATGTTAGCAATATACCCATATCCATTTGGAACTTAAGTGAAGAGAATACCCAAGTGCTTACGCCTATAGCTAGCGTTATACCAGTAAACAGCACTGCACTTCCGCGTTCTTTCAAAGCAGCGAAATAAGCTTCTTGAACGGTAGCACCCTTCTTCAACATTAGGCTTTTGGTAGAAAGAATATAAATACCATAGTCCACGCCGATTCCCACGCCAAGTGCGATAACTGGCAATGTAGAAACGGTGAGGCCAATTTGAAGGTATGTCATTAGTGCTTGAGCCAAAACAGACACCACATATAGCGGTATTACAACGACTAACGTGGCACGAATAGAACGGAAGCTTATTAGACACAGCGCAATAACAGCGCCAAACACATAAACCATCATAGGATCTTGTGCTGCACTAACCGCTTCGTTGGTTGCAGCCATTACGCCAACAGGACCAGAAGCAAGGCTAAACTTCATATCATCGGTTTGATATTCATCGCGATAGGCTTTTACTGCATCAACTACACGAGATATGGTTTCCGCTTTATGGTCTTCCATAAAGAGGATGATTGGCATAACTGAACAATCACCGTTAAGTAAACCCGATGACGTAGGTACGCGAGAGATAGCCTGAACTAGCGTCTGTTGATTACGCGGGAGAACTTGCCATTTTACGTTTCCTTCGTTGTAACCGGCATTAACAATTTTGGCTACTGACGCAAGTGACACTGCAGACTGCACGCCTTGTACGTTTTCCATTTTCCACTGGAAGTCATCCATGGCTTTCATCACACTATGCGAAGTACAAGCTTCCGGGGTCGTCTCTACAAGTATAGAGATATAATCCACTGTAACTTCGTATTTGTCAGTGATTAAAAACGTGTCTTCATTGTAACGAGAAGTTTCATGTAGCGCTGGTGCGCCAGCGTGTAAGTCCCCTATTTTCATGTTCTGCGCTTGGAAATGACCGAGCACGAACAAAATCGCGGTGACAATTAAAATAAACGCGGCTGGCTTCTTACGTGAACACGCTGCAATTACTTCCCAGAATTTAGAATTTGCGTTTTCCTTACCCGCAAATTTTTCGACATACTTCTGGTCTAGTTTTAAAAAGCTCATTAGAACAGGAAGTAACAATAGATTGGTAAGTATAATAACAGCAACACCCATACTTGCTGTTATTGCTAGCTCGCGAATAATACCAATATCAATAACCAGTAAGGTCATGAAACCTACAGTATCAGACAGCAAGGCGATTCCGCCGGGTACTAGGAGGTTTCTAAATGCCGCCATTGAAGCCCGTTTCGCGCCAATGCCCGTCACTGCTTGCTTTTCTACCGCGTTAATCATTTGAACGCCGTGGCTTACACCGATAGCAAATACAAGGAACGGCACCAAAATTGACATAGGGTCCATGCCAAAGCCAATGGAAGTCAAAAGCCCAAGTTGCCAGATAACGGCAATAATTGAACATACCAATGGCAATAAGGTCAGCATGATGCTGCGTGAGAAGAAGTACACCATCACCGCAGTGATCGCGATTGCAATGGCAAAGAATAACAGTACGTCTTTAGCGCCATCGGCTACATCGCCAATCATCTTCGCAAAACCGATAATATGGATAGACGTGTTTTCGTTTTCATACTGACCGCGAAGCTGCTCTTCTAGCTCTGCAGCCAGAGCGAGTGTATTAAGCGGCTCGCCTGTTTGTGGGTCAATATCTAGCAACTGTGCTGTTACCATTGCGCAACTGTAGTCACTTGAAACCTGTCTACCAACGATGTTCGCTTTTTCCACGTTCGCAGCCACAAGCTCCAGAGCCTCTGGCTTTGATGAGTCGAAGTCTGCTGGTATGACCGGGCCGCCAGCGAAACCACCCTCCACTATTTCAGTAAAGCGTGTAGACGGAGAGAATAGTGAAATTACTAACGAACGGTTTACGCCATTGATGAAGAAAAGCTGGTCGTGAACGTTCTTTAACGTATCGAAGAAATTTTGGTTATAAATATTATCGTTTTTATCACATACTGAAACTAAGATGTTGTTGGCGCCACCAAAATCTTGGCGGTGCTCAATATACGTTTTCATGTACTCGTGATTAAGCGGAATATTTTTTTCGAAACCTGCGTCTAGACGCATTTGTGAGGCTTGGTAACCAAGAAAAACCGTTGCAATGGCAAACAGTGCCACCACAACTTTGCGGTTACCAAACACTAATTTTTCAAGAAAATGGGTCATTGTTTTTATACTGCCCTATTTTAAATTCAACGTTTTAATGCCATTTGCAGTAACAGCAATGCTGGTACCGTTAAACTCGGTGGCGTTTAAAATCGCCGCTTTATCTTTAATTTGTGACACGGAAATGCCGTCATCACTCTGACAATTGGATGGGTTAGCATAAGGATCACGCATACTGGTAGGAAGCGGACGTTGTGCACTTACCATCATGCCGTTGTTGCCTAAAGCGTAAACCTTCGATTCTGACTCAATTAAAATTGAATTAAGAGTGCTAGTTGAACAGGTTTGAACGTATTCCCATTCCCCTTGATCCCTGTTTACGAAAATATTCCCACGGAGACCTACGGCAAGCACCGTGTTTTCATCCAGCGGCTTAATGTCGAAGAAAGACCCTGTGTAGTCGACGTAATAACGTTCCCAAGATTCACCCATGTTGGTGCTTTTTGCTAACAAACCTGCTTCACCAGCCATGTACAGCGTATCACCATCAAGAGTTACACGATTTAAGTGAGGTAAAATAGACTCTAACTCTTGTTGATAAAAATCTTCGTCTTCCTTGCGAATTTCTTCGAGGTATTCTTGGTCCATTGGGTCAAGAAGACTGGCGTGGCGTTCTGCAGACCACGTCTTTCCACCGTCAAGCGTTCGATAAAACAGGCCATAGGCACCGGTGGCTATACCTTGCTGTTCGTCAAAAAATAATACATCTAAGAACGGGCGTTGAAGTTCGGGTTGATAATTTTGTATCTCCCATGTTTCGCCCCTATCTGAAGAATGAAGAATGACAGCGTCGTGACCAACTGCCCATATTTTTTCGCCTACAACCGTGGTTGCGGTAAGCGTTGATTGAGTTGGCACCGCTTTTTGATTGAAAGTTTTGCCATCTTCTGACACTAATACGTGACCGCGTTCACCGACAATAACGACAAATGAATCAGCGTCTATGTCCAAAAGAACCGATTGCTCAACCAAAGGTGCCATGAATGCTTCTTCGGCAAGTGCAGCTGGAGAGTAATTAGCTGCGAATGTGGCGGCAATGCACGCTGCAATGGTTTTTTTCATAATTAACCATTCCCCCTATTTATAATTGTCTGTATACAAAAACGGCTGGCAAATGCCAACCGTTTGTTGTGTAAGGTGATTAGCGCTTACCTTCTCGTCGTAACGCCTGTGGCGTGAATTCCACATCTCGAGGGCGTACGGTGAAGTCGTACATTTGCTCTTCATTGTCTAGGCCAATAGCCAAATAACGACGAGAGTTTAAGTCATAGTACGCATCAAGCGTCGACCATTGAGTAGGAACTTCATAGTAGTTAACACCATAAGCTACACCAACGCGGTACAGTTCGCCACGATTATCATACATATCAGCTACTTGAATTTGCCAGCTATCTTCATCAATGAAGAATACGCGTTTTTGATAAATGTGACGGAAACCTTCTTTCAACGTAGCTTCAACTACCCAAACACGGTGCTTTTCCCAACGTGTTAGGTCTGGATTAACGTGATTTGGCTTCAAGATATCATCATACGAAGCACTGTCTGAATGAAGCGCATAGTTATTGTAAGCAACAAACATTTCCTGCTTACCAACAAGTTTCCAGTCATAACGGTTTGGAGAACCGTTAAACATATCGAAGTCATCAGTCGTACGTAGGCCGTCAGCAGCTGTTCCCGGCGTATCGTAAGCGATGTTAGGTGCTAAGCGAACACGACGCTGACCCGTGTTATACGTCCATGCTTTACGTGGTTCTTTAACCTGATCTACGGTCTCGTGAACAAGTAACGCCGTTCCCGCTAGGCGGGCTGGCTTGGTTACTTTTTGCTTAAACATAAACAGAATATTTTCATCTGTTAGTTTTTCAGGTGTAGCACCTTCTTCTGCATATTTAATTAGTAACTGTTCATCAAAGCCGATTACGTTGTAATCACCACCGGTAGTAACCGCTGCTTGTCCACCGTTACGCTGAACCGCTGCTCCACGATAGCGAAGAATGTGGTTCCAAATTGCTTCAAGACCGTTTTGTGGTATTGGAAATGGGATACCCAAAACTGCACCTTTAAGACCATTACCGTCGTCGAGAAGCTCAGCGCTGGTAGCGTTTACCTTAGTCGCATCGTAAACAGCCTGTGGGTTTGACGCAGAACGTCGCGTTGGATAAACCGGCATACGAAAAGTTTCTGGGTAAGCCTCGAAAAGCTTTTTCTGGCCTTCAGATAAGAATTCCGCGTACTCTTTATAGTTCTGTGCTGTTATCTCGAACAACACCTTATCTTCTGGGTAAGGGTCTG
The DNA here is from genome assembly GCF_056160105.1 of Alteromonas sp. ABD4_190. Lineage (NCBI taxonomy): Bacteria > Pseudomonadati > Pseudomonadota > Gammaproteobacteria > Alteromonadales > Alteromonadaceae > Alteromonas > Alteromonas sp. ABD4_190. The sequence continues at coordinate 55,171 of NZ_JBSWWN010000002.1, forward strand.
GGTGATGGTCACCCACACTGTACCCAGCAGGTACAGACGTAATACCGCCAGTCCATGCGGGGATACTTCCATCAGCATTACCCGCTTTTTCTGCGCCAAGCGGCGTAAGTTCGTTACCCAATTTGTTTGCGTCTGCATCAGACACTTTAGCCATAGCGCTTGCACCAGATAAAGCCAGTGACAAAGCGGCAGCAATAATTCCTACTTTTCTAATCATAAAAACCACTCTTAGATTGCGTATTTGATGTTAAATGAAATGAAGTCTCTGTCAGATAGCGCATTAGTTGTACCAATGCCGCCCCAGAATGCACTGTAAGACGCCGTTGCAGACCATTTGCTTAAATAATCGAACGTGAAAGAAAGTGCAGCAGACTTAACATCTTCTGTGAAAAGGAATAATGGATCTGGCGTAGTACCCTCAACGTCATGCGAGAAAGTACCGCGAACTCGAAGGTTCATGCCAGCGAATATTGAGTTGTAGTCAGCAACCGCCAATAAGCGATAGCCCCACGCATCGTCAGTTGCAAACGGATTAGTCTCAGGTCCGTCTGAAAGGCCTTGGTGTAGACCTTCACGAGCGTTACCGTTAATTGGTTCAAGCGAAGGTGTACGAGCAGTACCTGGTGCATTTAAACGAATTACGTCTGGGTCTGGCATATCAACAACGTTTACATAACCTACTTCACCTAGAAGTACGAAGTTGTCAGAGCCAAATTTAGGGCCGAATACATGTGACGCGGTAAATTGCATTTGCCATGTATCAGAGAAAAGGAAACCTTCTGCGGTTTCACCTGGACCTACAGCACGGCCAATGTTGTTTAGCTGTGATATACCCGCTAAATCAGGGCGTAGGCCGGCATTAGCCAACTGCTCTGGCATACCCATGTAAAGCAGTTCAACATCGTCGATTTGTAATGGCTCATCTACACGGTATGCAAACTCACCAGCAAGGGCTGTAGTGCCGATGTTTGTATTGAAACTCATTCCGTAAAGCTTGATGTCTTCTGGGAAAAAGAATTCAGACTTTGTGAACGCGCCAAGCTCAGTGATGTTATCACGTGTAACTTCGTTTGCTGCTATAAATGCCAAGTCTGCGCCGATACCCGCTTGCGTAAAGTCAGAGGTAACGCCTGAAATCAATGGGCGCTGGCTGTGATAGTTGATGTGATAAAAACTAAACTCGGTTTCGTTGAGGTTTTCAGCAAACCAGGTTAAGCGAAGACCGTATTGACCTTGATCGTCTGCATCATTGCGCACTTCATCACTGAAACCGCGAATAGCCACTTTCGTTGGATATGCCAGATAGGCTTGAGAAATTGCAGCAGCATCAGCACCTGAGCGCAATAAATCACCATAACCATTCAAGGCAGTCAATAGGTGATCGAGATCGATGTCAGGGTTACCACTGAAACCTAACTGAATGTTGTTGCGCTGACCGCCCTCACCTGCGAAGTCATTACCAGCGAAGTAGCTTCCCGATACCGGTAACCAGCTCTCCTGCCATTCATATTGATAATAACCAGAGATACTGACTGTATCGGTCAAGCCCAAGGAAGCGTAGACCATACCTACCGGTAGGAACACCTCTTTAAGTTCGGCACCTGGTGCACGAGCGCGTGTTACATCGACAGGGTTGGTCGTGTTAATGCCATGCTGGATGAAAGTACTCTCCCCCCAACTGATTACTTGGCGGCCAACACGAAGAGTTAGTGGCTTGTCGCCAATCCACCAATCGCCATAGAAGAAAGCATCATATAAACGAACGTCTGTACATAAAAGGTCTTCCGCCTCTGGATCTTGACACAGGTCGTATTGGTTGCCAGTTATTGGGTTAGAGTAAGGACGGTCACCATCCATTTGCTCGAAATCATAGAACCAGAATCCCCGAGCGAAGAAACCATAGTCGCCAAAGTTGACGTCTAATTCATGTGAGCCTGAAACTTGCGTTGCGAACGCATCGCCTGGATCGTGAGCAAGGTTACCTAAGTCACCATTGGTTGAATATGCTCCGTCTGCTAACGCCCACACATCGCTGCTTGGGTATAAAGGATTGAAAGCTGCGTGATAACCACTCCAATCGAATTGAGGGTGGTTACTGTTACCAATAAGGTCGTAATCTCGTGCCTCTGTTCGAATACTTGTAGCCAATGTAAATGTTGAATCTAAAGAAATACTTACATCACCTACTTGCCAATTTGCAGCATGCACTGGTACTGCAGCAGCACCTAGCAGTGAGAGAACTCCCGCTGCTACCGGTGATATCTTAAAAGCGCTAGGCCCATTTTTCATATTTTTATACTCCCAAGTCGATGTGACTTAATGCGTGACATCATGACCAACCATAAAGATTAACAAAATCATTACATCATTTTGCCATAACCGCAAGAACTAATCCTACCAGTTAACAAAATTTACAACATTAGTCGTATCAAATAGTTATTGCTTTATTGTGAGTATAAAAGGCATTTATAAACTTGCAGGAAAATTGTACAAGTTTCAAGAGGATTTATCTTATTTACCGTTAAGTAGCATTTTTAAGCGTGTTGCGTACTACTGAAGACCGTGAACTAAAGACGCGGAGGTAATTGAAGTATTGTTTAAATTATAGCTTTGAAAAAATAAAAAGGCCCTATCCGAGCCTCTCAAAAGATTTAATTTTTTTATTAGCGTCAATGACCATTCTGAAACGGCCTTTAATACCGTCCGATGTGATAAATTGGCGAAGCCGATTCGTAGGTACCTGAACACTAAGACCAGATTCACTCAACATGACCACATCGGGCATAGACGGGACATAAAGCACCTCACATTGTTTGTAAGGTGCGTTTATTGAAAAATAAAAGACGGAATCTGATGCGTTAATGCTTTTCATAAGCAAGACTTTTACTTACTTTTTCAAACAAGTCTTTACTTAGGCCCTTATGGTTAAGTAAGCGTCCAAGCTGCTGCTTCATATGAACTTGGTGTTCACTAGAGAAACCTTGCCATTGGGTTAACGGTGTTACAATACGAGCGGCAACTTGCGGGTTGACTGCATCAAGCTCTAGCAAATAGTCAGTTACAAACTTATAACCGCTACCATCTACGGCATGGAACCTTTCGCTATTATAGAACGCAAAACTACCGATAACAGAGCGGACACGGTTTGGATTGCTCATTGCAAACTGCGGGTGCTCACACAGCATAGTTATAGTAGCAAAGATATCTTCGCGATTTTGCGTTGCATGAAGCGCAAACCATTTGTCCAGAACCAGAGGGTCGTGGTTCCACGTTTGTTCAAAACTAGCCATCAAGCTATCGAACGTAGTTGAACTGCAGTGTTGCGCACTTCTCAGTGCCCCTAGTGTATCGGTCATGTTATCTGCATTTTCAAATTGCGACACGACGAGGTCTTCGTATTGAGATAAGCGTGCTAAATGCGCAAGCACGACATTTTTACAACGGCGCTGATTAATTGCATCTTGCGTGTAGCTATAGGCGCTGTGTTCAATGTTGTTAAACACCGCTAATAATTCTTGCTCTAGCGCGCGGGAAAACTGCTCACAAAATGCCTTTCGTGCTTTTGATAGCGCGGAGACAGTGATATTGCTACGACTTTGACACAAGGTTTCAAAAGAAGGAATAACTAGGCATTCGCCAAGCAGTTCCAGATTATTCTGCTCTTGAGCTATTGCTTGTTTAACGCCGTTCCAAATAGTGTTACTGATGGCAGAGCCCGGAGATTCTTCTAACTGCTTTATACAGCGGTCATACAAGGCTTGCATTGCGTCCCAGCGATTGAACGGATCTTTTGCGTGTTTGAAAATAGTAAGTAATGATTCTGTATCTAGCGGATTTTCTACTTTCGCTGGTGCCGAAAAGTTACCTAATACTACCGGTGTTAAATCAGTACTTTTAGCATTTACGGTTAAACGCAAAGAGGCATCTTTTAAGATAACCATACCATCATCAATGAGCGATTCGTTGTCAGCATAGGTATTGCCCTCTTTATCGATGATCTCAATATTCACTGGGATATAAAGGGGAAGCTTTTCACTTTGGTCTGAGGTGGCGGGTGTGTGCTGCGTCAAAGTAAAGGTATGCTTGACGGTGTCGTTGCCGATAGCTTCCGTACTGTGCTTAACAGAAATCACAGGTGTTCCAGATTGGCTATACCAGCGCGTAAACTGAGTTAAATCTAAATCAGTCGCCGACTGCATGGCGGAAATAAAGTCGTCACACGTGACCGCTTGACCATCGTGCCTTCTGAAGTACTCATCCATGCCACGTCTGAATCCATCAGGTCCAAGTAATGTGTGGAACATGCGAATGACTTCTGCACCTTTGTCATAAACTGTTACCGTGTAGAAGTTATTCATTTCAATCACTTCTTCAGGGCGAATTGGGTGGCTCATTGCGCTAGCATCTTCAGCGAACTGATGCTCTCGCATTACGCGAACATGCTTTATACGGTTACTTAGCGCCGAGGTCATATCAGCACTAAACTGTTGGTCTCTGAATACAGTAAGCCCTTCTTTGAGGCTTAGCTGGAACCAATCGCGACAAGTAACCCGGTTGCCCGTCCAATTGTGGAAATATTCATGTGCAATAACAGATTCGACATTGAAAAAGTCATCATCGGTAGCGCTTTTTTGATCAGCTAAAACAAACTTGCTGTTAAAGACGTTTAAGCCTTTGTTTTCCATCGCTCCCATGTTGAAGAAGTCGACGGCAACAATCATGTAAATATCTAAATCGTACTCTAGCCCGAAAACATCTTCGTCCCATTTCATCGCTCGTTTAAGGGATTCTAAAGCGAAGACGCCCTGGGACTTTTTGCCTTTATCGACATACAACTCTAGCGCAACGTCTTTACCGCTTGTCGTTGTGTAGCTATCGGTTAGTAAATCGAAATCACCGGCCACCAATGCAAAAAGATAACAAGGTTTAGGGTGCGGGTCATGCCATTTCACGAAATGGGTGTTTTCATCGATATCCCCTTTGTCTACAGGGTTACCGTTCGCAAGTAACATAGGTACTGATTTATCGGCAACGACAGTAACCGTGTAAACGGACAAAACGTCAGGGCGGTCCATGAAATAAGTAATTCGACGAAACCCTTCCGCTTCACACTGCGTACAATAGGCGCCGCCCGATAAATACAAGCCTTCAAGGGCTTTATTTTGTTCAGGGGCAATGGTGTTAGTAATTTCTAAGACAAATTCATTGAGATGAGTGGCAACGCTTAACGACGTATCCGAAACCGAATATTCGTCACCAGATAAAGCATTACCGTTAATAGCAATAGCGTTAAGCGATAAGTTATCGCCATCAAGGATTAAAGGGCTATCATGATTGCCATTGCGTGAGACAGATAATGTACTGACAACCTTAGTTTTCGTTGGATGTAGCGTAATATGTAGGTCAACTGTCGCTATTGAAAAAGCGGGCGGCTGATAATCCGACCGGCGTTTAGCTTGAACTGACATAGATCCTCCTAAAAGAAAGCCTACGTGGGTTTATTTGGAACGTTTGGTTAAACCGTTTCTTTACTGTTAACTTCAACGTGTGGTGGTGTAATACGTAGAATCTTAATACCTAAATACGCGTACACAACAGCAAGGATCGGGTTGATTACGTTAAAGAATGCATAGAATACGTAATCAAATGGGTTTACCAATAAAACACTGTGCATGTAGGCACCACAAGTGTTCCAAGGAATGAGCGGAGATGTAAGTGTACCGCCGTCTTCAAGACTACGAGAAAGGTTAAGTTGGTCTAACCCTCGCTTTTTAAATTCTTCTTTGTACATGCGCCCTGGCATAACGATAGAAATATACTGATCGGCCGTTACAAGGTTAGTTCCAAAACACGTAAGAATGGTTCGACTTACCATATCACCGGCTGACTTAGCGCCAATTAATATGGCAGACACGGCACGTTTTAACAAACCTACACGCTCAAGTACGGCTCCGAACGACATAGCACAAATAATAAGCCAAATAGTATTTAGCATAGAAGACATGCCGCCGCGAGACAGCAAGCTATTTAAATTTTCGTCTGGCGTAGAAAAGCTCACGCCATCAAATAGCGCTGTCCACACAACTTTTAGCGCGCCAATGTTTGCTGAGTCATCGCTACTTGCCATGGATGTAACCACATCCCACTGAAACACAACTGCCCAAACGCCCCCTAACAAAGCGCCAATAAAAACCGCAGGGAAAGCCGGCATCTTCTTAATTGCTAAAGTAAGTAGAACCACAAGAGGAATTAGCAAATGCCACCCCAAGTCAAAAGAGTCATTAAGCAAAAGCTGCATTTGTTCTATACGCTCTGCTTTAGCTTCACCTACTTCGCTAAAGCCAAGAACAGTGAATAATACAAGGGCAATGACAAAACTTGGGATGGTCGTCCAAAGCATGTAGCGAATGTGCTCAAATAAATCAGTGCCTGCAACAGCGGGAGCTAAGTTAGTTGTTTCAGACAATGGCGAAATTTTGTCGCCAAAGTACGCTCCAGAGACCACAGCGCCGGCTGTGATAGCAGCAGACATTTCCATCCCCGCAGATACGCCCATTAACGCCACACCTACCGTTGCTGCGGTAGTCCAAGAACTCCCAATACTCATAGCAACTACGGCACAGATTAGACATGCAGCGGCGTAGAAAAACGAAGGGTTAAGTAGCTCTAACCCAAAATAAATAAGTGTAGGCACGGTGCCGGCAAGCATCCATGTACCTATGAGTGAGCCTACGGCTAACAATATGAGGCAGGCCCCCAGAGACATGGAAATACCATCAACGATCCCCTTTTCAATGGTTTTCCAGCTGTACCCGTTTTTCATGCCGATAATAGCAGCTAAGCCCATTGCCAAAAGTAACGCAATTTGGTTTGGACCATATGAAGAATTATCCGCAAACAGGTAAACCGCACTTCCCATCATGACCACTAGCGCAAGAATAGGAAGTATTGCATCAAGTAGTGACGGCGTCTTTATCTCATTATTCGTCATTGTCGTTTTTAAAAACCTTTTTTATTGTATTTATAACGCGTTAAACGTGCTTTTTGCTGCAACTTATGGCGCTTTAGAACACAGAGCGATAAAACATCAGCGCAATGATAACTGGGCAAACGAAACGCACGTACCAAGGCCAGATTTTCCAGAAAATACTGTGTTCAGCAAACTCATCACCTTGCTTGAGTTCTTCCAGAATTGCGTCTCTTCGCCACACCCAACCAGCAAAAATACACAACGCAAGCCCAAGGAGTGGCTGGCTGTACTCTGTGGTTAGTGCGATTACAAGTCCAAACAAGGTTTCAAAATTTAGTATGATTATGCAGCTTAAAACAAAGATGATTGATGCCATCAATAGCACGGCTTTTTTACGTTGAAGACCTTTGCTTTCTACCATAAACGCAACGGGAACTTCTAACATTGAAATTGAAGACGTGACTGCCGCAATCGCCATTAGCGCGAAAAAGGTAAAGGCAACGAAAAGCCCTACAGTACCAATGGTATCAAACAGTGCTGGCAGTACTTTAAAAATCAGCGTGTCACCTTGGATTAACGCGCCTTCTGGCGTGAAGATTTCGACGCCGTTGTTCAGTGCAACGTACATAGCCGGAATAATTAACATACCAGCAATCACGGCTACACCTATATCGACTAGCGCAACGGAAGCGCCAATGCTTGGTAGGTTCTCACTTTTACTAAGGTATGAGCCGTAGACCAGCATAGTACCTACACCTAAAGACATTGAGAAAAACGCTTGCCCCATTGCATTAATTAGTAATTCCGGGTCTAAAACACGGGAGAAGTCAGGCACTAAATAAGCCGACCACCCCTCTGATGCTCCAGGTTGAAGACTTACATAAACGATTAGCGCGAGGATTAATATAACTAAAGTTGGCATAAGTCGTACTGACCACTTCTCAATACCTGACTTTACACCGCCAACAACAATAAATGCGGTTAAGCCCATGAATAAAAAGCAGAATACAACGTTACGCGTAACTGAGGAGGTGAGCAGCCATTCGCTTGCACTGGTTAATCCAACCATACTGACGGCAGCATCGGCAAAATAAACTAGCATCCATCCACCAACAATAGCGTAGAAGGCAAGAATGAGTGAAACGGTTACACAGCCCCAAATTCCGGTTAGCCTTCCGGCAAAATTACCTGAAATTTTACCTAAAGCGTCAACCATATTCGAACGTGAACTACGTCCAATGATGAGTTCAGCCATGAGAACCGGGTAAGCGAGAACGAAGGCAAGGAGTAAGTATACAAGAACAAACGCAGCCCCTCCGTTACTCGCTACTTTTGTGGGGAAACCCCAAATATTGCCGAGTCCAACTGCTGAGCCTGCCGCTGCTAGCACGAACCCTATCCGAGAGGAAAATTCGCCTCTGATAGCCATGTTATTTCCCTTTATTATTGTTTTATTAGTTTATTTATAGACACAAAAAAAGGGCTGGCCCTAGACCAGCCCTTTTTTCTAATCACTTAGTTTCTTGTGATAGCGTAACGGCCTGTTTCAATCATATCGAATGTAATGTTGGCGGCTTCATCCAAGAATGGGTCTAATTCTTCCATATCTTCCGGTAAGTCGTCCAATGATGTGACAGTTTCCATTCCCATTCGCTGTAAACGTTCGTTAGCACGTGCGAGAGACTTCTCTTCCGCCTCTTTCTTGTCTGCTTCGCGCACAGACTTCACCAGTGAAATAAAGTTCTTATCTTTGTTTTCTTTATATTCTTCAATATCATCATAAATATAAGAAAACTCTGGGTTTTGCAGAATGCGCTTGTTGTGTTTGGCTGTTAATACGTCCAAAGCAGCAGTGCCATCAGCAAACGTTGTGTAGTTAGCACGATTTATACTATCCCATGGCAGGGCGTTTTCTGCCTGCGCTTCGCCCCACTCTGATGGCTCTACAGCAGATGGATAAAGAATGTCAGGAATAACGCCCTTATGCTGAGTACTTCCACCGTCGATACGATAGAACTTAGCGATAGTGAACTGAACACTGCCTAGAGGGTTATCGTAAAGGTCATAAATCTTGCCTAAACCGCGGTGTTGTTGAACTGTGCCTTTACCAAAAGTTTGTTCGCCAACAATGAGTGCGCGGTTATAGTCTTGCATGGCCGCTGCAAAAATTTCTGATGCTGATGCGCTATAACGATCAACTAATACCGTCAGTGGACCATCGTAGGCGACCTCACCATCAGTATCACGATTTACGCTTACTTTGCTTTGACCATAGCGAATTTGAACTACCGGGCCTTTTTCTATGAATAAACCAGTTAACAATGTGGCCTCGGTAAGTGAGCCACCACCGTTACCACGTAAATCAACAATCACGCCTTTCACGTTTTGTGCTTTCAAGCTTTCTATTTCTTTTGCAACATCCATACTTAGATTGTTGTAAAAGCTTGGAATAGTGATAACACCTAAGGGTTCGCCTGAGTGCGGACCCGTTTCAGGTACATAAACTTCAGACTTTGCGGCGCGATCTTCAAGTTTAATTTTATCGCGAGTAAGACTAACCACCGAGGTTGTTTTAGACTCAGAGGCGCCTTTTTCAACTTGTAATCGGACAGTACTTCCTTTCGGGCCTTTGATAAGCTCAACGACCTCGTCTAGTCGCCATCCAATTACGTCTACAAATTCTTCATCGTCTTGCGCTACGCCAACAATCTTATCTTCAGGCTTTATTGCGCCAGACTCGTCTGCTGGCCCGCCTGGCACTACACTTTTTATAACTGTGTAGTCGTCTTCGCTTTGTAATACCGCACCGATACCTTCAAACGACAAGTTCATGTCCATTTGGAAACGTTCAGCGTTTCGCGGAGACAAATAACTAGTGTGAGCTTCTATAGTGCGAGCAAACGCATTCATGGCAGTTTGGAACACATCTTCGCTTTTCGCTTGTTTAGTACGTTTAATTGCTCGCGTGTAACGTTTGGTAAGCAGCTCTTTTGCTTCTTCCCACGTTTTATCTGCAAGTATCAAATTCAACGCATCATACTTAACCCGTTGACGCCAGATTTCATCAAGCTCAGCTTTATTTGCAGGCCAGTCTGCGTCTTCTCTATTGTAAAAGAATTTATCGCCTTCTTTTTCGAAATCAAATGGCCCTTTTTCTAACAATGATAATGCAAACTCATAACGTTCAATGCGGCGTTTCGCACTTACATTGTACATATCATAGGCAACAGAAAGGTTACCTTTACTCAGCGCATCATCGAACAGGGTGCGGTATTTTTCAAAACCTACCACGTCAGACAATAACAATACTTGCTTATTGTGATCTAATGAATCGATAAAGCGCTGATAAACTCGAGCAGAGAGCGCGTCATCCAACGATATTTCCTTGTAATGCGCCCTTGTAAAAAGTGCACTTACTCGCTTTGCGGCAACACTATGTTGAGATTCCTGCTGTAAAATAGGAAGCTCGACTACCTCTGGTGTTGACGTAACTGCGCCCGCTCCTACACCTACGGTAAGAAAAGCACTGGCGATGGAAATTCGAAGGATGTCTCTCATATATTACGACCTCTTGGAGCGTGCCAAACGTAAAGCGTCTGCGTTTACTTTAACTACCATGCCTGAGTCTAATTGAACGTGAATGCCATCTTTAGCAACTTCGGTAATTACTGCTGGCATAGGTGCTTTACCTAATTTAACGGTAACTTGCGTACCTTGCTGTAAATCGCTGTCGGTCAATTTCGCAGGTGGTGTAGTGTTTGGTCTGTTATTTTTCGGCTTAGTTCCGCGCTTACTATCAGCATGGTCCGAATTTGCAGATTTTTCACCTTTTGGACGATTAAATTGACGTTTGTCTTTACGCTTAGGCTGTTGTGCAAGCTTAGCTTTACGCTTTTCAGCGGCTTTTGCTTTGCTTTCTTCAAGCTGCTGTTGCGCGTGATCAGCATGTTCTTTTTCAATCGCATCGCCTTCAACGCCGTCTAAATCTACACGGTTTGCACCTTCTTTGATGCTATAAAGATAGCGCCAACTGTTGGTGTAATGACGTAGTGTAGAGCGAAGAAGCGTCTTGCTAACGCGTTCCTCTTCTTCTAAACGAGTGGCTAGATCTTGAAAAATACCGATCTTAAGTGGGCGGGCCTCGCCTTCAATGCTAAAACATTTAGGAAAGGTCTCTGCAAGGAAAGCTATCACTTCCTTACTGTTAGTAAACTTCTCTGGTGATTCCATTAACTTTCTAAATTATTCAGGAGATTTCATCGTTACTTGCATCATCCCAAGTTGCCAGCGTGTGGTCAACCCAATCAAGCAATTCGTCGTCATCTATTTCTAATAAATGCTTATCTTGTTGCCAAGATTCCCATGCGTAGTGCAAAATTTGCTCTAAACGCTGTGTTTCAATATCTTCTTCTGCATTGTCATAAACCGCGTGAAGAATAAAGTTTAAACGTTCAGATGCCTCATCCGGGTCATCATGAAAGTCTTCCATATCTTCAAATGTGGATAAAACAACGTGTATATCGACACTGGATTTCATAATTATTTCTGCGAATCCATGAGAATTTGAGCAATTTCAACGAGCCCTTTTTCGTCTTCTTCGTTAAAGCGTTCAAAAACAGGGCTGTCGATATCAAGTACGCCGATAAGCTTATCATTGAGTACAAGTGGAACAACAATCTCAGAGTTAGACGCGGCATCACAAGCAATGTGTCCTGCAAACTGATGAACATCGGCTATACGCTGAACGGTCTTGGTACTTGCACTTGTACCGCAAACGCCCTTTCCAAGGGGAATACGAATGCATGCGGGCTGACCTTGGAATGGACCAAGTACCAATTGCTCTTCTTTAAAAAGATAAAAGCCTGCCCAATTTACCTCTTCGAGGTTATTGAAAAGCAGCGCACTGATGTTGGCCATATTGGCAATAAGATCATGCTCACCAGAAACCAAGCTCTTTGCTTGGGCAACTAACCGGCTGTACTGTTGTTCTTTCAAACGAATTTCCTGCTATTGAACAATATTAAAAGACACATTAATCCGCGCTTCTACACGCTCTTGACCCGGTAAAGACATAGACATGTCTTTGGCAAAAGCTTCAGCACGCATTACTGGAATCGGCATATTGCCACCAGATTCTGAGATTGCAACTACTTCACCTACTTCCACCTCTAATTCTTTCGCCAACAGGTGGGCGCGTTGCTTTGCGTCTTTCACTGCAGCAATAAGTGCTTTTTGGTATGCATCGTCTTCGCCAATAGTAATAAAGTTAAACTGTTGGATACGATCAACACCACGTTTTAGCACACCATCTAGCACTTTATCGTAGGTTTCAAGATCGGTTGAGGTGACTGTGATATCACGAGACAGAATAAAACCTTCTTGCTGTCGCCCCTGTGGTGTATTGGTATAACGAGGTTGCAAACGCACTTGCATACTTTGAATATGCTTTTCGTCTATGCCTTGATTAAGTAAAAACTTAACAATAGAACGCAAGTCTGCATCTAGTCGCGTATTAAGTTTGCCTACTGTCGCACCCTTTTCTTCAACAACCAGCTTCACTGAGTAAGCATTTGGCGTCACTTCTACTGCACCTACACCTTGTACATTTATTACAGCATCTTGCGCTGCTTGAGCAGAAACCATTGGGGCGGACAATGCGATTACTGCTGAAGCCCAAAGCGCTCTTGTTAACATGATTGGTTTAGTATGCGTAAATAATTTCATAATGATTCCTTTTCAGATGACATGTTTAATCACTCTGTTTTGAGAATAAATGTACATGACTGAATAGTGTATGAATGTATTTGATGCAGGAAATATTAGCACTTAACTGTAAGTTAGAGAGTTACAACTTCGTCGAGCAGCGTTATTTATGAGGTAAGCCTCTTGTTAACAATAGAAAGAAGAGGCGACTAGTTGGAATTATTTCAAAAGGTGAAGCTCAAAAAGCCAACATGTTTAACAACTTAGAAGCTTCGCATGTTGGCGTTTATTAGGCATTAGGTAAAAGTAAATATTTGGGGTTTGGTCACCCTAGCTTGTTTCAAAGAGCTGCTATTTCAATACGCTTCGCAACGCTGCAAGACAGTGGTCTATGTTGCGTGGCTTACACGCATAACCCATTAGCCCGATACGCCATACTTTTCCTGCATGATCACCCAGCCCAGCCCCTATTTCTAAATTAAAATCTTCAAGCAATTGCTTTCGAACGGCTGCATCATCTACGCCGTCTGGTATTTTGACAACATTTAGCTGAGGTAAGCGATAAGCACTGTCTACGGTTAGCTCTAAACCAATGTCACTTAAACCTTGTGCAAGTTTTTCGTGGCCTGAAGCATGTCGCTGCCACGCATTTTCTAACCCTTCTTCTTTTAGTATTAGAAGTGATTCGTACATTGCATACATAGTGTTCACGGGCGCAGTATGATGGTACGCACGTTTTGCGCCTTGGCCCCAGTAACCGACAATCAAATTCATGTCTAAGAACCAGCTCTGCACTTTTGTATTTCTGTTTTGAATGACGTGAACTGCTTTATCGCTAAAAGAAACTGGCGAAATTCCCGGCACGCAACTTAAGCATTTTTGTGAGCCTGAATAAATAGCATCAATACCCCACCCATCAACGTCTAACTCAATACCGCCTAATGAAGTAACCGCGTCGACAATAGTTAAACAACCGTATTTTTGGGCTAGTTCACAAAGTACTTTTGCTTCATTACGTACGCCCGTTGATGTTTCTGCATGAACAAAGGCGAGAATTTTAATATCGGGATTGGCTTTTAGGGCATCTTCAACAGCATTAAGGTCGGTTTGCTCACCCCACGTATCATTTATAGTGATAGCTTCCCCACCGCATCGCTCAACATTTTCGACCATGCGGTTACCAAATACGCCGTTAATGCATACAAGTACTTTATCGCCTGGCTCAACCAGGTTAACGAAACACGCTTCCATACCCGCTGAACCAGGAGCAGAAATAGGCATAGTGAGTGCATTTTCGGTTTTAAATGCATATTGTAGTAGCTGTTTCGTTTGATCCATTAACTCAATGAATAGAGGATCTAAATGGCCTAAAGTAGGTCTGGCCATGGCATTTAGTATTCTAGGATTAACGTCGGATGGTCCTGGTCCCATTAAAGTACGCTCAGGCGGTATAAAAGTAGAAAACGATTGCATAATCCAACCTTATTTGTTGTGAGGGCTAATTATTATAGTAACCCTAAGCATGACTGATAACGTCATACTACAAGTTTAGTGAAACGGAACAACCGTCTGTGTTCAACATAAGCAACATGAATGGAAGTCATGCATTATATCTTTATTTAAAATATAAACAGAAGGTTTTAGGCCGAACGACAAATTGGGGAATATAACCAAGTAGAGCGATTAAATAACGGAATACAAAAATTTTTTACCACATCCGACCAGAGCTTAGTTCTTTGAATTTTAATGTTTTAATTGCGTCTTTAACCCACTTTATGGCCTGTAAGATAAAATTCACACAATTGTTGTTTATATTTTGAGCGCATTTAAACTATACTTATTGTCCGTTTAAAGTATTTTATTTAAACTCTCCCTGTAAAAGTTAGCGCACGGCTCAGCAATGAGCCATTCCCCTAGGCCCGGAACGTTTGTTCTGGGCATTTTTTATGGGGAAAGAAAAGTTAAATGGCGAGCAGGATTATTATTCATCAATTTGTTGCAAAGATGTCATGTAAGTCTTTGCGTTGCTGACATAGTGGTCTGCAGATGCCTTCAATTTTGGCTCCACACTTCCATCAAAAGTCTTGATAACTTTGCCTGGTGCGCCCACCACTAAACTGTAGTCTGGAATTTCCATGTTTTCAGTGATTAGTGCATTAGCACCAATAATACAAAACTTACCAATTTTGGCACCATTTAGTACAACAGCGTTGATTCCAACTAATGAATAATCACCAATTTCACAGCCGTGCAGCATAACTTTGTGGCCTACGGTTACACCTTTGCCGAGTACCAAAGGAATTCCCGCATCAGTATGTAACACGCTGCCGTCTTGGATATTTGTATTCTCACCCACCGATATTTTGTCCATGTCGCCACGGATTACCGCGTTAAACCAAACACTGGCACCCTCTTTAAGTTCTGTGTCTCCAATAACGTGAGCCCCCGGTGCAATGAAAGCGCTCTGGTGAACTTGCGGTGTTGTTGAACCTAACTTATAACGCATTCGCTTATTCCCTATTCGTCTACTTTTCTCATTAACCCTTCTTGCATGGTTGATGCAATAAGTTCGCCTTTTTGATTAAAAATCTGACCGCGAACTAAGCCCCTAGACCCACCACTAAATGGGCTTTCCATTGCATATAACATCCATTCATTCATGCTAATTGGACGGTGAAACCACATTGCATGATCAATGGTTGCGATACGAAGCGACTTATCAGTTACAGCAACACCATGAGGTTGTAAAGATGTACTTAAAAAATGATAGTCTGATGCATAAGCAAGTGCAGCTTGGTGCACGGCTAGTTGTGCATCCATGGTATCTCTTGCTTTTAACCAGATATAGCGGGTCGGTTCACGCTTAGCCGAGTGGTATGAATTCGCTGCATCTACGGTGCGAATATCAACCGGTTTGTGGTAGCTCAACGCTTCCTGCATAGGGCGCGCAATTTTGTTGAAGTTCGCTTCGTAAAACTCTATGTCAGATTGCACTTCTTCTGGTGGAGGGACATCGGGCATGGTGGGATTCTGATGCTCCATACCTTCTTGTGGCACTTGGAAAGATGCAGTCATGTAGAATATGTTTCTGCCATCTTGTATCGCTTTGACGCGACGAGCCGAGAAACTTCTTCCGTCTCGTACTATTTCTACGTCGTATACAACAGGTTTTTTAGCATCGCCTGGTAATAGGAAGTAGGTATGAAATGAATGGGCCACTCTGTCTGGTGATACGGTCTCATAAGCAGCTGCCAGAGCTTGTCCCAAAACTTGCCCGCCAAATAAAGCTCTAAAGCCTAAATCCCAGCTTTGACCTCGATAGATGCCAGCTTCCACTGTTTCAAGTTCAAATAGTGATGATAGTTTAATCTCGGACATGTTGTACGTTCTCTTCTATAACTGCTTTGGGGTTTCGCGGGTAATATTTTTCAGGCAATTTTGCTTTATGCTCAAAAAAGCGCGTATCTTTATAGGGTAACTTCATAAACCCTGAAATGCCTAGCCCTTTTATGTTAGGAATTTGTTGCACTAACTGCGCCAGTAAAGCTTTAAAGCGCTCTTCTTGGCTATGGTCAAGCAAGGTATAATAGTTGTGTATCTTCAGGTGTTTAGGTAATGCTTCAAATATAATACATCCTGTGTGATGAATTGTGTTTAACTGTACGATAGTTTCGATGATATCTTTCGGCAGCTTAAGTAATTCATCAGGATCATCGCCGTCTTCAAAGTAAGAGTGAGTTCGGCTCTCGTCTTTTTGTGCAGAAACACGTGACAATTCATAAGGAATGGAAAGGTCATTACCAGGCAAAAAATCTTCATCTTCGCTGTCGCGCTCAATATGAAGCGTATTCTTCGCATTAAACATACAACATTTAAATACCGCTGGTTTGTGTATGGCTCTCGCTAAATTGATGACGTTATTTACCGCTAAATCAAAGGCAGTTTTGAGGGTTTCATCATACAAATTCAAGCTGGAATCTACATAAATACCCTCTGGCTCCCAACGAACCGCCATTCCGCCTACTACTGGGTAGCGTCCTAGCCTACTGATGGCAGATACGAATGCTTTTTCAGTATCTCCCATACCTTGCAGGTAGTTTTTGTAGTAGCGGTCAAATTGCGCATCGTCTATGTAGCGTAACTCTTCTACGTCTTTATCATCTAAAGAGTCAGATAGCAGCGCCTGTTGGCGTAAATAAGACTTCCGCGAACTGTAAACGACGGTTTCAATATCAGCATTTAGAGTATGGGTGAGCCAAGTGGGTATTAACGGCGTGTATTGCGTAGGTTTGTCTTGGGTGAAAACCATGTTTTTTAAAACGTGAAGGTGGTTAAACAAATAATCGCCTCCCTGTCTTCTTTTAACAGGGTCATCACTAAGCATATATTCCAAAATATTAGCAAGCATTTTGGGTAACCCGAGGGATGATGGTGTAATAACTTTACTTCCATAGCGACAAGATTGCCCTGATGCTAGCGCATATAGGGTGCTAGCTAATCCCTGCTCATCAAAGCGCGGGCTTGAAAGCGCACCGTTTAACTGCTCTTCGCCGATAAAGTAAACGTCGCCAAGCCGTGCGTTTGTCTGATGAAGTTCGCCGGACATCAAATCCATGACGTTGTTACCCACATATTGCCCAGCGATATCGGTCTGAGCGAATACCGAAGACCCCCAGTCTATTAAGCCTATGGATTCATTAGTGGCATCCCAAACCAGATTCGAGGGTTTAATATCGCCGTGCACAATGGGTTTAATTTCTCCATTCTCGCTGTATTGGCGAAAACTCGACAAAAGCTCGCCCACTTGAACGGCTATTTTCACGATAATACGGGGCGACAAAGGGCCTGTTTTCAAGCTTACTTTTTCTAAATCTTCGCCAGGCGCTCTGCCCATCACTAAGATTGATTGCTTACGTATCTGCTGATATTCGATAAAACGCGGCACAAACTCGTGGTTAACGTGAGAAAGCATAAAGGCTTCCTCTTCTAACCTGTCCTGAACGTGCTGCGGTAAGGTTATACGCGAGAACTTAAATACCCGTGATTCTCCACTCGGCGCATTCCCTGCAAATGCAAAACCAAATGCGCCTTTTCCTAAAAGTTCAATGTCGCTATACCCTAACCCTTCTAGTTGAGACATACAGAGATTTACCCAGTCCTTTAGTTTTTTTGCATCCGCATGAGATAGCAAATAAATCGACTGTTCGTCGGGTATGTAAAAGTGTTTTAAACCCTTGAGCTGAGACATTTCATTATTTCACGGTTATGGATTTATAGTTGTGCTATTCACCCAGTAATAAGCCAATTAACTATGCGCTTGCCGTTAATTGGCCTCTAGTTGACCATCGATAGCATTAATTAGGTATCTTCATTTACCCAAGTGACCTGCGCCGTAGCATGAAAACCTGATTCATTTTCACCGAGCATGTCAATAACGCTTGTTAATGCACTGTCTAGGTTCGTATCTAGCTGCCATGGCGGGTTCAGTACAAACACACCAGAACCATACATGCCTGCGTCAGACGTATTTTCTGCAACACATATCTCAGCTTTGAAGCAGGGTCTGCCAAGTTCTGCGAGTTTGTCGCACATAGCCTCACTTGCACCGCTTTTAGCGCCAGCCCTTTCTGATAGCAGTGGGTACCACACGACAATTTGCGCCTGCTGCCAACGTTTCAACACCTGTGCAACGCCTTTAACAAGGTCGCTATACTCATTCGCTCTTTCGTATGGAGGGTCAATTAGAATAGCACCGCGATTGGGCTTTGGTGGGGTGAGAGCACGAAGTCCCTCGTAGCCATCCCGTTTGTGTGTATGGCTATGTCCGGTACGAAGTCGCGACACGTTTTTCTCTAATTTTTGAAACTCGCCAGGATGAAGCTCCATTAAATGTAAAGTATCAATACCGCGTTTAGCCTTAGCGCTTATTGCAGGAGAGCCTGGATATTGCTGTTGCGCTAAGAAAGGTTCACATAATGACAGGTAGTCATTAAGTAAGCTTGGCAAATTTTCCGTAGTTTTATTTTCTGGCGCCAGGTTTTCTGAAGCTGCAGTTCCATTACTTTGCCCAAAAAGACGGGAAATACCTGATTCGTACTCTTTGTTCTTTGACGATAGGTCGTCGGTTAAATCATATGTGCCAGCACCGGCATGCGTGTCAAAAAGCGTAAAGGGTTTATCTTTCTTTTTTAAGGCGTTGATAACACCAATCCAACAGAGATGTTTGATGACGTCGGCGTGATTGCCAGCATGAAAGGCGTGTTGATAACTAAGCACAAAACCTCAGTAAAATTTTTGTTTGTTTATAGTGAGCTATAATAACGCCATCCCGCGATGAGGTACACAAAACAAAAAAGGCCAATACGCTAATATTGGCCTCCTTCCTATTTCGCTACAGCACATAAAAATGCACTAAATAGATTATTTAAGGTGCATTAGCATTTTTTCTGGCTGGGTAAGATAACTCATCCATAAATTATTGAAGCGCACCATAGTTGCACCATCAATAATTCGGTGATCACCCGACCAATTAACTGCCATGATATGTTGTGCGCTAACACTACCCTCATCGTCAAAGCGAGGAAGTTTTTGTGTTTTACCTAACGCCACAATAGCGGCTTCCGGCTTGTTAATTACTGGCGTAGCAGTGATACCGCCGATAGCCCCAATGTTTGAGATACTGATAGTACCACCTTTTAAATGCTCACCGGCTACGCGCCCTGCTCTTGCTTGCTCAATGATTTCTTGCATTTGAACGGCAATATCTAGCAGTGAAAGGTCTTGTACCCTTTTAATGTTAGGCACAAGAAGCCCAATTTTGGAATCTACCGCAAAGCCAATATTGTGATCAGAATAGTAGCTAATCTCAGTGGCATCCTCATTGAGTTGACTGTTAATTACAGGGAACTCGGTAAGTGCCAACGACATTGCTTTTACAAAAAACGGCATAAAGCTTAATTTAACGTTGTTAGCCTCAAACTCAGGCTTAAGCAAGTTACGTAACGACATTAGGTTGTCCATCACTAACTCATCGCTTACAGTGAAGTGAGGAATTGTGTAGACCGACGCGGACATCTGCTTGGCCATTGCGGCCTGTATACCGCGCACTTTTTCCGTCTTAACACTGCCTTTAACTACAATATGTGCGCTATTTATATCGCCTTTTTGTGTGGTGGGCTCGTTTGACGAAGCAGTTGACGTATCTTGTGCCGACGCGCCACCATTTGTTTGTTGTAGATTCATTACGTCAGACTTAAGAATACGCCCTTTTTTACCAGAGCCTTTAACTGTAGACAGGTCGATATTCTTTTCTCTAGCAACACGTCTTACCGCAGGGCTCGCTAGCACTTTACCTTCTATAGCAATAGGTGGCTCGTATTCGCCGTCGCTGAATTTTGAAGGAGCAACTTGTGCTGATTGCTGACTTGAACCGTTTGTTTGCGTTTTCAGAGAACTTTGAGATGCAACGCTTGAAGCACTGTTGTTTACCGATGGTGATTCGTCATTAGTACCGCTAGTAATTGTGGCTTCACCGGCAACTTCTAGCGCAAACAATGCACTATGCACTTTGGCAATGTCGCCTTGGGCGTAATAAAGCCGATGCACGGTTCCTGCATTTTTGGCAGGAATTTCAACCACCGCTTTATCGGTCATCACTTCAACAACAGCTTCATCTTCTTCGATGTCGTCACCTTCAGCCACGTTCCATTTCACAATTTCACATTCAACAATACCTTCACCAATATCTGGCAATATAAAGTCTTCAATGTGCTTGCCGTTGGAATTACCTGAAGCTGATAAACGTCCTTGGTCGGCAGGTGTGTATTCAGGCCCTTCAGCGCTATCGTTTTCTTTTACACTCTGCGTATTTGCCTCAGTGCTTGTGTCGCTACTTGCACTTTCATCGTTCGCATCATCAGGCGTCATTGAAAATAGTGGTTCATGAACCTTAGCAATATCGCCAACTGCATAATGCAACTTGTTAACAATCCCAGCATGCATAGCTGGAATTTGAACGGTGGCTTTGTCGGTCATTACTTCAGCTACGGGCTGATCTTCTTCGATATGTTCACCTTCTGAAACTAACCATTCTAAAAGTTCACATTCAACAATACCTTCACCAATATCCGGTAAGATAAATTCAATTGTCATTTCATTGTCTCCCGGCTTAATAATGAAGCGTACGCTTGATAGCTTCGTATGTTTTGGTTTCGTCTGGCATGTATTCTTTTTCATGAGCCAATGGATACGGCGTATCTAAACCACAAACCCTCGCAATCGGCGCCTCAAGATATAGAAAACAACGCTCTTGAATGCTTGCTGCTATTTCACTTGCAAAACCGCCTGTTAATGGGGCTTCATGGTTGATAAGTAGACGACCTGTTTTCATGACAGATTGCATCACCGTTTCAACATCCCACGGAAGAATGCTACGCAAGTCGATAATTTCACAGGACACGCCATCTTCAAGGGCCATTTCTGCAGCTTTTTGCAAGATTTCTATCTGTGCCCCCCAACCTAGAAGCGTAATATCGCTACCTTCCTGCACAATATCCGCTTTGCCCAGCGGTAGCTCGTAATCTTCTTCTGGTACTTCTGATACGGAGGCACGGTAAAGTCGCTTAGGCTCCATAAACAATACGGGGTTTTTATCGCGAATTGACGCAAGTAATAAACCTTTTGCTTGGTATGGATCGCGAGGGATAACAATCTTGAGTCCTGGGCAGTGTGCAAAAAACGCTTCAGGTGATTGGCTATGGTAATGTCCGCCTGCGATCCCACCGCCGTATGGTGTGCGGATGGTTAATGTACCTACATCAAACTGTCCACCTGAACGATAACGCCACTTCGCTGTTTCGTTCACTATTTGATCAAAAGCTGGAAAGATGTAATCGCCGAACTGAATTTCTGCAACAGGAACCGAACCTTGCGAGGCTAAACCATTGGCAAAGCCAATAATGCCTTGTTCAGTGAGTGGCGTGTTGAAGCAACGGGCTTTACCAAATTTTTCTTGAAGGTGGCTCGTTGCCCGAAATACACCACCAAAGTGACCCACGTCTTCACCAAAGACCATTACTTTCTCATCTTCGGTCATGGCAGTGATGAGTGCATTATTAATTGCTTGTAGTAAGTTCATCTTGGCCATTATTTCACTCTCCCTGCGGTTTTAGGGTACATCTTTGGGTATTTCTTTATGTGTGCTTTTAGTTCGTTAAGTTGTTCTTTTAGGTGCCATGGCGCTGTGTCGTAAACGTCTTCTACTATATCGTCGATAGCACATACGTCTGTTTTCTCACAACTCTTCATCGCAGCTAATACGTCTTGTCTTGCTTTATCAACACGTTTTTGATTTTCAGCTGTATCAAACCACCCTTTGCTTTCTAGCCATTTTTCCATACGAGCGATAGGGTCTTTTGCACGCCATTTGTCTTCTTCTTCACGAGAGCGATAGCCTGTTGGGTCGTCTGATGTTGAGTGTGCAGCTAAGCGGTAAGTCATGGCTTCAATGAGCACAGGGCACTTTTCTTCAATGGCGATTCGGCGGGCTTCTTTAGTGGCGGCATAAATTGCTAACACATCGTTACCGTCAACACGGATAGTTTTGATACCGTAGCCTAAGCCACGAGACGCAATACCATCACCGGCAAATTGCTCTTCTGCGGGCGTTGATATGGCGTAACCATTGTTACGACAAAAGAAAATCACCGGGCAATTCAGTACAGCTGCCATATTTAAGCCAGCATGGAAATCGCCCTCTGAAGCTGCACCTTCACCAAAGTAGCAAATGGTCACCACGTCTTTACCCGACATTTTTTGTCCGTAAGCGTAGCCAGAAGCCTGGGGAATTTGTGTGCCTAACGGCGACGAAATAGTCATGAAGTTTAGGGGCTTGTCACCATAATGAATAGGCATTTGACGACCTTTGTTCGGGTCATCCTTATTGCTAAACATTTGGTTCATGAATTGTTCGGTCGTATAACCACGGTAGGCCAGCGCGCCCTGCTCACGATATTGAGACATAATCATGTCATCACTTGAAAGCGCTGCTGCGCTTGCTACTGATGCAGCTTCTTCACCAGTGCTGGCGAGATAGAAACTGATACGCCCCTGGCGTTGTGCACCAACCATGCGTTCGTCCAACACACGGATATAATGCATCGTGTTAAATATTTTTAATGCTTCATCTTTATCAAGTTCAGGCTCTACCGCTTTTTCGATAAGTTCGCCGTCTGCTGACAAAATTTGAAGCATTGGGATATCGACAACCCCTTTAGTGATGATTTCGACCTTATTTGTTGTTTTTACTTCGGCCAAATGATTTCTGTCTTTCACGTTTGTTCCCCTTAAATATGAGGGTTAATAGCGACTTAAAAAGATTTAAAATATGCTAGATGAGAAAACGCAGGAGCGTCTTACTTATTCAAAGGTAAATATTCAGATGTATGAGATAGGTATACTCAATTAACTACATTCAGAAGGATAGCTGTCCTAACAAAGTAAAAATTGTGTAAATATTATGATAACGCCGTAGGATAAAGCTTTTGCAATACGCGTTTTATTTAACGTAACGCTACAGATAGACGATGCTTTTTTATGTAATTTAATTACAGCTCAATGCGAAACTTCGACATTATTTCAGCCAATTATTCTAGCTTTATTTCATATTTAGCTTACACCTAAATGTAACAAAATATGTAAATTGTGTATTTCTGAAATACACATTACATAACCTCAAAAAGTGTGCTAACAATTAATGTGTCATGACGATCAATGGATATTAAAAAGGCAAGTGACCTTTAGAGCGTTACATAGATCGTCAGACCCAGGGAACTATTCACACGAGAATAATTATGAAAAAAACAATTATCAGTACGGTAGTCGCAACCGCACTTGCAGGCTCTGCATTTGGCGCGTTCGCACTAACAAATCAAATCTCCGGCCACAGCGTTGAACAACAAAACGCAATCGAGGCCTCATTCGACAAGAAAAACATACTTGCTAATGCTATCCAGGTAAACAGCGATAGTGTTCGTGTAATCATTCAGCTAAACGATGCGCCGATGGCGCAGTTCAGCGGAGTAAACCCCAGTGTTAGCAGCATGGCTGCGCACAAGGGACAAAAGGTTAACTTTGAATCTAATGCAGCGAAGGAATATAAATCATTCCTAGAGGCACAACAGCAATCTGTTATTCAATCGATCAAAGCTTTTGACAAGTCTTTTAAAGCAGATCTTTCTTATACTGCAGCATTTAACGGTTTTGCAGGTATCGTTTCTAAGAGTGCATTAGATAAGTTATCTAGCCTTTCAACAGTGAAGGCGGTATACCCTGACGTTATCCATCACGCACAAATGGATGCTAGTCTCGACCTGATCGGTGCAGTTGAGACTTGGGAGCAATTTGGCGGTAAAGAAAGTGCTGGTGCTGGTGTTAAAGTGGCCATCATCGATAGTGGTATCCGCCCAGAAAACCCACTGTTTAGCGGTGAGAATTTCGAAGCGCCTGCTGCTGATACGCTACCTACTGACGATTACTGTTCAGAAGACCCTGACTTCTGTAACAACAAACTAATCGTGGCACGTGCAGCCGACATCGTAGAAGGTTTTGCTGTTGTTGAAGAAGAATATGAAAGCCCGCTAGGTTTTAACGGTCACGGTACGCACGTTGCTGGTACTGCCGTTGGTAACTTTGGCGTTATGGCTGAACGTGATGGTGCTGAAGCGGAAATTTCAGGTGTTGCTCCTGCGGCGTATCTTATGGCTTATAAAGGCCTTTATGCCACACCGGCAAACCCTGCTTCTTCTAGCGGTGCTTCTTCAATGTTGCTTTCTATGCTGGAAGCAGCGCTAACAGACGGCGCTGATGTTGTTAATAACTCTTGGGGCGGCGGCGCTGGCGGTAACCCTAACGGTTCTGTATACGAAGATGTACTTGAAGCCATGCACGATGCTGGCGTAGTAACCGTATTTGCAGCGGGTAACGATGGTCCGGGTGAGGGAACTATAGGTTGCCCTGGTTGTTCTGAAGACGTTATTACTGTAGCTGCGACAACAACAGATCGCTTATTTGCTAACGAGTTGACAATTGAAGGTGACACTTCAATCGGTACTATCCCTGCGCTCTACTCTGTTGGTAACCCTGATATCGTTTTTGATACGGCTTTAACTGCACCTGTTGTTTATGCTGGTGAAGTTGCAGAGGCAAACGTTGAAGGCTGTGAAGAGTTTGCTGCCGGTGCGTTTGACGGTGCTATTGCACTTATCAGCCGTGGTACATGTGGATTCGTAACAAAAATTGAAAATGCTGAAGCTGCAGGTGCGGTTGCGGTTGTAATTCATAACGTTGATGGTCGCGGCGAAGCTCCTATCTTAATGGGCGGTCTTAGCCCAGATCAGACAGTTCCTTCATTCATGGTACCTGCAACGCCGGGTCAAGAGTTAGCAACCCTAGTATCAGGTACCGAGGAAGCGGTAAACATTACCATTGGTGCTGAAGTAGTTCGCGTCGTTTCTGAAAGCTTAGCAGATATTATGGCTGACTTTAGCTCACGTGGTCCAAACGGCGATCCTACTTTCCTTAAGCCGAACATTGCTGCACCGGGTGTGAGAATTTTCTCTGGTGAATCTCCAGATGCTCCTAATCATGAAGGTGAGAACTTCTCGTTTAAAGGTGGTACGTCAATGGCGTCTCCACACGTAGCTGGCGCAGCGGCTCTACTTAAACAAATGCACCCAGATTGGACTGCACAACAAATTAAGAGTGCCCTTGTAACTTCTTCTATCCGTGATGTACTTAAAGAAGATGCAGCTACTCAAGCAGACAACTTTGACATGGGTGCAGGTCGTCTAGATCTTCCTCGTGCTACTAGTGTTGAACTTACTTATAGCGACTTAAGCCTAGTAGATGGTAACTGTTATCTGAATTGTGAAATGTCTATAACGGTAACAAATACAAGCGACGAAGATGTGACTGTTGATGCAACGGCAATGTTTAACGACCCTGCAATTGTAGCAACCGTTACACCACAAATGGCTACCCTAGCAGCAGGTGCTTCAGCTGAGATTATGGTTGCAGTAGACGTTACTACAGCCTCTACAGGCTCATGGTCTTTCGGTGGCATCAACTGGGCAGATACAGACGATACTACGACGGATTACTTTATCCCTGTAGCGGTTTATCCAATTAGCAGCGATGAGCCTTCTCTATTTGATAGTGACGTAAGTAATCAATTCGCAGCTGAAGGTGAACTAGTCGTTACTGAAGCATTTGCTACTAACACTGACGTTACTGGTATGATTAGTATTTCTGGTGAAATTGATCACAAATACGACATCAACCCGTCAACGATTTCTGCTGTTAAAAACGGTAACCAAGAACCTGTAAGCTACGACGCTGAATCAGGCACGGTATATTGGGAAGGTGCGCTTAATACTGCGTCATTCTCAATGAATGCAGACACCACAATTGGCGACCTACTTGAAGGCTTCGGCTTAGGTAGATACGTTCCTATGGCTTCAATAGGCGTTGAGCCGCTTGTGTGTTCTGGTGCGTGTGATGATGCGTCTATCGAAATTAGCTTACCGCGTACTATCACCTATCTAGGTGCTGAGTACACTACCATGCAGATTTCTTCGAATGGTTTTGTTTCACTAGGCACAAGTTCAGGAAACATTACTACTCCGTTTGCAGAAGTACTTCCTAGTTTAAGTGAGCCGAATAACGTTGTTGCTCCATATTGGACCGACTTGGATTTAGCTGGCGGTGGTGCTGGTACGGGTAGTATTTATGCGGTAAGCCTGACAACCGGTCACTTCGTTGTTGAGTGGGAAAATGCTCAGATTTGGAATGAAGACGGTACAAGCTTTAACTTCCAGCTATGGTTTGAGTACGAAACAGGTAACGTGAACTTTGTTTACGGTCCAATGGACACGCCAGTGTATGCAACTGTTGTTGGTGCAGAGAATTCATCTGGTAGTGTTGGTACTACCCTTGCCTCACTAACGTCAGCAGGCCTTCAGGGCACGCTTCCAGTTGAAGGTGATGAGTTCGTACTAACGGCTAATGCAGGCGATGAAGTAACAATCAGTTACGCAGGTACTGTAGTTCCTTCAAGCGAGTATATGGACGATATGCTCTCAGTTAACGAAGATGCGTCGGTAACGGCCAACATTCTTGCTAATGAAATGGATAGCACCATCATTAACACGTTTACTATGGAATCGCTTTCAGGAGACTTCCGTACGTTTACGCCTATTACTATCGATAAAGCCCCACTTGACCCGTCAACTGTTACAGTCACTACTGAAGCAGCGAACGGTACAGTGATGGTTAACGATGATGGTACGGTAACCTACACGCCAAATGCAGACTTCTTCGGTGAAGACTCATTTACCTATACAGTTCAGGTTGAGGGCACCACTACCGACGCAGGTGAAGTTGTTGAAGGCGACATCATTGGCGAAGGTACGGTAATGGTTGCAGTTGCAGGCGTGCAAGATGCACCTGTACTTTCAATCTCTGCACCATCCAGCGTAGATGAAGGTGAGTCGTTCACTGTAACTGCATCAGCCACTGACGCAGACGGCGACGACGTTACCATCACTATTGACGGTGTTGAAACTACGTCGTTTACTGGCACGGCACCAAGCCACGAGCAAGCTAATCGTGTAACGGTTCAGGTAACAGCAACTGACGGTATCGATACAACAACAGACAGCGTAACTATTAATGTTAACGATAAGTCTGGTGGCTCTATGGGTTGGATTGCACTGCTACTAGCACCTGCAGTTTACCTACGTAGACGTATGAAACGTTCATAACGTTCTCGTCATAAGCAAAAAAGGCCGCAATCGCGGCCTTTTTTAATCGTCGTTAGAAAGTTGCTGTAAGTGCTGAGACATCCGTTTACTTGGTTGAACCCCTAGCTCACGAAATTTCTCAATTTGCCTAACGATATTCCCTCGCCCGCTAGTTAATTTATTCATGGCTTGCTCATAACTTGCGTGAGCGCTATCCATAGACTTTCCTACCTTTTCCATGTCAACGACAAAGCCAACAAACTTGTCGTAAAGCTTTGCCGCTTGGTCCGCAATTAGCTGGGCATTTTGATTTTGGTATTCATATTGCCAAATATTGTTAATGGTTCTTAATGCAACCAGTAAATTTGTAGGGCTTACCAACATGATGTTGTGATTTAGCGCCATGGTGACTAATTCGGGCTCTTCTTCAACTGCGATAAGAAATGCTGGCTCTATGGGGATAAACAGCAAAACGTAATCCAGTGTTTTGATGCCTTGTAAGGTTTGATAGTCTTTTGCGCCAAGGCCCTTAATATGGCCTTTTATGGATGCTACATGTTGACTTAAATATTGCGCCTTCTCGGTTTCATTGTCGCAATTGTAATAACGCTCATAGGCGGCAAGACTTACTTTTGAGTCAATAATTACATCTTTATCGTTGGGCAAATGAACGACGACGTCTGGTTGGAAACGCTTGCCCTGATCTGATGTCGCAGACATTTGAGTTTCAAATTCATGCCCTTCGCGTAAACCCGACTCTTTCAAAATACGCTCCAGAACTACCTCGCCCCAGTTTCCTTGTTTTTTATTATCACCTTTAAGTGCACTGGTGAGTGCAGCTGCTTCTTCTGTTATTTTTTGATTTAAAGCTTTTAAGCCTAATATTTCTGTCTTAAGTGACGCTCGCTCCTGGCCTTCGCGTATATGCTGCTCTGAAATTTGGCGTTTGAAGCCATCTAATTCATTTTTGAACGGTGCCAGCACAGCCTCAATGTTGTGTTTGGTTTGTTGGGTGTAGCGCTGCTGTTTCTCTTCAAAAATACGGTTTGCTAAGTTCTCAAACTGAGTTTGCAGCCGTTGTTCAGATGCATTCATAGCAGCTAATTTATCTTCATGTGCCGTATGCAGCGCTTGAATTCTGGCCTGGTGAGCCTCGTTTTGTGCCTGAAGTTTTGCGTTAGCCACCCTCTCGCTGCTCAATTCATTTTGCAACTTGTCACAATGCTGTGAAGATTGAAAAAGCTTCGCCGAGATATTTTGGCTGCGGATGAAAGAATAGAGAGCTAATAGACAAACACTAATAAAAGCAATTAAGAAAGCGATGGGTTCGCTTGAGATAAGGTTGGTAATCATAGTGCGCATTCATACTGTTATTTTGTACAGCACTATAAACAAAATAAGGAAAATATACCAACTTACAAAGATATAAACGGCATGTCTCTGCTTCGTGGTGGTCTTTTACACGAGTTATGTTCTGTATATCGGTATTAAAAAACGGGCGTGGACACGCCCGTTTATCGAATAGATTGAAGCATTTAAATAAGTTTTGGTAACCCAAACAAACCCACTATGTGGCGATCTTTGTGTTTGCTAACGTTAATTTAAAAGCGACAGTGTCACTGACTATTTAGAAAGAGACTCGTCAAGCTCTTCTATTTTAGCTTTCCAAATAGCTGGGCCATTCTTATGTGCATTGGCACCCGTGCTGTCTACAGCAACGGTTACCGGCATGTCTTCTACGTCAAACTCGTAAATTGCTTCCATACCTAAATCTTCAAATGCCACAACGCGTGAATTCTTAATCGCTTTCGATACCAGATAAGCTGCTCCGCCTACGGCCATAAGATACACAGCTTTGTGTTTTGCAATGGAGTCAACCGTTGCTGGGCCACGCTCTGCTTTCCCAATCATGCCGATAAGACCTGTTTGTTCAAGCATCATGTCTGTGAACTTATCCATACGCGTCGCTGTGGTAGGGCCAGCCGGACCCACTACTTCGTCACCTACAGCGTCAACCGGACCCACGTAATAGATAAAGCGATTGGTTAGGTCAACACCTTCTGGAAGGCCTTCACCATTTTCCATCATGGTTTGAATGCGTTTATGTGCGGCATCACGACCTGTTAGCATTTTACCCGATAGTAGTACGGTTTCGCCTACTTTCCACTCTTGAATGTCTTCTTTGGTCACTTCATCAAGGTTTACGCGGCGGGTGTTTTCACTCACTTCCCACGTTACTTCTGGCCAATCTTCAAGCTTCGGCGGCGTTAGTTCTGCTGGACCTGAACCATCTAAGTAAAAGTGTGCGTGACGTGTAGCGGCACAGTTAGGGATCATAGCCACTGGTTTAGATGCAGCATGTGTAGGCAGAGACTTAATTTTTACGTCAACAACGGTCGTCAAACCGCCTAAGCCCTGTGCGCCGATACCTAATTTGTTAACTCGGTCAAAAATTTCTAAGCGTAGTTTTTCGTCAGTAGTTTGAGGGCCACGTTCAATAAGCTCTTGAATATCTACTGGGTCCATAAGGCTTTCTTTAGCAAGTACTGCAGCTTTTTCAGCGGTACCGCCAATGCCTATACCCAACATACCAGGAGGACACCATCCCGCCCCCATTGTAGGCAGTGTTTTAACAACCCAATCAGCAATATCATCGCTTGGGTTTAGCATTACCATTTTAGATTTATTCTCTGAACCGCCACCTTTTGCTGCGATCATAACTTCAATCTTTTCACCCACAACCATGTCGATGTGAACAACAGATGGCGTGTTATCTTTCGTGTTTTTACGCGCGCCGGCTGGGTCAGCGACGATAGATGCACGAAGCGGGTTGTCAGGATTGAGATAAGCGCGGCGTGTACCTTCATCGACCATTTCTTGAACGGTCATGTCAGTTTTGTCCCATGTTACGCCCATACCCACTTTAACGAAGCAGGTTACAATCCCAGTGTCTTGACACAATGGGCGCTTTCCTTCGGCCGACATACGCGAGTTAATAAGAATTTGGGCCATTGCATCTTTCGCGGCTTGGCTCTTCTCTTTGTTGTACGCTTCTTCTACGGCCTTTACATAGTCGAGTGGGTGATAGTAAGAAATAAACTGCAGGGCATCTTCAATGCTGTCAATGAAGTCTTGTTGACGGATAACGGTCATGACATCCTCTTTTTATTTGGCTTTCGTGGTCTTAGCTAGCTAAAAAAGCGTATACTAGCGCATCTCAAGACATCGCACCATGCAAAACCATGTGCTTGGGGCTAATTCCAGATATTTTTACGCGCTATATTAGTTATACGCATTAGAAAGCGTTGTAATAGCGACA
Organism: Alteromonas sp. ABD4_190; assembly: GCF_056160105.1. Lineage (NCBI taxonomy): Bacteria > Pseudomonadati > Pseudomonadota > Gammaproteobacteria > Alteromonadales > Alteromonadaceae > Alteromonas > Alteromonas sp. ABD4_190. The sequence goes on from NZ_JBSWWN010000002.1 coordinate 85,961, forward strand.
AGAAAAACGCTTGCTCGCAAGTGTCAGTTACAAATTGAAGGTCGCTCTTTTCTGCTTTAAAGCACTCGACGGCCTAGATGAAAAGAAGTACAGAAAAACCTATGCCACACGCAGATACTATCATTGTTCATGTCACCCGTTTTACTCAACAGGAGTTAGCCAACGAATTTGCGCTAGACTGCAATAACACTGCAGTTTTCAATAGATTATTTGAACAAATATCTGCACAGCCCTACGCTATTTTATTCGATACTTCAGGCTCTTCTAAGAGCGATGGCCGATTTAATATAATGGCCTTTTCACCTACCGCTGTTATTGAGGCGAAAGGTGAACAAACAGAACTAATCGATTTACACACCTCTTCACGCCAGCGTCTTAACATGCGGCCTTTCGAAGCGGTTCGAGCGCATTTGCATGCCAAAGTAGAATCTATAGAAGTAAAGGCTACTTTTGACACTACCCACTTACCTTTCATTGTTGGTGTAGCGGGAATGGCTGGATATGACACAGGTCGATTTTATGAAACATTACCCAGTATGGCTCAAAACGACTACATTACACCTGATTTCACTGTTGGCTTGTATCAGAACTCACTTATTGAAGACACTCATACCGGATATATCTACTTTTGCAGCGCAGATAATCGTTCGATGTCGCAAGTATTCAAGTCGTTAAAGCAAGTAGCAACATCTAAGGATTTTAAGCTCACATCGTCCTTTGAATCTAATCTATCGAAAGACGCCTACGAAACATGTTTAGGTAAAATCAACGCTTACCTTCGTGCAGGCGACTGCTATCAGGTAAATATGGCACAGCGATTTAGTGCGGAGTTTGAAGGAAGCATGTGGCAGGCATATTGCGAGTTACGTAATCAGAATCAAGCGCCCTTTTCTGCCTATTACAACCTTCCACAAGGCTGTATAGCGTCTATTTCACCTGAACGTTTTTTACGTGTGAAAAACAAGGTTGTAGAAACTAAGCCCATTAAGGGCACTCGCCCTCGCTTTGACGATATTGAAAAAGATAAAGCCAGTGCACAGCGTTTGCTTAACGCCGAAAAGGATCGTGCCGAAAACCTTATGATTGTGGACCTGCTTCGTAACGATGTTTCAAAACACTGCAAGCCCCACACAGTAAAAGTCCCCTCACTCTTTGCACTTGAAAGTTATGAAGCCGTGCACCACCTAGTTAGTACCGTAACAGGCGAATTAAACGACGCGTCGTCGCCTTTGGCGCTTTTAGCATCTGCGTTCCCAGGCGGTTCAATTACCGGTGCACCTAAGATACGCGCTATGGAAGTGATAGATGAACTAGAACCCCATCGTCGCCATATATATTGTGGCAGCGTGTTTTATATGGGGTACCGAGAAGATATGGATTCAAGTATCTGTATACGCACGGTGTTAGCTGAGAATAATAGATTACATTGCTGGGCAGGCGGTGGTATCGTGCTAGATTCTGTACCAAGTGAAGAATATCAGGAAACACTTGATAAGGTATCAAAAATACTGCCAGTGCTAGCAATGATGAATCAGTAACAGAACAGTTTTATGCGCTCTAACGGCAAGCTTAATATCTGGCTTTTGACCTGCCCTAGTTTGTAACTTGCGTTGGATTGTGACTTATAAATAATAAGTATCTATGAAGAAAAGCGAATTTCTATCACAATTTCATCACTTAAGGCTGACTCACACTGAGCCTGACTTTCCTCTAAAGAAAACGGGGCGGCCTGCGGCGGTGTTAATTCCTTTGATAGATTATGGAAGTTCGCTACAGCTATTGCTAACTGAACGTGCACATCATCTGAAACATCACCCCGGCCAAATCAGCTTTCCGGGTGGAGCGGTGGATGAAACCGACAATTCTTTTTTTGCCGCTGCGCTTCGCGAAGCAGAAGAAGAAGTTGGCCTTCCGTCTACTCACGTAGATGTTATTGGCATGCTGCCAAAATATAGAACAATCAGTGGCTATGAAATAGCCCCTGTTGTGGGCTTTGTAAACCCAGACTTCACACCTGTTATCGATAAAAATGAAGTAGAGAGCGCTTTCGAAGTCCCGCTTGCTCATGTGTTAGATAGAAAGAACCACCTGGTCCATAATACTCACCGAAATAACAAAACTTTTCCTATATACTTTATTCCTTGGCAGCACCGTATGATTTGGGGCGCAACAGCTGCTATGCTCCGAAACCTTTCGCACCATATTCACCCCTGATAGCGAAAGTTAGGCGCCTTTATCTAAAGCGCTATAAATTAAACTTTACAGCCTATTAGCAAAACTAATCTCACTATTAGCATTTCTGTATTGAGCTTTTAACGTAGTAGATGCATGATCTTAATATTACTTAGTTTTAATTAATGAATATTTATGATCAGTGTATTCGATATGTTCAGTGTGGGTATTGGCCCATCAAGTTCGCACACAGTAGGACCGATGAAAGCAGGTGCCGAGTTCGTTTCTGAACTTGCACAAGATACTGCGCTTTTCGATTCAGTTGATAGCGTAAAAGTTGAGCTATTTGGGTCACTAGGTCAAACTGGCATCGGACACGGTACCGGGAAAGCTGTCATCCTAGGTTTGTTAGGCGAAATTCCCGACTTAGTGGATGTTGATACTATTGACAGCAAACTCGAGGATATTCGTAATTCCGAACTACTTTGTCTCAATGGCCAGAAGCAGGTCCACTTCCCGAATAAAAATGCGATTGTATTTCATCGCCGTAAGACACTGCCCAAACATGCTAATGCACTGACGTTTTACGCTTACTCAAAAGATGAGCTGGTTAAAGAGCAAACCTATTACAGCATCGGTGGCGGCTTTATTATCAAAGACGAAGATTTTGACGCAACTAAAGCGCATGCCGCCAGCCTTCAAGCTTCGGTGCCCTTCCCTTTTAAAACCGCTGAAGAATTACTTACGCTGTGTAAGAACAACGGTTTAAGTATTAGCTCTTTAATGCTTCGTAACGAAACGACTTTTAGGCCGAAACATGAAGTAAAACAGCAGTTACATCATATTTGGCTAGTGATGAAGGCTTGTATCCAACGCGGTATTGAGAGCGAAGGCATACTGCCTGGTGGCTTAAAGGTAGTACGTCGCGCACCTGGGCTTTATCGTCGCCTTCAAACCGAGCATACGAACGATCCTATGCAAACTATGGATTGGGTGAACCTTTTTGCTTTGGCAGTAAACGAAGAAAATGCTGCGGGAGGGCGTGTTGTAACCGCGCCTACAAACGGTGCCGCTGGTATTATCCCCGCCGTACTTCAATACGTAGATAAATTTATTCGACCTGTTGATGAAGAAGTAGCAAACCGCTTTCTTCTCACCGCTGGAGCCATTGGCATACTTTACAAAGAGAACGCATCTATCTCTGGCGCTGAAGTAGGTTGCCAAGGAGAAGTGGGTGTTGCATGCTCAATGGCTGCAGGCGCCCTTGCCGAGATAATGGGCGGGACAGCGGCATCCGTAGAAAATGCTGCAGAAATCGGCATGGAACACAACCTTGGATTAACCTGTGATCCTGTAGGTGGCCTGGTGCAAGTTCCATGTATTGAGCGTAACGCCATGGGTGCAATAAAAGCAATAAATGCTTCTCGCCTTGCGCTTCGAGGCACCGGTGAGCAAAAAGTGTCGTTAGACAAGGTGATTAAAACCATGCGAGACACGGGTAATGATATGAAAACTAAATATAAAGAAACAGCCAGAGGCGGTCTCGCGGTAAATATCATCGAGTGTTAATCGTAAGCCCACCGTCAACATAGATTGAAAACAAAAAAGGGGCGACAGCCCCTTTTTCATTTATGCTCGTTTTTCACGCCGTCACTTTACTGGTAACGTTACGCCTTTGAACATTTTTTCAACTTCTTCATTATTTTTAAGCATCATGGCTTTTTCGACTTTGTCTTTAGTAAGGTGAGGCGCGAAACGTTCAATGAAGTCGTACATGTAACTTCTAAGGAATGACCCTTTTCTAAAGCCAATCTTTGTCGTGCTGTAATCAAACAAGTGGCTTGCGTCTATTTTTACTAAGTCATCGTCTAATTCTTCGCTCACGGCCATTGAGGCTATCACACCAATACCTACCCCTAAGCGCACGTAAGTTTTAATCACGTCGGCATCTGTAGCCGTGAAAACAATTTTTGGTGTTAACCCTGCTCTTTCGAAAGCCTGATCTAATTCCGAGCGCCCTGTAAACCCAAACACATATGTCACTAACGGATACTTTGCAATATCTGAGATATCTATCGTGCCTTTTTTGGAAAGTGGATGGTCTTTATTTACAATGACGCTTCGATTCCAATGATAACAAGGCAACATAACTAAATCGTTGTACAAGTGAAGCGCTTCAGTAGCGATAGCGAAGTCAGCTTCACCCTTGGCGGCTAGGTCACTAATTTGAGAAGGCGTACCTTGATGCATGTGTAATGACACCTTGGGGTACTTTGTCATAAAACCTTGGATCACGTCTGGTAACGCATAGCGTGCCTGAGTGTGGGTGGTAGCTATATTCAGCTTGCCTTGGTCGGGAAGTGTATGTTCTCTTGCGACGGCTTTAATGCTTTCCACTTTAGCAAGAATCTCGCGAGCAATGTTGATAACATCATTACCCGCGTCTGTTACGTGAGTAAGGTGCTTACCGCTACGGCCAAAAATTTGAACGCCTAATTCGTCCTCTAGCATACGCACTTGCTTGCTAATACCTGGCTGTGAGGTATACAAACTTTCTGCCGTTGCAGACACATTCAAATTATTATTGAGAACTTCTACGATATACCGTAGTTGCTGTAGCTTCATATTTTACACCGTATTATGGGATCGACTGACACTTTACTCCCTCCGTTATAACCAAAACTACGGTTTTTTACTAGTTGCTATTACAAAATTAGCATTATAAAGTTGAATTTAATTCATTTTTTTACAAATTTACGCGTAATTTGCCCTTCATTTTCAAATCTCTTCTACAGTATGTTTAGGGTTAAAAAGTCGCACGGCGTTTAATAGATAATGAGCAGTAGAAAACAAGTTACATCTTCAATCGATTTTTCATCTGTATTGGCTGCTGCTGTACACGATATGAAGAATTCACTATTTCTTTTAATTCAATCTATTGAAACATTAAGCGATTCGCTTTCACCGCAAAACACTGAAGCAAGAGAACAAGTAGCAAGTGTCCATTATGAAGCATCAAGGCTAAACACGAATCTTGTACAGATACTCTCTTTATATCGAGCAGAATTAGAAAGCCTGCCTATTACTGTTGATGAAAGTTTTGTCAAAGATTTAGTTGAGGATGTTGTCGGCTCCAACGCACTCTACGTCTCTCAGAAAAATATCGAAATTACTGTCGATGCTGAAGAGGACCTCAGTTGGTATTTAGACAGTGAGCTAATTTATTTGCTCTTAAACGATGTGATTATAAATGCAATGCGCTATGGCACGTCGAAGATACTTGTTTCAGCCCGTATTGATGAAGATGAGTTTATGACTTTAAGGGTTGAAGATGATGGGAGTGGATACCCCGAAGCAATGTTGTCTAAAAGCCACGACGCGCTATGTGACTTTGAATTAAGTCAAGGAAGGACGGGGCTAGGGCTGTTTTTTGCTAAACTCATTGCAAGCGCGCATTCTCAAGGCGACAGAAAGGGAACAATAAGCCTTTCTAATGGGGGAAGTTTAGGCGGGAGTGTATTTGAAGTAAAAATACCGTAAGATTGTCCGATAACAATAGATAATTCAAAAAGTAACGCTCGCGGTTAATAAAACTGACGTTATAAGATATAAAAACAGACGGAAACACACGCATGTACGTGATTATTATTATTTTGATTGTTGTTTTGCTCATTGCCGCTATTTTCATAAATGCAATTCAACAGCATCGTCAAAAACAAGAGGCAGAGCGTCGCACCGAGCTTGCTAAGCAGCGCACTATTGTCGACGAAACCGAGAACATTTTGTCTGCCAGTCTAAACATGCCTGTTTCTTCGCGCTTAATGGGGATTCTTCACAACCGAATTCTTCATGCGCTCAAAACCATGAATGAATTATCTAGCACCTCAGAATTAAAACAAAGGATAGCGAGTAGCGAGCAAGCAACCTCAGCCGCACTGTCAGACAAGTCGACCAGCTCTTCTGAATTTTCGTTGCCTGACAACGATAAAATGATAATTCAGTACATCCAAGCAGTAAAAAAACTTCGCATTATACTCCGCTCTGAACATAGCAAAGGGCAAATCGATTCAAAAGTGTTTATGGATGAAGATAAACAGCTAGAGCGTTTGCAATTAAAAGTAAACGTTGAAACCCTTATTAAACGGGGTCGCGCTGCTCTACAAACTAATATGTTTGGCTCCGCAAGGCAATATTTCGAAAAAGCCAAGACAGCGCTTGAGAACCAAAACCCGCAGGATGAATACTCTGCATCTAAGCTTTCCACACTAAACGAGTGGCTAAACGATATTCAAAGTAATCTTAAGAGTGTGAATGAACAAGATCGCGCTAAAAAGCAGGAAGAAGAGCGGGACGAGTTGGACGAGTTATTTGCACCGAAAAAGAAGTGGTAGTCCCTACTCTCATCAATTACGTTGCGTATTATGTCGTTTGAGCATAATGCGCAATAACCAAGTCCCACATAGACTGAGCCGGTAACGACAAGCCCTTTCTTGCGTTTTTGATTATTCCTATGTTTTTCACTAAAGGTTCATCAGTAATACTTTGTGCTACAAGACCAAGCCCCTCCATTTGATCTTTACAAATAGCAGGCATAATAGATATGCCTAAGCCATTTTGTATAAGCTTTCCAAGGGTAGATAGCTGACCGGTTTCTGCAATAATATTTAACTCGCCGTACTGCTGAAGCTTAGACTGCGTCCAGTGACGTACCGCCGACCCTCGGTTCATCATTACTAAGGGAAACTGAAGACAATCTTTCCAATTAAGTGCTTCTCCCATGTTAGGCAATAACGCTTTACTTCCTACCACAACAAATTCATCGGTAAAAAGGCTGGAAAACACCAAGCCGTCTTTTCGTTCCGGCTCGAAAGAAAAGCCTATTTCACTGCGCCCGGTAGTTACTTCGTGAATAACCTGTTCCATAACAACGTCTACTATTCTTAGGTTTACGTTAGGTATGCGCTGATGAAACATCGATAATATATTGGGCAAATGTGACTCGGCAAACGACGGCATAGCACATACAGTGAGTTGGCCTTTAGCCATAGCAAATAGGTTTTGCATGTCTGAGAATGTATTATCCCAGTCGTGTAGCAATCGCAGAGCGTTTGGAAAAAGCACCTCTCCTTCAGGTGTTAAACTGACATTCCGTGTATTACGCTGGAACAGCTTACCGCCTAATTGCTCTTCCATTTTTTTTATCGCAGAAGACAAAGCGGGCTGGGTTAAGTGCAGATTCACCGCAGCTTCAGCAAACGTCGAGGACTTTGCCACTTCTACAAACGCCTTTACTTGACGATATGAGACATCCATAAACACGCACCTTAACGGCTTATTAATAAATAATATCTATTAATTGAAAGATTAATTCGATTTTACATATCCTGCAACAATGCTGATACTTATTTTTAACAAAAGCATTGGAGGTAAAAAATGGCAGGGTTTAACAAAGTTGTTTCCTCATACGATGAAGCCATGAAAGGCCTTGAAGACGGGATGACGATTATTGCTGGAGGCTTCGGCCTTTGTGGAATTCCAGAAGGCCTAATTAGTCAAATTAAGACGTTGGGAGTGTCAGGCCTTACGGTAGTGTCTAACAATTGTGGTGTGGATGGTTTTGGGTTAGGTCTTTTACTTGAAGATAAACAAATCGCAAAGATGGTGTCTTCCTATGTGGGTGAAAATGCGCTGTTTGAAAAGCAATTGCTCAACGGCGAGTTAGAAGTTGAACTTACACCACAAGGCACGTTAGCTGAAAAAATGCGAGCTGGTGGCGCAGGAATCCCCGCGTTCTATACTGCCACAGGTTATGGCACGCCGGTCGGCGAAGGGAAAGAAGTTAAAGAGTTTGATGGACGCCCTTATATTCTTGAGCACGCCATTACTGGCGACTTTGCAATTGTAAAGGCGTGGAAAGCAGATACCTACGGTAATTGTGTTTATCGCCACACCGCACAGAACTTTAACCCTATGGCGGCAACCGCCGGCAAGATCACTGTTGTAGAAGCAGAAGAAATTGTAGAGCCTGGCGAGCTAAACCCTAGCGAGATCCACACCCCTGGAATTTATGTAAACCGCGTTATTAAAGGGTCATTTGAGAAACGTATAGAACGCCGTGTAGTTAGTAAGGAGACCGTATAATGCTTAGTAGAGAACAGATTGCAATGCGCGTAGCCCAAGAATTCAAAGATGGCGATTACGTGAATTTAGGCATAGGTATCCCTACCCTTGCGGCTAATTATGTCCCTGATGATATCAGCGTTATGCTGCAGTCGGAAAACGGTCTTTTAGGTATGGGCCGTTACCCTACTGAAAGTGAAGTCGACGCCGACATGATAAACGCAGGTAAAGAGACGGTGACAGCTATAACCGGGGCATCGATATTCAATAGTGCAGAGAGCTTTGCCATGATCCGTGGCGGACATGTGGATTTTACTGTGCTTGGTGCGTTTGAAGTTGATGTATCGGGCAATATTGCCTCGTGGATGATACCGGGCAAACTGGTCAAAGGCATGGGCGGCGCTATGGACCTTGTTGCTGGCGCAAAAAACATAATTGTTACCATGACCCATACTGATAAACGCGGTAACCCTAAGTTACTAAGCGAATGTACATTACCGTTAACCGGTGTGAACTGCATTACACGTATAATCACCGACTTAGCAGTGCTGAGCGTAGAGGACGGCGCCTTTGTTCTTCAGGAGCGCGCACCAGGCGTTAGCGTAGATGAAATCAAAGAGAAAACCGCTGGCAAGCTTGTTGTACCTGAGAACGTGGCAGAGATGCAGTTTTAGTAACTTCAGCAAGCACATACGACACACTTACATTCAACATTATACATTTACGTTTAAATGGCCCGCGCTTACCAAGTAACACATTGTGTGTTCAAGGTAAGCGCGACTTGTAAGGCAACACCATAATTCGTCCATTTTAAGACTAACGAGCTCCTCTATTATAGGATTACAGGCATTGTTTGTTCGTTATCAGTGCCATACACCCGAGTTTATAGCGGCTAACGCAATAAGCCTTTTAATACACTGTGCATTAAGGGATAATGCGTATGAACGTTATTTTTAAAGAGGCTCACCTTTCTTGCTAGTTACTGATTTACCTGTCCATCATAAAATTATTTCAAAGCTCGAAACGAAAAACATTTCGACGCTAACCGAAATTCAAGAGCGTACTATGCTTCCCGCGATTCAAGGTAAGGATATTATTGCGTCTTCAAAAACAGGGTCAGGTAAAACTTTCGCCTTTTTAGTACCTGCTATAAATAGGCTAATGTCGCAAAAAGCGTTAAGTAGACAAGACCCTCGTGCACTTATTCTTGCGCCTACCCGTGAACTTGCTAAACAAGTTTTCATTGAAGCCAAGTCAATGTGTACAGGTTTAAACCTTACTTGCTTACTTGTTGTGGGCGGTGAAAACTACAACGACCAAGTTAAAGCACTTCGCCGTAATCCCCACATTATTGTAGGCACAGCGGGCCGTGTAGCTGATCACCTATTAGATAAAAGTGTGTATTTGAATGGTTTAGAGCTGCTGATCTTTGATGAAGCCGACCGCATGTTAGATCTAGGCTTTTCTGCTCAGCTTAAAATGATCAACGACTATGCTGATCACAGAAAGCGTCAAACTATGCTGTTTTCTGCCACGCTCGATAATATTGAGCTTAAGCATATGACAACGCAGTTGACCCAAGGCGCTGTGCGAGTAGCGGTAGGAGACTCAACGGCAGAGCATGGCGATATTGAGCAGAAGTGCTTCTTTGCAGACAACGTTGATAACAAAGATCAAATTTTGCAGTTTGAGCTGGCCAATCGTACCTACAACCAAGCTATCGTATTTACCGCCACCCGTGAAGATACCGATAGAATTGCAGCTTTGCTTAACGAACAGAACTTAGAAGCTATTGCGCTCCGTGGCGATATGCTACAAAGCCAACGCGCAGCTGTAATGAGTGCGTTTGCTCGTGGACAGCACAGTGTTTTAGTTACTACCGACCTCGCCTCCCGTGGTCTAGACCTGTCAAAAGTTGGCTTGGTAGTTAACTTCGACCTACCGAAAAACGCCGATGAGTATATTCACCGTATTGGACGCACAGGTCGTGCTGGGCAAAAAGGCGAAGCTTTCTCGTTAATTGGCCCACGTGACTGGAACAGTTTTGAAGGGCTTAAGAATCACCTTCAATATGCGTTAGAGTGCTCACCGCACGACGAGTTTACAGCCTCGTTCAAGGGTTTCAAACCAAAGAAAAAAGTGTCGAAAAAAGCTAATGCGCAAAATGGCAAAAAGCGTGTAGCGAAACCTGTTAAAACAAATGTGAAAAAGCGCGTTGACACCATGTTGGGTGAAGATATCGGAATGGTTCCAGTTAAACGCAAACCAAGGAATACACTGCAGGACGACGAGTAAAACACGTTAAATAGTTAATACTAATCCGCCGCTAATTATCACAGACTAGCGTTAATAGCGGCGGTCATCGCTTCATTTATTCCTAACGAACACTTTCTTACATACGCTCTCTTACATACTTTCTCTATCATAGCTTCGTAACACATGCTTTAATTTGCATATATAGCGAGAGGATATCCTCTAGCGTTATTCGTTACTCTAATTACCTTTAAAGCTTCTTAAGCCTATCTTTAAAATGGATTTTATAAACATGAGAGCACTAAAACTCGTTCCAATATTACTCATTGCTGTACTCATTATTTCCATACTTTTTTATGAAAAAATAATTGCGAGTGTCTTATTGCCTCAATACATCGAATGGGCGCATGAAACTGATCAGAAAGGGCTTGAAATAGGTAAACCGCTAAATGAACAAGAGTTGGCTCTAGCAGCTGAAATAGGCATCAAATACCCTGAAAAAGTAAGAATCGTCTATTTGGATGAAGTGCCATTCCCTTATGAAAACTTTGCTTTGAAAGTATTTGGTGAATCAGTTGAGCTTGTCGGCGAAGGTATCATTAACAACGCACAAGTCTTTGGTTATTCAATTTACGCGCGTAAAGACTTTGTACTTAACAGGCCAAAATTAGCCCATGAGCTGGTTCACGTGTTACAAATTGAAAAAGCTAGCTTAGACGAAGTTGTTACCCAACATTTCTTCGATATGGCTGAGTACGGCTACGACCAAGCACCACTGGAAGTCGAGGCAGCAAAAGCTAATATAAAATACAGCTCAGACTGGTAACTCTTACTAGCTGGCGTACTTTTCTACCTTCGTCCAATATATACGCCCGCCTCTTAAGGATTAAAGCTCTGTTATAGACAAACACCAGACCTTTAAGGGTTAGGATATAAACTTCCGATTTGTGCCAAAAGCTGCCGTTCAAATATTTGTAATTGAACGGGCGAAGAGTACGTATTCCAACCTTTCATTTGCCTAATATAAAGCGAGCGACCCAATTACGCATTTGTGTCCTAGCATTTATTCGCCTTAGTTTCTTGCTGCCATTGGTTGCCTAGGCTTTCACAAACTCGATAACAATGGCAGTATATACTGTAACGAGTGGTAGCTTAGTAAAAAACGCGCAAATTGCGCATTGTTAATTTGTTATACTGATAAGTGACAAACTAGATAATCACTAGTAGTCGTAAAACTCTTTTGAAATAAGGAAGTTCCATGAAAAGTCGTACAAAGATAGCTTTATCAATAATTGCTTTCACTACTGTAATTAGCTTGCAGTCGTTCATCCTATATCAACAAAATCGAGCTAATAATACTCTTCAGTTCAAAGTAGATAAGCTTCAGAGTCAAATTGACCAAACAAGCAAAGCTAATCAAGGTCTTCTTTCAAAAATAGAAAGGTTGGAAAGTAATTTAGAGCTTAAGCCTCGTAGCCTTCTATCTATGAATTAATTGGCTATTCGTTTAACAACTCAATTGACTCACTATGTTCGCTGGGACTCATGCACGTGGCCTGACCGACTTCATTCGGGCTTAGCCCACGTGCTAATCAACATAATTTGGCGATACGCGTCCGCTCTTTCTTTTGAAACCAATCATTCTGTGTGGCTGAAGTGTACGTAGAGCCGTTAGTTCATTTCATCGTCAAGATTTTAGTACACACTGTCAGGCTTACTACTTCACCGCTGAACTCGTGACCGTCTCTAATAGTGCGAAAACTAGCAGTACACCGAGCCAAACTCAAAAATTTACATCGCTCTTAGAGTAGTAGATTTGCTTCAATTCGTAATATCTCACTACGAGTAAAACTCAAATATTGAGACATGAGCGATTAAATTCGTTATTAATAGGCTAACTATCCAGATTGTGTGTAGAGTTTTCTTGAACGTATTCTCTAATTATTTTTTGAGCTTCGAATGACCCAATAATTCCAACTAGCTTTTTGATGAAAGATTCAGGAAGAAGCTCATCGCTCTCATAGTGAGCTAGTGTGTCTACCAAATCATCTAGTGATGAGTTGTTCTTTGCTAACTGCTCATCTATGGCCTGCCAAAATGCTGCGCCTTTAGTGTAAAAAAATAGAAGGTTTTCGTTACTTGGCTCCACCTCTCCTATTCTTTTCGATAAATCGCCTTGAGCATCTTGCTTTCGAATTAATTCTTCAATAGCCGATTCATACTTCGGCTCTATGAGTCTTAAGGCTTTATGGGTGTAATATTCGGTAAGGCTTTCAGAAATCCAAAAACTTAAAGGTATATCAGTTAACGTATGAATTGTTTCGTGAGCAACTAAGTGTGCAGTATGTTCAAATCTCTGTTCATTGAGTTTGCCATTATTGGTTACGTAATTGACAACCCAAGAATTATACCCAGCAGCACCTCCAACAGTTTTATATTTTTCATCAATATTAACGAAACTAAGATCCCAATTTACAGGACCATTTTGAGTATTAAATATGGGTCTTAGATAGGTTATGAGCTTTGACATTTTTTCGTTAATTGCATTCTTTTTGCTATCTAGCAAAATATCATCGGCGTATATATTGGCTTCAAATAGGTGATTTGATATTAGTATCGGCTTACCCCCCCAAGCTTTTATCAAAGGGGCTTGGTTCATGGTTGGGATCGGAGAACAGCTTTTTCCATTGATACACACTTGTGATTCCACTATTCCTTTAATTCTATGGATATCTCCCCATTCAAATAAGATCCAATGACCGCTTGAACTATAGACGTTTTGTTGAGAGGAAATATCTATTCCATTTATATCTAAGGGCTTGAAGCTAATGTCCCACGAAACGCTGTCACACTTTGTTTCTTTTTCAAACTCAATCTTACTTACCTGATTTGATAAATGACATTTTACTTCTGAAGTAATGGTAGAAGGTATAGCCCTTGAAGGGTTTAGGACAAAATGACCTAAATGTGAGGTGTCAATGGTTACACTCTTCAAAAGAAGGTTATTGTCATTAGATTTAATATCGTATGTGAGTATTTCTTTTGCCTTTATCACAGGAGAGAGCAAACAAAAGAGTAACATTACTTTTAGTGCCATTTAGCTTATGTTCCCGTTTCTAATTCGCGCTAGGTTTATGAGTTGTTGTTTATGTAAAAGTTCGTAGAGCTTACCTCCGGTAACTTTTTAATTATTAGCAAACAACTGAAGTGAGGGCGAGGTCAGATTCATCCATTTAGAAGTTACGGCCCACATTGATTTGTAAGGTTTCTTAACTTCCGCTCCTTGTCGAAGCGGTCTCGCGAGTCAAAAATATCCAATGTCCGCTTAACGCTCAAAGCAGCCATCCAAAAACTAAAACATATCAACCTAAATTTTGCCCACCCATACCAGCGCAAAACTTAAACATAAAAAAACGGGCGCTTTACAAAGCCCCCGTTTTAACGATTTATTTTTGCGCAGCAATAGACTTTTCCGACACACTCAACAGAGCGTGGACAAAACTGAGCTATGATGTGCTTGACTAAGTAAACCTTAGTACTCCCACCACCCTTCTTGCCACCACGCTAAAAACTCTTCAAAGTCGATGTAGCCATCGTCGTTGCTATCGATAAGCTTAAAGCCCTCTTGTACGTGGCTAGCTTTAGTCTTTGGTGAAATTACGGTTAGAAGCTCGATGAACTCTGGCAAATCGATTTGGCCATTGCCATCACGATCGAAAAAGCTGAAGTCCTTTCTAATTTCTTCAATTTTAGATTCTGAAAGTTGAGTGTCCACTCGCATTCCTTATTTCAACTGCAATAAACACGAGTGTAACGCCCTTCTTTCTGACTGTCTACGCCTGATTTTCTTTTGCTTTAAGTGCGCGTAAACGTTGAGCTTCTGCTTTTTCCTTACGCTTTTGTTCCATGGTCAAACGCGCTTCAGTACCTACGTGTTCCTGCTGACGCTCTTTCGCTAGCTGAACTTGCTTTTCACGTTCTCTAAAGCGGGCAATTTGTTCGTCAGTATGTGTGCCATGGCAATGTGGGCAGCTTACGCCAGGCTCATATTTATCGCTTTGTTTGTCTTCTTCGGTAATAGGAAGTCGACACGCGTAGCACTGTTCGTAATGACTCTTTTCAAGGTCGTGGTTTACCGCAACGCGATTATCAAATACAAAGCAGTCGCCTTCCCACATAGACTCTTCTTTTGGCACATCTTCAAGGTACTGTAAAATTCCGCCTTCTAGGTGATAAACCTCTTCAAACCCCTGCTCTTTCAAATAGGCTGTCGACTTTTCACAGCGAATGCCGCCGGTACAGAACATGGCCACTTTTTTATTTTTTGAAGGGTCGAGTTCTTTTTCTACGTATTCTGGGAATTCGCGGAACGTGTCGGTTTTAGGGTCGATGGCGTTCTTGAAAGTGCCAATTTCTATTTCGTAACCGTTTCGGGTGTCAATTACGGTTACATCTGGGTCGCTTATTAGTGCATTCCAGTCTTTAGGCTTAACGTATGTACCCACAGTTTGGCGAGGGTCGATACCTTCAACGCCCATGGTCACGATTTCTTTTTTAAGTTTCACCTTAGTGCGATAGAACGGCTGTTCGTCGTGAAGTGATTCTTTGTAAGAGATAGGATTGATACGTTCATCGCTATTCAGATAAGCGAGCAATGCGTCGATACCTTCTCGGGTACCTGAAACAGTACCGTTAATGCCTTCGTGAGCGAGTAGAAGCGTACCTTTTATACCATTTGCTTCCATAGTTTCTAGAAGCGGCTGGCGGATTTCTTTAAAGTTTTCAAGCGCAACAAATTTATACATTGCGCATACAATATATTTAGACATATTTTAACCTTTGCTGATTGGAGCGTAAGACCAGTGCAAAATGCGGCGCGGAATATACCAAAACTGAGCGTTAAAAACTAGGCGATATTTTCAAATGAAGAAAAGTCTGGCGTTGTAGCTTGGTGCATATCTTGCCCATATTTCCCGTCATCATCGTCGCCTTGTGAAGAGATAATATCGTAAAGTAACGTATTATCTTCTTTTATGGCTTTGGCATATTGCCGTTTTAATCGCTTCTGCGTTGCTAGACTGCAGTTGTTTACAACATCATCCGGAATGCGTTTTGCGTCATCAGTTTGAGCTAACGGCGCTGGCTTCATACTCAGATAAAGGCGTGCACTTTCATAGTCAATAGCGACTAAATTTGAGTGCACTTGCATGTCTGTCCACTCATTTTCACTGACGGACAACGACGGACGCCTGTAGTGATTTAATGCGGCAAGTTGCGCTTCTATACTTTTTGAAGTGTCAGCATCTGACGTGGCCGATTCAATTTCAAACGGTTCAGCTACACTATGCTGCTGCATTGCAAGGTATAACGAGAACAATGCCCCCTGTGATGAAGCACGAGCGAGCACACCACTTCGCTCCCAGTAAATACTGGGGTCTAGTGTTGTTTGTTCACTTGCTGAGGCCAAATCTGGTGACATACGTACACAGTGCTGTTTATGTATACGTATGTTGTCGGCAAGATAATGTTTTTCTTAAGCTTATTTTCTAAAGTTAGATATACTTTCAAATAATGATAAAGCGTTTATTCACGGATTCGAAATGCAATTTAGCAACAAACAAGTATTGATTGTTGAGGACCAACGTCCTTTCCTTCTTCTTTTGAAAGGACTAATGCATTCTATGGGTGCGTCTGATGTTGTTACTAAGCCTTCGGCTGAACAGGCAGTATCGCTGTGTAAAAAACATAAATTTGATATTGTCATCTGTGACTTACACTTGGGGGCTGATACCAAAAATGGCTATGAACTGATAGAAGAGTTGCGCACGCGAAGGCTTATTAACCCCACCTCAGTATTTATTCTTATCAGTGCTGATAGTGCTCGACCGGTAGTGCTTGGCAGTATTGAACGGCGGCCAGACGATTTTCTAATAAAGCCCTTCTCACAAGTACAATTAAAATCTCGTATTGTTCGTGCATGGCAAAAACGACAATTTCTTCAACAAGCGTTCAACCTAATAGAGCAAGGTGAATACAATAGCGCCATAGATCACATTGAGACACTGTTAGAAAACCCTCAGCACTACAAAGGACACTGCGAACAACTGCTAGTTGAACTCTATTGGCGCATCTCTCAACCTCAAAAAGCTTTAGATGTACTAAAAGAGTATATTGAAGGTAGACCTGTACTATGGGCACAGGTAGCGATAGGTAGAACCTATTTGCTGTTAAATGAATACGAAAAAGCGATATCCATTGCCAAGAAAACGTTAAAACGCAACCGTTTCAATGCTGATGCTCATGATATTCTTGCGCAAGCGCACCACGCCTTGGAAGCAGGTGAAAAAGCCCTAGATTCAATTAAAGAGGCTATTAAACTATCGCCCTTCTCTTTACCTCGCCACTTTAAGGCTTGTGAAATTGGCCGGGAAAATAACGATTTAGTGCTAGCGGCCAACTCTAGCCAAGCAATTTGGAACCTATCGAAACGCACTGTGCATAAAGCAAGCTTACATTGGTGCACAATGATACGCAGCTTACTCGATGTTGCTGAGTCAGCTGATGACAAAAGCCAGCGCAATAAGTATCAGCAAGAAGCGTTACTCACATTGCAGCGAGGGAAATTCGATGAGCACCTGTATAAAATCGACAGGGATTTCGACGTAGATATTTTTGGAAATATTGTAAATGCAAGGATAAGCGCTATTGATGGGAAGCTTATTGACGCGAAGCGTCATCTTGACCAGTCGCAAACGCAACTTGATGATAAATACTCAGAGGTACCCACTGTATTTATTCCAGATAGCATAAACGTTATGTACAAACTCGGTGAATTTGACGACGCGTTAGCGCTCAACGCCATTCTTAGCGCTAGAAATGATGAACTCGACCAGAACAGTTCAAAGATGCTGGAGGTCCAGGCACACAGCGCGCAAAAAAGCCTTGCGAGCTATCAGCAGTTTAATCGTGAGGGTATTCAACACTATCAGCAGCAAGACTATGAACGAGCCAAAGCCTCATTTGCTCTCGCTCAAGGTTTTGCACCGGTTAATACAGGCGTAGCGCTCAACTTGCTGCAGTGTCTACTTCAAATAGCTATTCAAGAAGATAAGGCCGAAGTAAAGTTAATAAACGAGTGTAAACGACTGTTTAAGCTAATTGATGACATGCCACTAAAAGCGGCCTACAAAGA
The DNA here is from genome assembly GCF_056160105.1 of Alteromonas sp. ABD4_190. Taxonomy (NCBI): domain Bacteria; kingdom Pseudomonadati; phylum Pseudomonadota; class Gammaproteobacteria; order Alteromonadales; family Alteromonadaceae; genus Alteromonas; species Alteromonas sp. ABD4_190. The sequence continues at coordinate 103,698 of NZ_JBSWWN010000002.1, forward strand.
AAAATACGATAACATTCGAGATGAACTATCTAAATTTATAGGATTTTAGCTTTAGCTTATTTTAATCGGTTAACAGCGAGATAGTCTTCGCCGTCACTCACCGGCGTCAATCCTGAATTGGGACAATCCTGCCAACATTAAATCTTCACCTTCAATTACCACGTGCAATTGCACTGTATATATATACATGCTATAACACTTTCACTCTCAGCCTAGATTACAAAACACGTTTAGTCGTGTTTCTAAAAGAATTACTAGGCTGTTTGACTGTAATTACTTATAGGAAAGTTAAATCTGCGATGTATGACAGACTGATACAAAAACTTGAAATTCTTTCCGATGCGGCCAAGTACGACGCGTCTTGCGCGAGTGGTTCAGCAGGTAAACGACAAGCTGGAAAAACCGAAAAGACCGGTATAGGTTCGCTTACTGGTGGCTCGGGAATATGCCATAGCTTCACACCTGATGGAAGGTGTGTTTCGCTGCTTAAGATCCTTATGACAAACTACTGTATTTATGATTGTCATTATTGCATTAATAGGGTTTCAAGCAATGTTCAACGGGCGCGTTTTACGGTTAAAGAAACGGTAGATTTAACCCTGAATTTTTATAAGCGCAATTACATTGAAGGTTTGTTTTTAAGCTCTGGAATTGTGGGTTCGCCCGATATCACTATGGAAAGCATGGTACGTATTGCAAAGTCGCTACGTCTTGATCACGGATTTAAGGGATATATCCACCTTAAAACTATCCCGAATGCGTCGCCAGAATTACAAGCAGAAGCAGGTCTTTATGCTGACAGACTTAGTATTAATGTGGAAATGCCTACACAGTCTTCGCTAAACAAGTATGCACCAGAAAAAGACCTTGGCGATATTCACGGCTCGATGAATACGCTAAAAGAAAAAATTGCAGAACATAAAGTTGACAAGACATATTCGGGTAAGCGCCCTCCCCGTTTCGCCCCAGGCGGGCAGTCTACGCAAATGATTATAGGTGCCGATGGGTCAAACGATAAAACCATTTTAGGTACAAGCGTAAAGCTCTACAGCGATCAAAAACTTCGTCGCGTGTATTACTCTGCATTTTCCCCTATTCCTGATGCTTCGGAAGTTTTACCGCTAAAACCGGCGCCATTGATACGAGAACACCGCCTGTATCAAGCGGATTGGCTTTTACGCTTTTACGGTTTTGGCCTAGATGAAATCTTGCAAGACGACATGTTAGATATGGACTACGACCCGAAGCTTTCATGGGCATTACGTAACCGTCACCTATTTCCTATTGATTTAAACAAAGCTGATAAACAAATGCTGCTACGCGTTCCCGGTCTTGGTGCGCGAACGGTACAAAAGATTTTATCCATAAGGCGTAATACAAAGCTCAACTGGATTGACCTTACTAAAATGCGGCTACCTCTTAAAAAGTTGAAGCCCTTTATCAGCGTGGGAGATTACTTCCCTGATATCCATTTACTCGACAGTAATAATTTCGAGCTTCAGTTTAAACAGCCTAAACAGTTTGAGTTGTTTAGCGCTTAAGTATGTTGACAACGAAAAAAACTTCAGCCGCAGTCTTAAAGGTTGTTTTATATGAAGACCATTACCATTACCTCAGTACCTGGCTTTGATGAATGGCGGGAAGCCTCTCGAGAGTGCATTGCTGAGCGTATCTCCCCTGAACATATTATTTGGCAGAGCGCTCATTCAGTACAAGACGATCTGTTCGGTAGTGGCGCTGAGCCATACGAAAGTAAAATGCCGCGAAAAAAGCCGCGAAGCAACCTTAGAATTCCTAAACCTACACTGATGCTTTTAAAGTACGCCCTGTGCCATAACGATGATAATCGATTTGCGCTTTGTTACCGGGTGTTGTGGCGTGTTGTTTATGAAAATAAGCAACTCATACAAATGAAAACTGACGACGATGTTATGCAGCTTTTCGCTATGGCGAAAGCGGTAAAGCGTGATGCTTATAAAATGAGTGCCTTCTTGAGGTTCAGAGAAATAGACGTAGAGGGGCAAGAGCATTTTGTCGCCTGGTATGAACCCGAGCATTTCAGTTTAGAGATAAAGCTTAACTTCTTCCAAACCCGATTTAAGAATATGCGTTGGTCAATTTTAACCCCCTATCGCGCAGCTCATTGGGATACCGAAACACTAGTTTTAGAAGATAATCCCGATTCAAGCGTAGTGCCTGACGATGACCGCATTGAAAAATATTGGCTGACCTATTACGCCAATATATTTAATCCTGCGCGTATCAAGACAAGTGCGATGTTAAATCAAATGCCGAAGAAGTACTGGAAAAATATGCCAGAGACATCGCTAATAGACGATATGATTAAGCAATCGAACGCTCGGGCCAGAAAGATGATCAGCGATGGTAATAAGCTTTGTGGTAACAAAAATTAGCCAATATAAACGAACTAATAGTACCGGGTTAGTATAACAGAGGTCATATATCAGAGCTTAGCCCGTTATCTTAGGGCCAAGCTCTGATTATACGTTGGTTTAACTGTAGAATAGCACTGGCGCTGTAAGAACCAACTTAGTCTCTGAAGTTGTCTACAGTATCAATCAGGTCGTCTATGTTTTCGATAAGGGTCTCTCGCTGCTTGTCAGTTAGCGTGGAAAAAAGCTCGGATATTAACGTAGCGCTAACGGTCATGTTATGGGCGCTACTTTGCTTGTAAATATCACTTTTATAGCTATCTGGGTTTTGCATCAAGTCAACGAGTTCTGCTTCGAAGTTGTCGTTAAATTTACGGGTTACAAATAGCTTTCGTGCCGCGTTTTGAATATTCCTGCGATAGGTTAGCCATTCCGCCCCCGTGGGAATAAACTGGGTCGCGTACGTGGACACTAACTGCTTTTGTTCGCTAGTCAGCTTGCCTATGCGTTCACTGATGGTCTCCTCAATGCGCTCAACACGGTCTTTTAACCGTTCTTCTTCAGACTTTTCCAGCGCCTCTTTTCGCTCTTCTTCTTCCTCTTTGTTGTCTTTCTCAAGGGCAGCAAAAAGCGTAACAACTTGTTCGTCATCAAGTGTTTTTGCAATTTGTGCAAGCTCAGGGCTTACTTCATCACGCACTCTTTCCCAATGCGTTCTTGCGTTTGCGAGATGCTCAAGGACAGTATCTGAATCTAAACGCCCTTCTTTGATTTGACGTTTAATTTCGGTAAGTTGAGCTTTGTAACGCTTAAGTTCAGAGGTTTTATGCCAGCGTAGCCAGTTTTGTAGATAGTCATCAAATTTTTCTTCTTGTGCATCTTTAAGCTCAATATAGTCGTCCATGTACCAGTAAACCCACCAATCCAAATTGTTGTAGGCTAATTTGGAACTACATGAAGCAAGAAACGCCACAGAAATAAATACTAACAGTACACGCATAACTTATCCTTTTTTGTTAACTACGTTATTTGCTGTAAATTCGCTTACTTATAAATTCAATTGAAAAGCAGACGTAAATAGTCAAGCGCTCAAGGCTCGTTCTGCACTCTTCCTTTCAGTTATTTAAATTCTCTACGAAACACATGTTCACTTTACGTCTTGATACCTTAACGTTACCTTAATTGTTATGCTGGTAAAAAGAAGGATTTTAATGTGTCAAAACGTGTCGCAATTTTAACCTCTGGTGGCGATGCACCAGGTATGAATGCATGTATACGTGCTGCAATTATTGCGTGCCAGAAAGCGAACTATACTTTGCTTGGCTATAAGCATGGATACAATGGACTGTTGCAACAAGAGTATATTCCCCTTTCACTAGACTCTACTCACAACTTGATTCAACAAGGCGGAACCATTTTGCACAGTGCAAGGTGTAAAGAGCTTAAGAGCCAAGAAGGAATTAAAAAAGCTGCTAACAACTTAATGAAGGCAGAAGTTGATACGCTTATTGTGATTGGTGGCGACGGGTCATTTCGTGGTGCAGCGGAATTAGGGAAAGAATGGGACGGCCAAATTTTAGGAATTCCCGGCACGATAGATAACGACATTAACGGCACAGATGCAACCATCGGCTATTTTACCGCTATAGACACTGCGATGAGCTCTATCGATAAAGTTCGAGATACTGCAGATGCATTTGAGCGTATATTTCTTATAGAAGTCATGGGCAGGAACGCGGGCTTTTTAGCATTGAATGCTGCACTCTCTTCTGCAGCCGACTACGTGGTTGTACCGGAATATTTTGAATCTGCTGACAAAGAGATAGAAAAGCTTGTAGCCCAAATAAAAGCCCAACGCGCGTTAAAAGGGCCAGTTAGTTTCATCGTTGTTGTTGCTGAAAACGTATGGCCAAATGGCTTAGCTGGCCTTACTGATGCATTACAGAGCCACGATATTATTGACGTCAGGCCGGTAACCTTAGGCCATGTTCAGCGTGGCGGTTCGCCTGTTGCGCAAGACAGGTTGCTTGCAACAACCCTCGGAGAATTCGCTATAAGTCTAGTCGGTAGCGACATTACTAACATTATGGTGGGTGAAGTAAATCAACGCCCTGTTACTGTGCCCCTTAATAAAACGTGGGAAAATACCAAACCTCTAAACCAGGCCCGTGTTGACGCTATGCGTACGCTTATGAATGAGCGATACAGCAGCAACTCAATTGACGGTTAGAGGCTATAATTAGAAAACAAGAAGCTTATACCAATCCGCATAGTTAGTTCCTGAAAACCACAAACAAAAAAGGCGTTGTCTATTTCTAAACAACGCCTTGGATATTTTATTACTTAAGCTTAGTTACATTTTCATAGCCGCTTTGACTTTATCGCGATGACTGCGACTCACCTTAAGTTCTGTATCGTTTTGGAGTATTAAGTGGTACTCGCCGCTGATGTGACTGACTAGCTTTTTAACAAAACGAATATTAGCTATGGCGGAACGGTGCACGCGAACGAAAAATTGCGGGTTTAGTTCTTGCTCAAGCTCTTTCATGGTTTTACGCATTATGTGCATGCCATCGAGCGCGTGTACGCACATATAATCCCCTGCCGCATCAATCCATTGAATGTCTTGTACATTTACACGGGTTACTTCTGAACCATCCTTAATTGCTAAAACATCAGGGTAAGGGTTCGTCTCAACCGGCTCTCCGCTAGCTAATTTACGTAGAATTTCCTCGCAATCATCACCGGTTAGTTCAGCCACTAGGCTCACCAACTTTTGAGACTGCTCATCTTGATGTTGGGTTGAGAAGTATTCGCGAACCTTATCTAACGCGGCGCCAAGACGCTCATCGTCCGCAGGCTTTAATAGATAGTCTAGCGCGTGTATGTCAAAAGCTTTGATCGCATAGTTGTCGTAGGCAGTTACGAAAACAATCATTGGAATTGGCTGCTTTAATTCACGAAGCTTGTGAATAACTTGAAAGCCATTTAAACCCGGCATTTGAATGTCTAAAAACACTAAGTCTGGACGATGCTGAGAAATACTGCTCACAGCTTCAAGACCGTTCTGACATTCTGCAAGAACCTGTACATCATCATGACGTTCTAACCTAGCACGAAGGCCTCTGCGCGCTAAAGGTTCGTCGTCCACTACAATGGTTTTAATCACTTGCTTTGTCATGTTATACGTCCTTAACTTCATACGGTATGCGAATTCTAACCCGCACACCGGAAGGCTGATTGTGTTCTATAGAGAATGCAAAATTACGATGATAAAGGGATTGCAAACGCTCTTTTATATTGGCTAAGCCCACACCATTTTCACGGCTAAGGTTTCCATCTTTGATATCTGCACCTGGGCCGTTATCAGCCACGTCCATCAATAAATCATTACCAAACGTACGTGCCGTTATGGAAATACGACCACCATTTTCCATCTTAGATATGGCATGCTTTATTGAATTTTCAATAATTGGCTGCAAGATCATACTAGGTACAAGAGCACTTTCGCAGCCTTCATCAATATCCCACTGTACATCCAACCTATCATCAAAACGCACTTTTTCTATTTCAAGATAAAGTCTTAACGCCTTTATCTCTTGACCTAACGGGACGCGTTTTATCGGGTCATTATCTAGCGAGTAGCGCAAGAAATCACTTAAGCGCGAGACCATAGCCTCCGCCGTATCATTTTCTTTCAAAAGGATAAGGGTAGAAATAGCGTTCAGCGTATTAAAAAGAAAATGCGGGTTAAGCTGATAGCGAAGCATTTTGATATGCGCCTGGTGGGCCATGGTGCTGGCTTTTAGCGCATTTTGCTTTTCTTTTTGCAGCATCTGAAAGTTTTTGATGCCGAAGTACACACCACTCCAGCAGCCGACCATTATCAGTGAGTTAATGGTGTTGGTGAAATACATATACCATTCATCTGGGCGATACCCGTGTTTATATATTTCCCAGTAGTTAATGTTTTTCACTACCGCCCACAATAACGCTATTAGATAACACGACACTATCACTATTATGATCATGTTTAGCGGCGATTGTTTTCTTGCCCAGCGATAAACGTAGCGCAGTGGAATAGTTAACAACCACCCTGCATAGGCATTAAGCATGATTATAAAAACCCAAATGGGCCTTACATCATGAAGAAACGAACCGATGTAATAAATTATCGCAAACCCTGCCCAGCCTGCGCTGTGCAACGTCCAAAATAACCGTTCATTACTTTCTATTACACGCTGAAAGCGACTCACAATATTACCAATTTAAAAACTAATAAGAAGATTATACGCCAGCGCTGCTGTGACCCAAGCGGCTTGGTCGTACACCTTATGCTTCTGGTCGCAGGGCAAATGTTTGAAATTAAGCATTTTTCAATAGAACGTTGCTTATATTAATAGCTTATGTTCATTCTCTTAAGCCAGTGAACCCACCACCAAGCGGGGCCAACTAACAGAAAACGTAGATCTTCGAAGAACGATGGTTTTTTGCCCTCTATATGGTGCCCAATAAACTGCAATACCCACATGACGACAAACAAAACTAAAGAGAATAACCATACTGAGATATTAAAGTGCTCTAACGTATTAACAGCGCCAAAGCATAATATGGTGAGCAGTGTCATTGCTGCACCTATTGGCCCAGACAACATGAAGTAATAATAAAGCACGGGTACTGCAATAATTTGTGCCCAGGTTATATCAAACTGGGCAATAAAATCCGGTACCGGCAAGCTCCAAAGCAAGCCTATAGAAACGAAGTAGATACTTGGTACGGCGATAGCGTGAATGATAACGTTCGTTTTGTTTTGATGACTTTCGCCATACTGCATTAAAAGACGCTCAATGCTTCTCATACCTGCCCCTTTGCCTGTTTTTAATAATTATCTAAATCGCCCCGTAAACACGTTTAACGAACCACTAGGTCAACAATGTATGTCGGGACAACAGTGTTTTTATCAGTTTTTCATCACAGGTAAAGGCGAGCCCATAATAAACCATATCACTTTCATGCTTATGGTTTTTAACCCTTGCTGTAAGGGCTACTTCTTTACCGTCTAACGAATAGTTTAGCCGAACTTCGGCTTCATCAAGCATTACAGGCCAATTTGGCTTGACCTGGAGTGCAACTTTGCATCCTTTCTCACTTAAATCAATGATTATACCTGTCACATTTTCATCATTTGGATACACTTCAGACTCCAATGTTACAGATACACCCAATTGCGCGCGCTTTACCGCGCGAAGCCCTATACTTTCGATGCGTTTAGGAAACGTTGTGATAAGTAAACCTGAAGGCTTGGCGAGCAACTTTAACACTTTTACTTTAAAGGCAATAACTTGGCCAGTATCGCCTTCGAGTACGGAACGAACGACAACCTCGTTACCTACAGTGAGTGCATCGCGAACGGTTATCCACTTGGCCGAGGTAGGGATATGAAAAAGCAAGCACTCATCTGTAAGCATGCCAATATAGTCTGTTTTTACACGCTTCGGGGCAGCAGGCATCGCAATTTGTAAGTCGACGATACCGCCAGGTACTAGCGTTCGCAACGATTCCAAATTATCTTCGCTCAGTAAGTCGCTTTGTATTTTGTCAGCCATTTGTATTTGTTATTGCTGGATTTAATGTAAGTTCGTCCAATTTACGCATCAAATCAAAACTTATCAACACTATGATGGAAAACCGATTTCTATAAACCTAAAAATCTATAGGGTGGTTTCCAATCTATTGGGATTAACCTAATAGGTTGATATAGTTAAGGTATCGTTTTTTTACCCTATTGGACGTCTATGCCTTCTGCTCTTCACTATACGTTAACTATTTCAAATTGGCGTGCACACCAATTTACTGTTGCGCTACACATTCCTGAACATGAAGATTCATCGCTAACACTTACTCTTCCAAGCTGGATCCCAGGAAGCTACATGGTTCGCGACTTTGCGAAAAGCATAGTTAGGTTAAGTGCTACGTCAAGTGCCAGCCACATAGAGAATGCTAGCGGCGAAAACGCTAATCATATTCCCGTAACTAAGCTCGATAAACAAACGTGGCGTGTTGAAACTGACGGTAAACCTTGCACCGTTAACTACACGGTTTATGCCAATGATTTGTCAATTCGCTCTGCCTTTATGAACGATCAGTACGCATTTATAAATGGCACGAGTGCGTTTTTACGCGTTTCCGGTTTTGAGCAATCAGCCTGCGAACTAGACATTGAACTCGATGATAGTGACCCATCTACCGCAAATTGGAAGGCTTACACCTCTATGCCAATTCGCAGTGAAAGTACGAGTTCGAAGCGCTGGCATTATGTCGAAAAGAATTACGATGAACTCATCGACCACCCTATTTACGTTGGTATTGCAGACACCCACAGCTTCGACGTAGACGGTATTACTTTTACGTTGCTTTTCTCTGGAAACAACAATATCGATTACCCGCGCATAGCTAGAGACCTCACACCTATTTGCAAGCATCACTTGGATTTGTTTGGTGCTCCCCAACCCATAAATAATTATCTGTTTATGACTTTGCTTGCCGATAACGGCTTTGGTGGTTTAGAGCATAAGCACTCAACCGCCCTTCTTTATCCACGTTTTGACTTGCCACAGATTGGTGAAGGTGAAAACAAAACCGACAGCTATATAACTTTCTTAAGCTTGTGTAGCCATGAATTCTTTCATACATGGCATGTGAAGCGCATCAAACCTGAGGTGATGGTTAAACCTGATTTATCTCAGGAAACCTACACCAATCAGCTTTGGATTTATGAAGGCTTTACAAGCTTTTACGATGACGTAACCCTAGCAAGAGCTGGTGTTATTGAGCCTCAAAAATACCTAGATATTGTGGCTCAAAATATCAGTCGACTGTTACAAAACGCTGGGCGTTTTAAACAAAGTGCAGCTGAAAGTAGCTTTGACGCTTGGACAAAGTTTTACAAGCAGGATGCGAGCGCTACCAACAACATCGTCAGTTATTACACTAAGGGCGGCATTATTGCCCTTGGTCTAGATTTGCTGCTTCGCGAAAGGTCAAACAACCAAGTAAGCTTAGACAACGTAATGCAACTGCTGTGGAAGCACTATGGTATTGACGAGTGTGGCACACCCGATAACGTGATCCAGTCGCTGTGCGATACCCATTTTGGCATTGATGTTTCAGACTATTTAGACCGAGTTGTTTATAGCACAGACGATGTAGAATTGGCGTCACTGGTTTCTGGTATGGGCGTTAGTTACAAAACACGTACACGTGTGTCAGCCGAAGATAAAGGCGGTTCTTCGCAGCAGCCTTCAATCAAAAACCAGCTTGGCGCCACGTTAAAAGCCGCAACGTTTGGACTTTCGGTAGTTCAGGTATTTGAAGGTCTTGCCGCGATGAAGGCAGGTATTCTTCTTAACGATGTGATAATTGCTCTAGACGGCCATATTGTTAATGCTCAAAAGCTACAACGCTTATTGGATAACGCGCAGACATCGACGGTAGACATAACGCTTATCCGCGATGGGCGACTTTTAACCCTGCCTCTTGAAGTCACTCGGGCTAGACAGGAAATGGCGTACTTTAAAATTACCGATGAAGAGAAACTTAATCAGTGGTTAGGTAAATCCAATAAGTGATTAGGTAAATAAGGCAACGCATAATTACTTAAAAGATCACTAAAAAAATACTAGAAAGGCGCCTTCGGGTTCTACCTGAAAGCGCCTTTCCTATGTTGCTTTAACCACTAAAATTTATTTGCTTTTATTGTTCGGGAGAACCAGAGATTATGGTCTGCGGATCTAGTCGAGTTTTCCCTAAGTTAATACGCCAGTCTAAATGCGGGCCGGTGGAGCGCCCAGTTGACCCAATCGTACCGATTTGTTCACCTTGTTTAACGGTATCACCCACTTCAACCGTAAAACTATCCATATGTAAAAACGTTGAAAAAACACGCATACCGTGATCTAGAATTAAGGTATTACCTGAATAATAGAGATCGTCGGCCATGGTAACCACACCATCCACAGGCGCATATACGGGAGTGCCTGTTTTGTTAGCGATATCTACGCCGTAATGCGGCCATTTCGGCACACCATTTAATATGCGTTGACTACCATACACGCCCGATATTCTACCTTTAGCTGGCCACTCAAAACGGGTGAACAAAGCGTCTAAATCGCTATTTCCGCTGCGCGCATTGGCAACGTTGACGTTATCTCGTTTTATCCGTGCAGTTACCTCAGCAGGCGGCGTAACCATTTTCTGCTCTAAACCATCAATGCGCTGAATATTGTACTCGCGCTTTTCAAGGGGAATGTCGCGCTTCCACGTTTTACCATTATCTAGCGTCACTATTAAACGTTGCTGAAGAGGTGCTTCTCTTTCAAAACCTACAACAAATTTGCCGTCCTTGTTTGTCTGCACTGGCTCGCCATTAAGAGTGACCGTAGCGTCTACTGGTGCCTGACCACGTAACAAGGCGCCTTGGGTAAATTTTCCATTTAGCGAAACTTCAATCTGGTCTTGCCCTTCGACTGAGCCAGACGATATTTCAATGCCTTCATTCGTTGCAGTTGCCGCAGTCACAACAGGGCTTGTGATAACAACACCCATTGCAAAAATACACGTTAATGCACTTGGTGCCCTATTACCCAACGCTTTTTTTATCACGCTGATTATGGGGTTAGTTAACGCGTCTTTAGTATGTGTGGAAGCCATATTATGCCCTATCCTTTGCTGCTTTATGCTAACGCTAACCTTTAACCGTAGCGCCTTTACCCACGCCCTCATAGGCAATTACTTGGCAAACGCCGTCAGGTGTGCGCTTCTTTTGTTCATCAAGAAGGTACTGCGCTAAACACTCAACCGTCGAATCGGTCTCGATGACTTCACAGTCTGATTTAGGAATAAGTAGTTCAAAATAGCCCTGTGATGATTCATAAGCAAAACAGTAGTAGTCTTCAGCATTTGATACTTCACCTTTAAGCTTTCTGTCGCTATAGGCTATTTCATCTTCACGGGTTGCAATATAAATGTCCGCCCAACGGTCTGCCCAATATTGCTGACTTTCCGTGCTCACTTCGCCATCAAGGATAATATCAATGCGAGAACGGTGTCCGTGAGCTATACGCTGACAGTTACCATCGTGCTTCTTAAGTCCATGAGTGTAGTGATAGAACGGTGAGTTGATAATTTCTTCACGCAAATGCAGCGTTATGTTCTCAACGTTTTCAGGTAGGTGTGTTGCCAACACTTCCTTTAGGTAAACGCCAACAGACTCCATGTTTATTTCATCTGAATAAACAAACGCATACGCTTCAGCCGGGCAATGTAGCATAATGCTACGCCCATCGGTGCAGGTAAAGCGGGTCTCTACCTGTTCAGTAACGTCATCGTGAATAACTTCTGAACCGCTATATTCCGCGGGTACTAAAAGCTTATGATCGACATATTCGTCAATAAGTCGCTTTAGGTTCTTTTTCACGTGACCGAAGTCTTGAACCATGCTCTCTTCATTAAGTTCACCGTCCAAAATCACATCGACAATCCAGCTTTCACCCACCATGCCGCGCTTCGGGCAAAGGTAAGAGAAGTCCATCACTGTCAAATCATTTACAAATAATTGCATAACACCCTTGAATCGAGTTGATATTCTGTTAACTAGTATACGTTTTTTAGCTTCGCTTCGCAGCGACTAGTCCATTGAAGATTGGCGATTAAGCTGATCTTTTAAATTTGGTGGAATTCCACGAATAGTTAGTGTGTCCGTAGCCGGGTCGTAAAACACCCTGTCGCCCATTAGCTTACGTTCAAAACTTAGCGATATGCCGCCACCCTGCCCGGTAAACTTCGCAAGCTGTTTCAACGCTGCTGGGTCGGGCTGAATCTCTTTTTCAAGCGGAGCTTCCATAGACTGAGTAAAGGCAGAAAAGTTACTGCTAGTCTCTTCGTTTTGAGGAAGTCGATTTGCCAGTTCATCCACCGACAGACTTTCACCGGCATCAATCTTTTCTTTGAAGTACGACTTAACTTCTTCTCTGTGTTGATGCTGCTCTTGCGGATCTAAAGACTCACTAGCTAGGTACGCATCCACCGTAGAAATTAACTGCTTATTCTGTTGCTTAACATCAACTAACTCTTCACAGCCCACAAACTGCATGAAGAAATCGGATACCTTGCGACCCATTCTACCTTTTATGAAGCTAACGTAACGCTGCTGCTCTGGCTGAATATCCCACTGTGTTAAATCAAAACGCACGGCCAGCTGCATTTTAGCTAAATCTAAATGTTCACGGGCAGACAGGTCTAATGAATTAGTCACCTCAACATGTGAACGAGTATTCAGTAGCGCTATCATTAAATACTGTGTGGCTAGGTATTCATACTGGCAGAATATAAGAAAGCCAGTTTCTACCGTACCTGTATCAGCTAAAGTACGTACTAAGCGGTTTGTCGCCGATACAGAAAACCCGTGAAACGCGTCTTCTACGTTGTCGCCCGCTGCTTTTTGAATATCCATGTACTGTCTAAGACCTTCAGCGAACTCAGCCACATTCTCGGTGCTTTTTTGTGTGGTTGCTTCGCCTTCTTCGTTTTCCACTTTTGCTTCGCGGGTAACCTCAGTGACAAAATGCCCCACGCCTTTTCCGGGTTTAGCATTGAAGCTATGGTTTATTTGATGGGCTAAAAGCTCAATTTCCGGCGTTACTGCCAAGCAGTTATCACGGGGAATTGCTTCAATTTTCTCTTCTTTGTTTACAATCAAGCGATGTACAACAAAGTGATGAATCAGTGCACTCATAGAGTATCTGGTGTCCTGTTGCTTAAAAAGTGTCAGAAATATTCAAAGAATTGCGGGATTTTAGAATGAATGATTGTACTCACTCAAACAACGATTATAATCATTTTACGTTTAAAACCATTCTTTTTATCAAAGATAATCATAAAAAAGAGGCGTAGCAATGCCCCAACAGAGCCGCTATAGCAACGACGAATTCGAAACGCTAATGAATAACGTTATTCTAACCCTAGAAGAAGGCGGTGCAAACCGCGATCTTTCACTTATGGTGTTAGGCAACGTCATTACACATATTTTAAATACTCAGGTTGCTCCTGAAAATCGCGAAGCCATGGCAGCACAGTTTGCCGATGTACTTAAGAAAAGCGTAACAAAAAGCTAAGGGATTGCATGATACTTGCCGAATCACCTCGTCGCCAGCGCGTTACTAAACTGGTAAATTGGGGGCACTGGTTTGCCCTGGCGAATATTATCATCGCCATTGTTATTGCCTCGATTTTTGTTTTCTCATCACCTATGCCAGGCACAGGTGTCGGCACCGTGTACCTTTTAGCCAATTGGTTTGGCCATATTGGGTTTATGACCTTTTTTGGCTTTGTCATTTTTGTTCTCCCACTTTGTTATTTGGTTAATAACCCGAGAGTGATAAAAGCTAGCGCATCCATTATTGCTGCGGTGGGCTTAGCACTTTTAGCGTTTGATGCTTTATTGTTCAACCGCACAGGGTTTCATATTAGCTTTCATGCTGCAGACTTACTGCGCAGCGAAGCACAATCTACAATGGCTATAGAGAGTTGGCAGCAGTGGGCCTTTTTGTTCCTTCTGTTCATTGTTTGGCTTGGTTTTCAGCTAGTTTTAGCTAATGCGATATGGAAGCGTGTTGAGCGCTTCACGCGCTATAAAGTGGGCATACCTGTTACAACATTTTTCGTGAGCTGTTTTGTAACCAGCCACGCTATTCATGTGTGGGCTGATGCCAAGCTTTATCAACCTATTATTGCCCAAGACAACATGTTTCCGCTTTCCTACCCTGCGACAGCTAAAACCACCATGTCGCGCTACGGTTTGCTTGACTTAGCGGCCTATGAAGAGCGAAAGCGGCTGCAATTTAACCCTGACATTCACAATATCACTTATCCTGCTGAACCAGTTTATTGTTCTATTGAAACCAATAGAAATCTTACCGTAGTCGTTCAAGTAGATAATGATAACGCTGTTGACTTAAATGGTATTGAAGGTGTGTCGTTAAATACCGTTGCCAATTATTATTCAACGGCCAGCAGTGTTGAAGGTCTTATGACGGCAACCTTATTTGGTGTACCGGAAATTTATCAGGATGCCTTGTCTCAAAAGCGGCCTGTACTATTGGCCTTGCCTCTAGGTTCGGGTATGCCGGTATCGATACATAGCGATGTCGCACTCCCCCTTCCTCAATTGTCTGGCTACGTACAGCCTTTAAGCAATAATCACGAAGGGCTGCACATTACGTTTATGAAAGGTTCGGATATCAAAGGCTACGTTGAAAATACTATTGATAGAAAACATGACGTACTAATAGCGACAGGCTTTGGCAGTGAAAACGGTAAGGGTACGCTTTACAGCACGCTAGATATCAAAGGTAAATTAGCGAGCACTGAAGATTTGGCTCCAACTATATTAAATGCCTTGGGTTGTAACGCACCGTCAACTTTCTATTCAACTGGGCAAAACTTATTGGCACCATCGCGCCCTTGGTTAGTAAGTACATCAGGCGAGCGAATCGTAGTATTTCATGGAAATAAACGGACAGACGTTCTAAGTAACGGTAGCTATGAAATCAGCGATTTATCTTCCGGCAAACGCAGTAAAGATTCCTTAAATATCGATTTACTCAGTCAGGCTATAAAGCATTTATCCCGCTTTTCCACACAAAACTAGTCAGAACTAGCGCTTCTTTGTAGCAGCGATAGAACAATCTATCGCTGCAACCCATTTTACATTTTTCTATTAGTAATAAAGACTTAAATGGTTACGCGTAACTGCTTTGTTATTTCAGATAAGCTAGCAACGCGAGATACACGGTGAGAAGAACAAAGCTTACTCAACTGCTCATCAGTTATAAGTTTATGTGACAAATAGAAGCTTTCCGTTAGACCCGCAGCATCAGCAGCCTCTATATCTCGCCAGCTATCCCCAATGAGTATGCTGTTCACTAAGTCGACATCAAGTTCTTTAGCAGCTTGGAGCAGCATGCCTGGCAATGGTTTTCTGCACTGGCACTCGATAGCAAACTTTTTTACGCTACCTTGGGTGTGGTGAGGGCAATAATAAACAGGGATATGTTTTACATCGTGAGAAGCGAAATCTTTTTGTACCCGCTCCATTAACCTATGAAAATCTTTTTCAGTGTAATAGCCTCGCGCTATTCCACTTTGATTTGTGACAATTACAGGTAGGTAACCCTCATTTTGAAACTTGCGCACAACGTCGAAGATACCTTTTACAAATTCAAAATTTTCATATTTACCTACGTAACCGTGGTCAACGTTAATAACACCGTCTCGGTCTAAAAACAGCGCTTTTTGTTTATGACTGGACATCTACTTTCTCATCACTAACAGCCGCGCCTTTTTTCCAAATTTGGATATGAAAGTCTGCGGTTACTTTTTCTAACGACGCTACAATAGACTCAATTTTACCGTGTGGTAACTTCCAATAAAAAGGCGTCATCTTTATAAGCGCTATCTTGTGATCTTCACTTTCAAAATTGATGGGAAATGAAAAACACTCGTCATGGATGCGAGTGAATCCGCTTCTAGGCCCATTATCAATTTGATGTTTTCTAGGTGTATCGTAGACTTGCTGTTTAAGCTCAAACAGATGGTTAGGCGCAGGGTCTACAGTTAAAAGTAGCCCTTCACTTTTCAATACCCTTTCATACTCGTCGTTGCTTCCAGGCGCAAAGACCTGTATCACTAAATCTTGAGTAGACTTTTCAAGGGGTAGTTCAAAGCTGCTTGCTACAACAAACTGAGCATGTTTATAAGCCTTAGCGGCTAACTCAACGGCTATTTTAGAGATATCACTGCCCGCAGCCTCAATAGAGAAACCTTTAAGCGAAAGACCCTGAACCATTGCATCTAAATAACTTCCTTCGCCGCAACCAGCGTCGTAAATAGAGATACTTTGTTTAGATGCGTACTCTGCCAATCCTTT
This sequence comes from Alteromonas sp. ABD4_190, assembly GCF_056160105.1. Classification (NCBI taxonomy): domain Bacteria; kingdom Pseudomonadati; phylum Pseudomonadota; class Gammaproteobacteria; order Alteromonadales; family Alteromonadaceae; genus Alteromonas; species Alteromonas sp. ABD4_190. The sequence continues at coordinate 120,075 of NZ_JBSWWN010000002.1, forward strand.
TTCTTTGCACGACTCAGCAATTAAGCCCCCTACCAGCTCGATTAACCTGTCTTTCAGCGGTTGGTAGGTGTTTAATTGATGAAACTCTCTTCGGGCTTTCACCATGTCCTTATCGTCACCCGGAAGTTTCGACTTCTTAAACTGAACCGGTAATAAGTTAACATAGCCAGATTTTGCTTTATCGAAGCTATGATTATTTTCACAGCGGATTGGCGTTGAATTTAATAAAATAGGTGACTTACAAAGTGGGCAGTGCCACATGACAGGATCTTTATTATTGTGGATTTGCAGTAAAGGATATCAAAACCGACACCTTTACGGCAATAACAGCGCAAAATAACGGTAAAGGTGCAAAGGTACAAAGGAAATTAAACCCAACGTTATCAGTGATGATTACGCTGGGCACGCTGACTAAATTTATGCCTATTTGTTACAAATACCTTTGCTACATTCAATTAAAAAAGTATTTTATAACCCTGATAAGGGGTGCTTATCTTCCGGCCATGGAGAGGTAAAGAAATGCTCTACCACATCGTGAGGAACATCTTCTACGCTCTCAAATTTCCATTTGGGCGACATATCTTTGTCAATCAACAGAGCTCTAACGCCCTCCTGAAACTCACCACTTTCACCGCAGCGACATGACATATTAGCTTCCATTCTAAAGCAATCAGCGAGAGTCATAGCTGCCCCTCTTTTACACTGTTCATAAACTAAATGCATAGTTATCGGAGAGCCTTTCGCCAATGTGCTCTGTGCTCGAGACAACCATTTATCTTGGCTCACATCGGCGCTAAGAATTGCATTAACTACGTCAGTGACATTGTCAGCTGCACACAAGTCATCAATAAGTGCCATGTTAGGCTCTACATTGCTGCTAGGCACAGAATCCGGAGCCTTTAAAGATTCAAGGATAGAGGTTACAGACTCATTTAGACGTTTACTTTCTATTTCATCCCAAGAATAGTTCGAAAGCTTTTGTATCAAAGCCTCTTTTTCTGAGCTTGCTACTAACGCATCCGCTAGACCCACAAAACGGGCGTCGGAAGCATTCATCTGCCCGCCTGTTAAGCCTAAGAACAATCCTGATTTTCCCGGTAGACGGGGAAGGAAATAACTCCCACCTACATCAGGGTATAATCCGATAGTAATTTCAGGCATAGCTAACCGCGACGTTTCAGTTACAACGCGATGGCTAGCACCACATAGCAGCCCCATACCGCCGCCCATCACAATGCCGCTTCCCCACACTACAATGGGTTTGCTGTAGTTGTGAATGGTGTAATCTAAGGTATATTCGGTTTCAAAAAACGTTTCTAAGAACGATGGAATTTGCCCCTGCGCTTCCACCATCGACTTATACATAGATACGATGTCGCCACCAGCGCAAAACGCTTTATCACCAGCAGCATCAATGACTACAGCTACAACATCACTACGCGACTGCCACTGTTGAAGTGCCTTTAGCATGATTTCTGCCATCGCTAAATCCAGTGCATTCAGTGCTTTTGGCTTATTAAGCGTTAAACGTCCTATTGTAAAGTCGCCGTTCGATGTTTTTAACTCATCAACAATAACTACTGACTCCACATCTGTCATATTCACTTTCTCCATTGTTTGTGCCTTGAAACGCATTTTTTACTGACTTAATTACAAGCACGTTAAAGAACGCTTCGCTCGTCCGAAAGTAGGCGACGCCCAATAATCACGCGCATAATTTCGTTGGTGCCTTCAAGTATTTGATGAACACGAACATCTCTAAAGTGACGCTCTAGTGGATACTCTTTAATATAACCGTAACCACCGTGTAATTGGAGCGCATCGTTACACACATTAAAACCTACGTCAGTTGCAAAGCGTTTAGCCATAGCGCAGTAAGTCGTTTTATCAGCGTCATTGTTGTCCAATTTGCACGCTGCCATACGTACCATCTGTCTAGCCGCAACTAACTCAGTTGCCATATCAGCTAACTTAAATTGTAGAGCTTGGAAGCCTGCAATAGGTTTACCAAACTGCTCGCGCTCATTCATATAATCACGGGCTACGTTTAGCGCTTGCTGTGCTGTGCCTACTGAACAGGTAGCAATATTAATTCGGCCGCCATCAAGCCCTTGCATGGCCATTTTAAAGCCTTGACCTTCTTCACCTAGCATCCAGCTATTATCGAGCTTTACATTATCAAAAGTAATCATACGAGTGGGCTGGGCATTCCACCCCATTTTCTCTTCTGCTTTTCCGTATCCAATGCCATCTGCATTAGCTGGAACTGCAAATGCAGATACGCCTCTAGGGCCATCCTCGCCAGTACGAGCCATGACTACGAGAACATCTGTACTTCCTGCTCCAGAGATGAACACTTTAGAGCCATTTAGTACATATCCATCGTCAGTTTTAGCTGCTCTAGTCTTTAGTGAAGCAGCATCAGATCCAGCGCCAGGCTCTGTTAAGCAATAAGAGGCAAGTTTGTCACCTGTGACTAATTGTTCACACCACATATCCTTAACTTCACTGGCACCCCATGTCGCTATCATCCACGTGGCCATGTTGTGAATAGTTAACATGGCTGTAGTTGTAGTACACCCCATTGAAAGCTGTTCGAAGATAATTGAAGAATCGAGTCTTGACAGCCCAAGGCCACCTGCACTTTCAGGGGCATACAAGCCACAAAATCCTAACTCACCGGCTTTCTTAATTGCCTCTACGGGGAAATGGTGCTCTCTATCCCACATCGCAGCATTGGGTGCCAATTCTTGTTGTGCAAATTGGCGGGCGGTTTCTTCAAAGGCTAATTGGTCATCGGTTAATTCAAAGTTCATTAGACATACCTTCAACTGAGTTGCTTTCTAAACACAATAACCAATACCTACCCCTTACGTAAACGTAAAGGTAAATATTTATTTAAATATATGGATGTATAACGTAAATAATTTGTGACGAGATAATAATTTTGATTCTGAGACTAATACTGGTAGTCAAAACTTATCCTTTTTAATAATGCACTTTTTCCCAACCGCTGATAAGCTAGCTTTAGTTTAAAGTATTCATATGATCGCCGTGGAATTTAGAATAGCCATAGTAGAAGACAATGCTACCGCTCGAACCGCGCTTCGAGGCCACCTCATGTCTATTGCAAATTTATCGGTGAGTAGCTTTGCATCTGGCGTTGAATTGAAAGCGGCACTTAAAAAACAGAACTTTGAACTGTTATTAATGGACTACCACCTTGGTCAGGGCAAAACTGGTGTCGAGTGGGTGCAAAATTTAAGAGAAGCAGGATTCATTCGACCGAGCACAGGAGTTATCTTCCTGACTTCAGATCGCTCACCACAGATAATTGGCAGGATCATGGATCTGCAGCCGGATGTTTTGCTCATCAAGCCCTACACTATCGCTTCATTAACACGGCAAATAAATCACTATTTAACGTACCGTGAATTTATCAAAAACGTTTTACACTCCTTGGACAATAAACAATTAGAGAGAGCGATCTCTGTTGTACGGGCCAAGATTTCAGAAGGCATTCCCCCTCGTCTTGTGGCAGATATACGTAAGCTATATGCACGGCTGCTTTATGAAAACGGCGATATTCAAAGAGCATTGAGTATTTATGATGATGTGCTCACCCGCAGCGACAAAGTGCTGTGGGCGCAATGGGGCAAAGTTAAATGCCAGTACGCGTCTGGGCAATGGCCAAACTGCAAAAGCCATCTAAGCCAAATGGTAAATTCAAGCTTGGCACGGGATAAGGCATTTGAATGGCTAGCCTCTATTTCCTTTGAGCAAAACTCTTATGAACAAGTAGAAAAATACCTTAACGAAATAAAGTTCAGTGAATTGAGTTTGCCCGCCGCCAAACTTAAAACTCTTGCTTATCAAAAACAGGACAAAGTAGTTGAAGCTATAGATCTTTTGCAAAAAAAGCGTGCAATGCACCGCAGTGCAAAAGACAGCTTTAACGATTTCACCTTTGAATTGGCAGAGTTTTATTTGTTCTTGGCAGAAGAGTCTCCTGAAACCAATAGAGAAGAAAGCTTGTCTCAAGCGAGAAAGCTAGTTGGTATTGCGGGTAGAAGCCAAGGAGACCCACAAACACTGCAAAAAAGGGATTACCTTTTGGCATTTTCAGCCGTATTAGATGGCGATCTAGAAAAAGCTGCCCACCTACTAGAAGGTGATCATATCGATAATTACCTGCGTACCGAGCCATCTGTCTTGGTGATTGCTGCAAAGGTTCATCACGGGCTTGGCGATGAACGTAAGGCAGGTGAATTGTTGTTAATGGCGAAGCAGAAAAATGCTGAGCTACAGGCCATTTCAGAACAAGTGATGAACGATGAGTTAATTTTCACTGGTGGCGAACGGTTGGGGCTTAATCACGAGCAGGCTATTTCCATTAACGAAACCGGCACCCAACTGTTTATAGAAGGAATGTTTGATAAAGCAATGAAGCATTTCTACGATGCATTTCAGCTCTCGCCAGATACTGCAGCTTTTGGGTTGAATCTGCTTCAATGCATGATTGAAGCAGACACAGGCGTTTACCGTAAGTTCAATATCAATTTCTTACTTGAAAAAATCACTTCATTACCCTTGAGCGAGACAAATAAAAGCCGTTTAGAACAGCTTACCTTGTCCGCCCACGAGCAATCACTTTAGTTACCCGAAAGCAGGAGCGTTTTTTATTACGATAAATGCTTTGCGTAACGAGACTACTTTAATCGAGTAAGCAAACTCGACGTATCCCAACGACCACCACCAAGTTTCTGTACATCAGCATAGTATTGGTCCACGAGCGCTGTGAGCGCCAAGGTAGACCCGTTTTTACGCGCTTCATCAAGCGCTATGTTTAGGTCTTTACGCATCCAATCTACAGCGAAGCCAAAATCAAAACTGTTGTTTAACATGGTGCTGGCTCTGTTTTCCATCTGCCAAGACTGTGCAGCGCCTTTGCTTATAACATCAATGACTGCGTTACAATCTAGTCCAGCGCGCTGCCCGAAGTGAAGCGCCTCGGCTAGGCCCTGTACAATGCCAGCAATACAAATCTGATTCATCATTTTTGCTAGCTGACCACTGCCGCTTTTACCCAGCAACTGACTATGGCGAGCATAATGTGCCATTACTGGCTCTATTTGAGCGAAAACCGCTTCATCACCGCCAACCATGATAGTCAGTTGACCGTTTTCAGCCCCAGCCTGCCCTCCAGAAACTGGCGCATCTAAAAATCCAATTTGTTTATCTTTACTGCTTGCGTAAAGCTCTCTCGCCACATCTGCTGATGCGGTTGTGTGATCGACCAGCACGCTACCTGCTTTCATTATTTCCAGTGCTTGCGTACCAACATCTCTTACGTCATTGTCATTACCTACGCACATAAAAACGATATCTGCGCCTTTAACGGCTTCGGCCACCGAATTACACGCACTAGCATCAACGTTGCCATAGGTGGCTAGCCAATCTTGTGTCTTTTTCGCCGTACGGTTATATACAGTAACAGAATAACCCGCTTTGCTAAGGTGCCCTGCCATAGGAAACCCCATTACACCTAAGCCCAAAAAACTCACTTTCAAATTACTCATACAGAATATACTCTAGATACCAAATAAATAGGTTTGCATTACCTAAGAGTAACAGACTTAACAAAAACAAAAACAAAAACATAGGAATTCGAATTTGGAACTTTACACTCACCCTATTACGCTGAATAACGGCGAGCAAACTACACTTGAGCAATACAAAGGGAAAGTACTGCTCATCGTTAATACCGCCAGTAAATGCGGCTTTACACCTCAATACGAAGGGCTTGAAGCGCTTTATAAGAAACATAAAGACCGGGGGTTTGAAGTGCTAGGGTTTCCGTGCGACCAATTTGGCCATCAAGAACCCGGAAGTGATAGCGATATAGCACAATTTTGCAGCCTAAATTTTGGCGTGTCATTTCCGCTTTTTAAAAAGACAAATGTTAATGGGCCCGATGCAAACCCGCTTTTTGAGGCTTTAAAACAAGATGCACCCGGGCTACTGGGAACCAAACGTATTAAATGGAATTTCACAAAGTTCTTGGTCAATGCTGAAGGTAAAGTACTAAAACGCTACGCGCCTACCGTAAAGCCAGAAGCGATTGAAAAAGAAATTGGTAAACTTTTAGGGGCGTAAGCTATACGCCTCAGATATTTAAAGCAGAGTGCATTGGGTCGGCTAACGCTACTATTATTTTATTGATCTGTGTCTACACAGTGCAAATAGTAGCGTGCTAATTTATTGCGCATTGTTGCGCACTATATAGTGCATTAGCAGTTGAGTAGTTAAGTGATAACTACGCCTAATGAAAATACGTACACGTATGGAAATACTATGCAAAATAACCACATTGCCTTTTTTAGTACTCGTCCCTATGAGCAAGTGGTATTTTCACAGCTATTAGAAAAACACAATAGCGTCAATAGCCAAAGCATTAAAAGCACTTTTTTCGAACACCCACTTAACCCATCAACTGCTATAAGCTGTAAGGGATATAGCGATGTGGTTGTCTTTGTGAACGATGAACTAAATGCGGCGACCATCAAGGTGCTGAAAGAATGTGGTGTTAGACACATCGCGCTTCGCTGTGCAGGTTACAATAATGTAGATGTTGGCGCTGCAGCAGAAGCTGGCATAACTGTAAGTCGTGTACCCGCATATAGCCCTGAAACGGTAGCTGAACACACACTCGCGCTTATTCTTACCTTAAACCGAAAAACCCATAAAGCCTATAATCGGGTTAGAGAAGGTAACTTTAGCCTAGACGGATTGATGGGGTTCACTCTTCACGGAAAAACGGTAGGCGTTATAGGTACAGGGAAGATTGGTAAAGCCGTTATTCGCATACTTCTGGGGTTTGGGTGCAAAGTTCTTTGTTTTGACCCAAATCAGGATGATGATGTGCTCGCTATGGGAGCCCAATACGTTCCGCTAAACGAACTGTTAGAACAAAGCGTCATTGTGACGTTGCACTGCCCGCTCAACGACAAGAGTTATCATATTATCAATGCTGACAGCATAAATAAAATGCCTAAGGGCGTGATGCTCATCAATACCTCTCGGGGCGGATTAGTTGATGATACCGCCATTATAAAAGGGCTTAAATCTAAACAGATAGGCTATTTGGGGTTAGATGTTTACGAAAGAGAGTCTGAACTCTTTTTCAGTGACCATTCACAGGAAATCATACAAGACGACACTTTTCAGCGTTTAACAACCTTTCCAAATGTATTGATAACGGGGCATCAGGGCTTTTTCACTTATGAGGCATTAAATGAAATTGCGGTAACGACGCTTAACAACATCCTTACCGGTGACAACACGCTCTAAGCATCTTTTAGAATAAACCCGATACGTCAAAGCTGCCTGTAAACTCAACCGACTTGTGGCTTTTCCAGAATGAGTTGGAAGTATTTACCTAACCACAAATAGGGCTCCTGCTTGTGATACTTTCTTTCAAGAGCAAGCAGGTCATCAAATTTGCTGCTCTGGTGAGTAATATCGCGCATATAATCGTGAAAACAGCGAATGCCAGCTTTTTCCAGTATGTTGAAGCCCAACGACGCACAATACTCAACCACTCGCATTGCGCTAAGCGGCTGATTGGGATTTAGCCTCACCTGCTTTTTCGCCTTCATTCCTTTGGCGATATAATCAAAATTACCGTAAATGGCATTAGCAAATAAATTCGCATCTTGATTAAAGAAACTTAAGCTTAAGCGCGCTCCGGGTTTCATATTGCTATATATAAAATCTATGGCGTCAAAGGGCGCATCTAGCCATTCTAGAACCGCATGACAAACTACAAAGTCGAAATCACTAAGGTCTTCTAATTGTTGTAAATACTGATGCCGAATTTTTATATTCGGCGCATCAGAAAGGAAAGGTTCCGCTTGATCAAGCACATCCTTTGACGCATCGGTGAGCACAACAGAGTGTCCTTTCGCAGCTATATGAGCCGTCATTACCCCTGTGCCCCCACCTATTTCGATGGCTCGAAGCGGCGCTTTTAAATAGGGTTCAAGTACATCACATAATAATGTGTGGCGCAATTTGCCCTTGGTTGTCCCGTAAATATTGTTTGAGAACTTCTCAGCAATACCGTCGAAGATACGATCGTTATTCATATACTACATACTTCGCTATGCAGGGTTATCGATATCAATAAACTCAACAGGCACGTCGAATTGCTGCTCAATGTGTTCGCCTAAAGACTTCACACCGTAGCGTTCGGTAGCATGATGGCCAGCCGCAAAAAAGGTAATACCCATTTCTCTTGCTGTATGCACGGTTTGCTCAGAGACTTCACCGGTAATAAATGCATCTACACCAAACTCAACCGCTTGCTCTATGAATCCTTGACCTCCGCCAGTGCACCAAGCAAGTGTCGTAATTGGTTTTGACACAGGCCCTTCTATTAGCACATCTCGTCCTAACAGCTGCTGCAGCTTATCTTGTAAAGCCACGCCTTCAATTGCTTCCTCAAAATTCCCCTGCATAACAACACCCACAGGTTTTACGCCGCTGACTGCACTTACATTTTGAACATCGAGAAGAGATCCAAGCTGGCGATTGTTACCAAATTCTGGGTGAACATCTAAAGGAAGATGGTAAGCAAACAAATTTAAATCATTGGCGAGTAAAGCAGAAAGACGGCGCTTTTTCATGCCGGTTACAGCCTGCGACTCCCCTTTCCAAAAATACCCATGATGTACAATAAGCGCATCGGCGTTAGCTTCTATCGCAGCGTCCACTAAAGCCTGAGATGCTGTAACCCCTGTAACAATTTTTTCTATTTTGCTTGTGCCCTCTACCTGCAAACCATTGGGGCAATAATCACTGATTTCGCTAACTCTTAACATTCCATCAAGATAATTTTGTAGTTCTAGGCGGGTAATAGACACAAGTCCTCCGGTTGAAAGTTAGACAAATTGTTAAAAAAACGCTATAAAATACGCGAACGTTTCGTATAACACCTATAAGTCGACTGGCGTTTATTGCGGGAAAACGAAAAAAAGCGGATTGCTTAACGCATTACCTACTTTTTATTCACTTTATGGGGAGCCAAATGTGCTCTAACCAATCTGCCGTTACTTATTGGTGATACAAGTCAAAAACGTTCGTCATCTTAACAAAATAAAGAGCAAAAAAGCATGGCAAACTTAGACAAAGATGCAGTTATCGCGGCTTTCACTGAAGCCTATAAAAAAGCTAATGGCAAAGCGCCGACTATTGAAAGTAAGAGCGGTTGGTACAGCGTAGATGGCGGCAAAAATATGCGCTTAGCACAGCTTCAGGAAATGGCAGAATCGCTAGCATCGAATTCGTCTGAAAAAACAGAAACGAAGAAAGAGAAAAGCGAGACCAAAGCAAAGGCCAAACCTGCTACGAAAAAAGCATCAGCTTCTAAAAAATCAGGTTTCTCAGTTAAGGATTTTTGGGCTGAAAAGCTAAACGCTGAAGCACCTGGCGCGACTCTTCCCCGCTAGCTTCAACAAGCATTTCTCATAACGCCTATTCCACACTATGCCTAGCCTTCATTTTGGAGGCTAGCGCTTTTTCATACGTAAGCTATAAAAATGGTTTATTTGCCGGCAAGTCCCTGTGCGACAAATGGAACAAGATGCTGGATGACTTCTTTTATATCTACGTGTTTATGAAAATCGGACTCAGCGATTTCAGTTAATGCCTGACTCGATGCCATCGAAAAGACAAAACTTCCCATCGCAAAATGCAGTCGCCAGAACAATTCTTCCTCAGGAAGTTCAGGTAAACAGCGTCTGATAGCGTCTACTAGAGCGCGTATACAGTCACCGTAATCATGCATCAAAAACTTACGCAAGTGCCCTTGTGTTTCGTTATATCCTCGGCCGAGCAGCTTAACAAAAGTGGCAGTGCCCTGCTCGGAGATAGCATTAAGATTTAACATGGGAAGGATAAGCGAATATAAGAGCTGCTCAACGCCTTTGGCGCCTTCAATAGGCGGTAAACCGTCTAAGCAAACCTTTACCTGTGGCATAAGCTCATCAAAGTATCGCTTAAACACCGCTTGTATTAAGTTTTTCTTGCTACCAAAATGGTAATTCACCGACGCCAGATTTACTTCTGCTCTGGCAGTGATTTCCCGCATCGAGGTTTGGGTAAACCCACTTTGAGAAAACAAGTATTCTGCCGCATCTAATATATCGTTTTTAGTATGCCGTGCCATATTCTTTTTATTATCTTTTGTCGGTTAAAAATTTAACATCCATCTGTGCTTATTGACGGTGGGTGCTATACGTCATGCCGTAATAAACACAGATGGTTTATAGCTATTAAAACCAATGGCGCGCTTTGTTCATGCTTTTCATAAACACACGCTCAACAACATTGGCTGCAGACATACCTAGCTTTTCCGCAACGTTTTTCTTCACAGCATACTTAACGCTGAAAATTTCGCGTGCAGGGTAATTCGAAAGAATGTAGTCATCGGACGTTGTTATATCGTCAACCAAGCCAAGTGTTTTTGCCTTGATCCCTGGCCAGTATTCACCAGTAGCTACTTTGTCTATATCCATTTCAGGGCGCTGACTTTGCACGAAGTCTTTAAAGAGTACATGAATCTCTTCAATTTCCTCTCTAAACTTAGCGCGACCTTCATCGTTATTTTCGCCAAAAACCGTCAGCGTGCGCTTAAACTCTCCGGCGGTATGTTGCTCAAATTCTATATCGTTTTTCTTCAGCAACTTATTAAAGTTAGGTAGCTGAGCTAAAACACCAATACTGCCGATATACGCAAACTGTGACGCCAACAACTTATCGGCAACACACGCCATCATATAGCCACCGCTTGCCGCAACTTTATCTACAGCAATGGTCAATTTAAGACCCTTTTCTTTGATACGCTGTAGCTGCGACGCAGCAAGTCCATAACCATGGACTACGCCACCGCCACTTTCAAGGCGTACTAAAACTTCGTCTTCTTTATTTGCTACGCATAAAATCGCAGTGATCTCTTCACGCAGGTGTTCGACCTCATTGGCATCCATAGACCCTTTAAAGTCGATAACATATAACCGAGACTTTTCAGACTCTTCACCCTGCTCTTTTGTCTTGTTCTTAGCCTTGCTCTTAGCTTTGGCCTCTTTTTTCTGTTCTTTAGCTAACTTTTTTAATGCGTTTTTATCTAAAAGGACTTCTTTCGCGTAATTAGTGATGTCCTTTAACTGCTCAGATATAGAAACGATTTCAAGTTGTCCTTTCCCCTGTTTCTGCTTACTCGCTACACCAACAATCGTTGATACAACGACAACGAAGGCGACAACTAACGTTACTGCTTTGGCAACAAACAAACCGTATTCGTACAAAAACTCCAAACTTTACTCCTAGTAAAATAAACGGGTAAGCAACGTTGTTTACCCACAACGTAAAGAGCGGCCTTACCTAATATAAGGCAAAGCCGCTGATGTAATCACGTTATAATACCAGTCTCAACTTAGTCTGACGATAGGTTAACCTGCTCTATCTTGTTTGCTTCAATCTCTTCATCGGTGAAATAGATATCCCGCAGTGTAGGTTGTGTAGAATAAAGTTGTGTTTGGTCTAAGAAATGCTCACTGCCGAACTTACGAGACTGTGAGTAAGTCAATATACCTCGGCCTTTTGGCCCTTCATCGGTGAAGTTGATAACCATTGCCCAGCTTGTGCCATAATTAATGTGGTAGCCCTCAGCTTCAGCACTCATTGCCGTGTTACTGCTAATTGTTTCGTAGCTATGTCTAGGCAACTGGGTTCCATTTCTACTGCTACTAACATCAAATACGTTAAAGCCACCTTCAATGTTATGTGCACCAGCCCATGGTAGCTTAACACCTGAGGCAGAGCCATCAGGTAAGCTACGTTCAACAAATTGCACTTCACCTAGCGGCGCATCAAATGCTACCCCGGCTTGTTCAATAACCTGTGTAGCGCGTGCCAATTGCTCAAGGGTAGTATCGTTTTTTACTAAACCTGATGGCGTAGTCACAGGTGCATCAAGAGAGAACGGTACTTCCCATTGAGGCGCTTGGTTAAACTGAAAAGCGAATTCTCTGAAAACGTGCGCGCCAGTACTCGTAAGGTTCATTGTACCGTCCCAGTCCTCTAAGGCTGCACAGGCTTGCGATACATCGACGCTTGCACCATCAACATCTACTGGTGTTTCACCTTGATCTGCGCATAGTTCAAGGAGAGATGGCAATATGTTCTCTGCCAAGTAGCTTCGGTTATTTAATAATAGCCCTTCAACTTCCTCAGGTGTGAAAGTACCATCACTCCCCGCTTCATTTTCAATAAACTGCTGCCCTAAACGTGAACGCAGTGTTTGCTGATATTCCACGCTACCAAACAACGGGTTGCTCACAACAATCGGTGAATTTAAATTGGTTAACCAGTAGCTGTCGTTTGAATTTTGAACTGAGTCTGTTCCCTCGTATTTCGGCGCCTCTTCATAAGGAACCGGCCCATCAAAATCGAATTGAGAAATATTACCCGGCAATACGGTAAAACCGGCTGCCGCTTTAGTTTGAATAAGCAAGGGGTTCGTTGTTAGTTGTTCAATTGCAGTTTCAGTTAAGTTCGGTACGGTTGAATCGTCAATATAGAATACCTGGCCATCGGCTGAGGCCGCCATTGTGTTATTGAAAATAACCCCATCATAGTCTTTAAACGCCTGCTTAAATTCGTCCATTGACGTAGCCATATTCATGGCAAGCCAATGATCAACAATATCAAAGTTAGGCAGATTGGCGTCTTTAATGGCAAACGCATTGTTTGAGTTCCAATCGAAGTTACCAGGTACTTCAATCATTGGGCCGTAGTTCGTGTAGTATGCGGTTTTATTAAGCTTTATGGTTTGCCCGCCACCTATAGCAACGTCAATTTGAAGGGTTTTTTCATAGATAGTGCGTTTGCTTCCGTCAACTACATGGGTAAGACCTGATGCATCATCTTCATCAAGGGTTAGCTGATAAACCACGAAGTGTTCAGCAGTTGAGAATGTGTGAGTCCAGGCTACGTTTTCATTAAAGCCGATGTTTACCGCGCCGGGTAAACCTGTGAGAGAGCCACCTGTAACATTCAAATGACCAGGTACTTGTGCGTGAAAGTTCCAAAAACGTAAGTTTCCAGTGTGAGGAAAATGAGGGTTACCTAATACCATTCCCTTCCCATTAGTGGTTTTATCGCTGCCTAACCCCCATCCATTAGACCCCATTTCTTGAGGATTTCTGTCAGGCAGCCCCACTGTTGGCGAAATCGTAAATGTAGAGGCAACTTCACTTGATGACTCGGCAGGTGTTGGTAAATAGCTCTCACCTTGTGGTGCAGCAATAAACATTGGGCCTAAAAAGTTTGCAGCGCCCGGTAAAAGCGCTACGCCCAAGGAGTATGTTAGAAGATCAACGCTATCAATTTCTGTTACCCAAGGTTGTCCTGCACAGCTTTGATCTTGCTCTTCTACAGGCGTTTCATTTAAGTATCTGTTATACCCTGCCGTATACCCCTGAAACATTGCGCGAGAATTTGCAGACAAGCGGGGCAAATTCTCTTCTGCAAGTTCTCTGATACCCAATGTTAAAAAGCCAAAGTCGTTGATGAGGTGTTCAGAGTCGCCGCTACCAGGCACCTGGTCTGGGCCAAAAAACTTTGCACGTTCAGAGTTGTACTTAACAATTTGATCAGCCAGTACGCAAAGGTTATCTCTCGCAAAGGCATAACCTACCCCATATGCCATACTTTCGAGGTTATCAGCTTTTACATGCGGAACACCGTAGGTTGTCCATGTTACGTCAGCAGACAAAGTACCATCCGGTGAAAAAGCAGGAATAGGTGTAGGCGAAGGTTCTGGGTTTGGGGAGGTGGGTGGCGCTGGTTGCTCTATATTTGAAAAATCGTTGTCGTTATCGCCACATGCAGTTAATAGACCGGCAATTGAAAGTGCAATTAGCGTACGCTTAGCAGAGAATGACTGTTGGTTGATCATCGCAAATGTTCCCTAATGATGAATGAATATGGTCAATGGCTTCTATTTCTCTTTTCCATTAGCGGAGTTAATTATTGTCTTTAGAATACTCATCGGACCATCATTTACACTACATTAACATCCCAAAACATTCAAATAACATTCCGCTTTTAAAGACAAAAAAGCCGGCTACTACGCCGGCTTTAACTCGATAAAATGTAAGCAGGTGTAACTCTGCTTTGTCGACCGCATTAGAGGTGGCTAGTTGGCTACAACACTCTCATCAGAAATTGGAAGCGCTAGCGCGTCAGACGCAATATAACCTGCCACTTCTTTTTGCATTTCTGTAGTTACCGCTGCACTTGATGCTGGACTTAAGCTAGAAGCATGTGCGCCGCTATTGAACTGCACAATACCGCTAATTGGGTCTGTACCAGGCCCTTGGGTAGTAGTGACTTGCTCTAGACCAATTGTCGCTGCTAACGGAAGCTGACCAGAAAGCGGTAACGCTGTGGAAACAGGAATTACCTGATCAGGTAAGTTTTCTTCGCTACCATCACCTACAACCGTCATCATGTGAACAGGTGTATTACTTCCTAGCGTTTGTGCATAGTTAGTTGGGTCACCAGCATCCATTACTGTTTGCGCAGCGAATGCGAATTCCGCAAATACTGCATTTACTTCAGCTGCTTGCTCTGCAGTTAGGTTATCTTCAAAAATAGTAACAGCCGCACTAAGCTGCTCTTCACTTACATCTGTTGTCTCATAAAGTTGATTAAGCAATGCAACAAACTCTTCTGACGCCTGTGATAGCAATAGGCCTTTAATTAGAGGTCCGAATGAAGGCGACTCTAATAAGAATTGCGCTACGCCGCCTCCTGGAGATTCTAGAGATGCTTGTCTAACAGCAAACATACCGTCAAGCGCAGCTAAATCGCCACCCATTGATGTGTTTGCTACTGCAGCAAAGTTACCACCAGTAATGGCACCTAGTGATACGCCCATGATAGACACACGTGACATATCAAACTTAACATTTTGTGCTGCGGTCGTATCTACAACTGCATTAAGTCCTAAACGCAGCCCCAGTAAATCAGATACACTTTGACGTAAGTTGTCGCGGGCAGTTGGTAAGCTAGCAAGGTTCATGTAATGCGTTGCACTTACGCTTGTAGCGTTTAAGTCATCTGTACCGTCACCATCAAGGTCGAAACCTCGACTACCGTGTAAAGGTTGGTCGATAGCGACTGACGCAATACCTGCTAGGGATAAAGTTCCGGTAATCGCAAGCATGTCTTCTTTTTGACTGGTAATACCGTGGGCCAAAATCACCACTGGCCAGCCAGCTTCAGGCATGCTAATTGGGAAGCCTAGAGCGCCCGCAATTGCAGGGTCTGGGATAGTTACCTGCACGTCTAACGTTTCCGTACCCATATTTCCGCCAGTTGGCTGTGGATACGGGTTAAATTTAGTGATGTTTCGAGCGCTATCAAGCATTTCGCCATTTATACGAACATCAGCAAGACCAAGGGAAGAACACATTGCTGCATTTGGACCTGGCTCAGCACTCGCAAGTAGCTCTTGTGGTGCACCAGCAAGTACGATGCCGCTGTCACAGGCGGCTTTCCAGAAATCATTTACCGGCGCTAATGGGTTTTCAGCACTTGGTACACCCAAGAAATAAGGCAATGCGATATTACCTTCATAGCGTTGTGCCGCACAAAATGGGCCCGCTTGCTCCAAAATGCCCGTAGATACGCCAACAGCAAATTCGTTCAATGCACCCCATTGAGCCTCTAGTTGACCCGATGCTGTACCGGCAAGACCTGCACAGGTTTCTAGTAGGCTAAAATCTGTTGCATCAATGGCCGCTTGAACATTATCTGGCAGACCTTGTTTGCCAAGTTCAACCGCGCCCGCTACAACAGTTTCGTTCACTAGGCCTAAAGCTTCCATGGCATTTGGCGCAGCAGACACATCGCTAACGGTGATCGCCGGAAGTGCAGCAGGTGCTGACGGATCGCCGCCAGCTGCAAGCTGAGCGAAGGTACCAATCATTACCTTTTTAATTGTATCAAGTGAATTTCCTACCGATTGTGTAGTAAACGCAGAGACATAGGTTAAATCTTCGCGGGCAAAGCCAGCCTGCAGAAGCGGGTTAACATAAGAATTAACCAAAGCCTGCAGGTCTAACTGAGAAGCGCTTGATAGTGGATCGGTATTAATATCTTGTCTTGCCAAATCCCAAGTTGTTGAACCCTGCACTGACTTACCTGACGAATCTTTCAAGTCTGTGGTCATGACCAACATATAACCTTGAGCAGGCTTAAGAGGCTTTAACGGAACAAATGTGATGGTATTGCTATCGGCGAGGCTAAGTACGTAATCCACGCCAAAGGTAAGTTGATCGCCAAGCTTACAACCTGCAGAAGGTGTTGCTACCTGCGCACAGTCTGGGTCGTTTTGGTCAAGACCCAGCGTGGCTTCATATAGCAATACACCAGAAGCTAGCGTGCTTTCGTCTAGCGAAGCGCCCGCTGGTGTTTCAACGTTGATAACGAAAGGATGCTGCGTCGACCAGCCGTCTAGCACATTAAGTGCATTTTGCGGGTCAGCAAAATCTGTGGGATCAGCCACTGGAATGTTGAGTGTATAATCAAAGAAACCGTCATCGCCAGGAAGCATTAGAAGGTCGTTAGGAATATTTAGGTTACCATTGGCAGGGTCAAAAAGGATCCGCGAAAATGGTGTTTGGACTTCTGTTTCGGCCTGAATGTCGGAAAGGGTTTCATCGGAGCCACCACAGCCTGCTAGACCCAGCGCAAGGGCCACACTGGAACTTAATACGAGTTTTCTCATCTCTACTCCCTACAAGCATTGTTGTTATTCTGTGTCTAAAACTGAACTCTATTAAAAGTAGCTTGGTCTACCCTGTCTTTACAGGCGTAGATGATAGTTTTAAACATGTTAGACCAGTTGTATCTTCCTCAATCTTATTGACTTTGTTGCAACTTTGCAAAGTTTTGTTAACTACTTTTGTTAACTTTTTTTACGTTTGAAGAATTTTTCATTCATTGTTTTACTTGTGAGTCAGGCTGAGTATGATCTGACGTATGATTCTTAGCGGGGTCTACAAGCCCCATACAATGCGAAAAAATTAACCTTTTGAAGGAAAATGATGAACGATTACAACGCACCAGCGGATTTGTTACGCGATAAAGTTATTCTTATCACCGGAGCTGGCGATGGAATTGGTGCTCAAGCTGCAAAGACGTATGCTGCACACGGCGCTATTTGTATTCTATTAGGGCGCACCGTGTCGAAACTTGAAGCCGTTTATGACGATATTATCGCCGCAGGCGGTCAGGAACCTGCCATTGTTCCTTTAGATATAAAAGGTGCAACGCCCTCTCATTATCAACAGATGACGCAGACCATTATTGACCAGTTTGGTCGATTAGACGGTGTTCTTCATAACGCTAGCATTTTAGGCCACCTTAGTGCGTTTAAAGATATTGATGCGCAAGAGTGGCAAGACGTAATGCAGATAAATCTTAACGGCATGGTCTATATGACGCAGGCCCTTATCCCGGCATTAGAAAAAGCGGAAAATGCATCAGTTATTTTCACTACATCGAGTGTAGGTAGAAAAGGTCGCGCGTTTTGGGGAACATATGCTGTATCTAAGTTTGCAACAGAAGGCGTAATGCAAACTTTAGCAGATGAGTATCAAAATAAGACGTTGCGTTTCAACTGTATTAATCCAGGTGGTACTCGCACTCATATGCGTGCACAAGCTTTTCCTGCAGAAAACCCGGATACACTTAAAACACCAGAAGATATTATGCCTATGTATCTTTACCTAATGGGTGACGAAAGTAAGGAAGTAAACGGTCAGTCTCTTGATTGCCAGCCGAAGTAATTAATTAAACCTTATACTTTTATAAACAAAAACCGCTTAAGTTTGAACTTAAGCGGTTTTTTCATTTAGCATATAGCGCGCAATCAACAATTATATTACTCGCCTATTTTCGCCCATGTGTCTCTTAGCCCTACCGTGCGGTTGAAGACAGGCTTATCGTCTGTGCTATCTTTATCTACACAGAAGTAACCAGTACGTTCAAACTGCCAGGCGCCAACGTCAGGAACACTGCTAGCGAGTCCTGCTTCTACCCAGCCTTGTTTAATTTCAAGCGAACCAGGGTTTATTGCATTGGTGAAGTCTTCTTCAGCCGCCGGATTAGGCACGTTAAACAAACGATCATAAAGTCTAAATTCTGCTGCCTGTGCCGTTGCTGCGTCCACCCAGTGAATAACGCCTTTGACCTTACGCCCATCAGCTGGATCTTTACCCAATGTTTCTGGGTCGTAAGTGCAGTAAACAGTAGTTACATTGCCGTCTTCATCTTTTTCAACGCGATTAGCTTTAACCACATAGGCGTTACGTAGACGTACTTCTTTATCTAGTACTAAGCGTTTAAACTTTTTGTTTGCCGATTCACGGAAGTCTTCTGCTTCAATATACACTTCGCGGCTAAAGCTAATGCTACGCGTACCCATGGTTTCATCATTAGGATGATTCGGTGCATTCAGCGTTTCTGTCTGCCCTTCATCGTAATTTTCAATAACAAGCTTAATTGGGTCTAATACCGCCATCGCACGCGGTGCGTTAGCATTTAAGTCATCGCGAATACAAGCTTCCAACATAGACATTTCAACCATATTGTCCATCTTGGTCACGCCAATTCGCTTACAGAACTCAACCACAGAGCCCGGTGTATAACCACGACGGCGTAAGCCCGCTATAGTAGGCATACGGGGGTCATCCCACCCGCTCACATGGTTTTCATCGACTAATTGAATAAGACGGCGTTTGCTTAATACCGTGTACTCAAGATTAAGACGTGAAAACTCATACTGACGAGGCGTACAGTCAATTGAGATATTTTCGATAACCCAATCGTAAAGACGACGATTGTCTTGGAATTCTAATGTACATAATGAATGCGTGATCCCCTCAATAGCATCCGAGATGCAGTGAGTAAAATCATACATTGGATACACACACCATTTATCACCGGTTTGGTGATGGTGTGCATGTTTGACTCGGTAAATTACCGGATCGCGCATACACATGAACGGCGACGACATGTCGATTTTGGCGCGCAAACTACATTCGCCTTCTTTGTAATCGCCTGCCGTCATCTTGGCAAACTCACGAAGGTTAGTTTCGACGTCTGTGTCGCGATAAGGGCTATTTTGACCTGGCTCTTTAAGCGTACCACGCATCTCGCGCATGACTTCTTGCGCAGAAAAATCGACGTATGCTAAACCTTTTTCGATAAGCTCAACCGCATATGCATGTAATTGATCAAAATAATTCGATGAATAACGCGCTTCGCCATCCCAGGTAAATCCAAGCCACTGAACGTCTTCTTTTATAGAATTAACGAACGTAATGTCTTCTTTTGCAGGGTTAGTATCGTCAAAGCGCAAATTGCACGAGCCTGTGTAGTCTTGTGCAATACCAAAATTCAAGCAAATAGACTTGGCATGACCAATATGTAAGAAGCCATTCGGCTCTGGTGGAAACCGAGTTTTAATAGCGTCGTGTAGACCACTAGCCAGGTCTTTATCAATAATCTGACGGATAAAATTGGTCGGACGGTGTTCAGTCTCGGCCATTCGCTTGTTCCCCTTATGCACATAATATTTCAAAATCTCGCTGAGTATAACACTCTCGCAATTACTTCAACCATGTTTTATTCAAAGAAGCCTAACAAGTGATTGATTTAAGAGCGATCCACACAAAGAGTGCACTATAAAAACTACAACAAAACCCTCTGGAATGTACTTGATGAGCAACGCTTCATTAATTTTGATTAGCATTTAAGCGCATATATAGCAAAAAGCACGCGCTATTCGAAAAATATGGTAATCTAATTTAGCGACAACATTGTCGTAGCAGCAAAACATGGTGTTTATGAAAGAAAAAGCAACCTCTTTTGATATTGCCCACTTGGCAGGGGTTTCTCAATCAACGGTTTCGCGAGCGTTAAACAACAGCCCGCTGGTTAACCAAGAAACTCGCGACCGCGTTCAGCGTATTGCCCGGGAACTCAATTACAAGGTGGATAAGAACGCCAGTAATTTAAGAAAACAAAAGAGCAGCACAATTGCCCTACTCTTGTTCGAAGATCCAACGTCTGACGACTCAATGATCAACCCTTTCTTTTTAGCAATGCTCGGTAGTATTACTCGCGCTTGTGCACAAGCAAACTACGATCTTCTTGTATCGTTTCAGAACTTAGAAGACGACTGGCACGCGGAATACGAAGATTCAAACAAAGCCGACGGAATTATTTTGTTGGGTTATGGTGACTACACTGACTATCAGAACAAAGTCGCTCAGTTAGAGTCGCAAGGTACGCATTTTGTTCGCTGGGGTGCACCTGATGAAGCGCACCCAGGTGTAAGTATCGGGTGTGATAATTATCAAGGTGGTCAAAGCATTACCTCACACCTCATCGAACTGGGTAAAACATCGTTTGCCTTTATTGGCGATAATGGCGAGCACGCACCGGAATTTAAAGCACGCTTTGACGGGTATTTTAAAACACTACAATCTCATGGCTTAGCGCAATCAAGTGTTCAGCGTAACGCCATTTCTACCGAAGATGCTGGCTCAGAAGCAGTTAGATCATTGCTGCAAGCAGGCGAACTACCTGAAGCTATTGTTTGTGCATCTGACCTTATTGCTATGGGTGTTTTGCGAGCGCTGCGCCAAGCGAAAGTGAATGTTCCGGACGATGTTGCTGTTGTTGGGTATGACAATATTGCGGTGTCTGCTTACACGACACCATCGCTTACCACAGTACAGCAAAACACGAAGCTTGCCGGTGAGCTATTGGTAAATACCCTATTGAAAGCAATAAACAATGAAGAAGTTGAGGATTACTTAATGCCAGCCGACATTATTGTACGTCAATCTTGTGGCAGCGAATAAACGGCTTAAGCTTGTACTTTATCTGAATAGCTACTAATCAAATAATAAGCCCCGAACGTTTAACGCTCGGGGCTTTTTTTGACTCTCTATTAATCGTGCTTTGAGTGCTTTATTGACGGGCCAGCTGATGTTTTATTTGAGAGAGCAACGCTGGGTTGGTAGGTTTGCCCTCGAGAACCCAAACTTGAACGCCATTAGCCTTAACCGTAGCGCTTAACGCAGCGCCGTCCTCTACTTGTTGGGTTTGCCCAGACAATTGTTCTACCCAGTTGCCTGACTGCATGAAGTTACTTATCTCAAACGACTGGGGTTCATCACCCTTGTTTAGTAACACAAGCGCTGTTTGCTGCGCATCTTTAGTGTCGACAACGCGATAGAATGCGGCACGATGACCGCTAAGCTCTAGATTAACCTGCACACCGCGCTGCAAGGCGACAGTATTTTTACGTACGTTGGCGATTTTTGTTAGCGCTTGTTGAATAGGATGACTCTTAGCCTGATTAATGCGTTCTTGACCAAGGTAGTTACGATTACCGGCATGTTCAGCCGTACCGCGCATGAAACCTATCTCAGAGCCCATGTAAACAACCGGTATACCGCGAACAGTAAACAGCCAGTTGTGCGCATTAATGAAGCCTTTATCTGTCGCGTTAATGCGCGCCATATCATGGTTATCATAAAACGTGGTTAATTCATAGGGGTTATTATAAGGGCCGTGAGTAAGATGAAGTACTTTTTCTAAGTCTGCAAAATCGCTTTTAAGCGGCTTTTCAAACACGCTTACCATGGCTTTTTGCATAGGAAAGTCTAGAACGCTTACGCCGCCATTTTTAGGCAACGTATGCTGCGCAATATTGTTAGCTTCGTAATCGAACGCTTCGCCAAACATAAAAAAGTCTGGGTTTTCTTTGCGAATACGGTCAGACGCTTCACGCCAAAATGAATGCGGTACGTGCCTTATGGTATCTATTCTAAATGCATCAGCGCCTTGCGATATCCAATAAAGATAACTGTTAATTAAGTAATCCCGAACTGCTGGGTTCTCGTCATCTAAGTTTGAAAGCTTGACTAAATCTGGATAGTTGTGAAAAAAGCTATGCAGCGGGTTGTTTTTAGGGTCTAACTCTTCAGGTGCTAGGTTTTGATGGTCAGCAACTAAGTTTCCATCTTTATCGTAAAGCTCACCATAACCTGGCAAGTCTTCTTTCATCGTGAAGCTTGGTGTGCCGTGATTGGCAACTATATCAAACACTGACTTAAGGCCGTGTTCGCGCATCTTCGCGCTATAGTCACTTACGCTCAAATCGTCACTAATCAGATGCTCATCAGCTTTATAAAAGTTTGTCGCCCAATAACCGTGATAGCCAGTTTTTCCGCCATCTTTGAATGCACCGCCATATGTAATAGGCTCGTCGCCGTTAAATGCATAGTCAGGGTTATCGTGAACAGGCGTCATCCATACGGCAGTGAAGCCCATATCTTTAATGTAATCAGCGTTATTTAAGATACCTTGTAAATCACCGCCCATGTAACCCACATAGGCTTTTTCACCGTCGGGACCTTCAAGCGGTAGCTGCCAAGTGGGATGTTCCCCGCCTTGGTCTTCGTGGTTATTCGAAGAGTCGCCGTCGACAAAGCGATCAGTTACCACAAAGTAAACTGCCTCGCTAGCAAATGGCGTACTGGTACCTACTATAGCCTGAGCGGTATGCTTTTCACTATTGTCTAAAGACGATGTAGCCGTGCTAGTGCAAGCAGAGCAAAATAAACCGGCTAACGTTAATGCAATTGCTGAACGTTTGAATAACATATTAAGCTCCCTGCTCAGCTTCAAGTTCTTGTTTATCCGTCTCTTTAACGAAAAAGACAGACACGGCACCAATGAGCATAGAAACACCGGCCACGACAATTATGTACTTGGCATCGTTGTTAAATACACTGCTTAAGATCCAACCGGCAGTTAAACCTGAAACAATTTGCGGTGCAGCCACGGTGAAGTTGAATATTCCCATGTAAACACCCGTCTTGTTCGCGGGTAGTGCGCCGGCTAACATGGCGTAAGGCATAGCAAGAATTGCCGCCCACGCAATACCTACCCCTATCATTGGGGTAAGTAGTTTCACTGCGCCTAACGGCACAGTTACTTCAGTAATAAGCAGGTTAACATTCACCATAGTAAGGTCTTGGAATAGTAAGAAACTTACATAGCTAAGGCCACCTAGCGCTAAAGACGAAGCGTATACAGTCTTGCGACCGAATTTATCTGCCAGCTTTGCTAAGAAAATGGAAAAAATAGCAGCGAACACAGAATATGCCGCGAAAAGTATACCTACCCAGTCACCAGCAGCACCTTTTGCCATAACAATAGTTTCAGGCACCATAGGCGCAGCGGCGATATAAGCGGGATCAAACCATTGCTTATCTACGTTCCAAATATGTTGAGTAATCGCAGGTGTGGTGTAAACCCACATAATAAAAAGCGCAAACCAAGAAAAAAACTGAACAACAGCCAGTTGTTTCATGGTGGTTGGCATGTCTTTTACTAAAACGAAAAACTCACCTAAGCGCTGGCCAAGCGGTGCTTTAGCCTTACTTTCACTTGCAGGGGCTTCTTCGGTAAGGCCCTTGTAGCGATTGTATTCGTCTGGCGCATACTCTTTCGTGCGTATAACGGTCCAAATAACCGTACCTAGTAGTACAGTCGCACCTATGTAGAATGCCCACATTACAGAAGGCGCAACCTCCCCCATTTGAGCGGTATTTTCTAGGCCTACCACATTAGTTAGAATGAATGGCAGTATAGAGCCAATTACCGCGCCGATATTGATAAGAAGCGACTGTATTGAATAACCCACGTTGCGCTGTGACGCTGGTACCATATCAGATACCAAAGAGCGAAACGGTTGGAAACACACATTAAACGATGCATCCATCAGTGCAACCATTAAAGCGCCCATAACCATAGGCGCTAAGAAGGCAACGAAGATCGGCGCATTGGGTAATAAGATCATACCTACCACCGCGGCTATCGCCCCAGCAAGTATAAACGGCCGGCGGCGGCCCAATCGATTCCACGTTCTATCTGATGCCGAGCCAACAATGGGCTGCACTATCAAGCCCATAATGGGCGCTACAAGCCAAAATAGTGATAGTGAATGAAGATCTGCACCTAGGTCCGATAGTATTCGACTAACGTTCGCGTTTTGCAGTGCAAAACCAAATTGAACACCCAGAAAGCCAAAACTGACATTCCATATTTGCCAAAAGGAAAGGCGTGGTTGAGTTGCTTGCATATTTTGCTCTATTTATTGTTTTAATTTAATTGATACGGTTATTGCACAATAAACACATTAGCCGACATAGCAGGAAGGCTTATGGTTTCAAAGGCGTTAAATGTTTGACCGTCGCTCACGCGAGTTATTGATACATCCGTACCCAATACTTCTGCGTACTTTGCTAAAGATAAATCTACCGATTTTTTATTGAGGATAACCATAAGCTTCTGCGCTGTATCCTCGGCTACACGAAAATACGTGTAAACACCGTCTACGGGCGCATAATGTTTAAGCTCACCTTTAAAGAGTTGAGGATGAGATTGACGCAGCGCTAATAGCTTTTTTATACGCTCTTGAGCCCACTGCTCGTCATCAGAAAGGCCTTTGCCGCTAAACGCATTTTTTTCGCTATCCGATGGCCACCCGCCAGGAAAATCAGACCGGATAATACCGTGATCTTCTGTCCCTTCATTACCCATCAAAATCTCAGTTCCATAGAATACTTGAGGTATACCGCGCGTTGTTAAAAACAACGTCATTGCCATATTCCACTTGGCCTTGTCGTTATTTAATTGGGTGAAAATTCTGCTCATGTCGTGATTATCCGGAAAGATAACCAGATTATTTGGATCACCATACAAGAAATCGGTAGCTAATGTCTCATAAACTGAAATAAAACCAGAATTCCAGCTTTCATCGCTATTAAGCGCTTTAACAACGGCAGCCTGAAGAGGAAAGTCCATTACAGATGGCAAAGCACTGTCGTAATCGTCGTGGCGTTTGCTACCTGCTTGCCAATAAGCCGTAATCACAGGGTTTACCGACCACTCTTCACCTACTATGTTGAAGTTAGGATATTCTTTCATGATACGGTTAGTCCACTGACTTAAAAACGCTTTATCAGGATATGAATAAGTGTCTACTCGTATGCCACTCAGATTTGCTGTTTCCACCCACCAAATAGCATTTTGAATCAAATAAGTTGCCAAATGTGGGTTGCGCTGGTTCAGGTCAGGCATGGTTGGTACAAACCAACCGTCACTAAACCCTTTGATATCGCTCGCTATGGCATGAGGGTCGTGAAGCGATTCACGCTTATGGGTAGTACCGACAAACTGTCCATTATTGTTTATCCAATCAGCAGACGGTGTATCCTCCATCCATACATGCTCACTACCGATATGATTAAGCACCATATCCATGATAACGCCAATGCCGTTTTCGTTGGCTTTTTTACTTAGCTTTACAAAAGCGTCATTAGAGCCAAAACGCGGGTCTATAGTGTAATAGTCGGTGGTTGAATAGCCATGGTAACTGTACTTTTCCATCGCATTTTCAAGCATCGGCATGGTCCATATTTGGGTGAACCCCATCTCTTTTATATAGTCGATGTTGTTAACAATGCCCTGAATATCCCCGCCATGACGTCCGCCTTTAAAGGCCCTATCTACTTTATCTTGATACCCATCAATGTTGTCATTTTCCACGCTGCCATTAGCGAATCGGTCAGGGGCAATTAGGTAAATGGCATCTTCAGGTCCGAAGCCTTCTCTCGACGACGAACCTTTAGCTCGTTTTTTCAATGAATAGTGAATGTCCCGTGAACTTCCTTCTTCGTCTTTTAACGTCAGTACCAATTCTTGCGGGTTCGCTTCAGCAAGATCTAACGTTACAAAAAGATAGTTTTCACTATCAAGTGCCCTGCTTTGCTTTATTTGGACACTGCCTTTTGAAACGGAAACCTTGTCATCGGCCACGTCTTTGCCAGAAATCATCAGTTCTACTTCATCATGTTGCATACCTGCCCACCAGTTGGGCGGGTAAACGTCTAGGTTATTTTCTTGTGAGGAAAAAGCAGAAAATGCAGGAAATAAAGTAGCAAGGCTCACAACGAGTGAGAGCGAGACACTGCGTGATGGGAAAATAGCATTAGATACGCGGTTGCGATTAAACATATAGACACCGATGTTAAAAATACGTTAAGTGCAAAATATTACCGAGATACTACATTGCATAGCCTGACTGACCAATGCTCTGCATACGTATTCACGAGATACCATGCCAATACACATGGTCTCTCGTTTAAATAAAATCTCTAGTATTCGATTTCGTTAATAGCTTTACACACTATCTAGAAGGCAAATACTTTCGTCTCTAGCCCTTCTAGTGATAACGAGGCTCTGTAGTTAATATCATCTTTTTCTAGGCTAATGCTGTCATGAGAAAGAAGTGGCTCAAGGCTAATAGTTTTGCTAGTTACATCTAATACGCTCGCTGGTACTGTAAATTTTATTTCCCTTACTGGTGCATCACTGAAGTTAGCGATAACGACAAAACCATGATCATCTTGTACGCGAGCAAATGTAAATTGCTGCTCTGAATACGCTGAATTTTCGACGCCAAGATTGAGCGAATGGAGGCTTTGGTACTCACCAACGATGGCCGGATTAGTAGCGGCGATAGACATCACGCGTTCGTAAAACTTATGCAGTTCTTTTTCTTCCTTTGTGGATTGACCACCATCAAATTTTCCATCATTCATAAACCGCTGGTGAGCAGGAACGCCAACGTAATCGAAAATAGACGTACGCGTTGGGTCGCCAAAACCTGTCTCTTCGCTACCGTCTTCGCCCACATCTTGGCCAAAATAAAGCAGCGTTGGAGAACTGCTTATAAGCGCACTTACCGCAAGCGCTGGCTTGCCTTTTTCAGCGCTACCAGCAAAGTCAGGGCTAGCGATACGCTGCTCATCATGGTTCTCTAAAAAGTGCAGCATATGCGGTGCGATATCGCTAACTTCTTTATGGACAGCGACTAGATCAGTAACTTTTCCCTTTCCTTGCATAATTGCTTTTAACGTATCGTAAAACCCTACCTTGTCGTATAGATAGTCCATCTTGCCTTTATGCAGGTAATCGCGATATTTGTCTGGCTGGTATACCTCTGCCAGCAAGAATGCATCAGGTGCTTTTTGCTTTATGCTGCTGTTAAGAAAAGACCAAAACTCTACTGGCACCATTTCAGCCATGTCAAAACGAAATCCATCAACACCTTTATCAATCCAATAGTGAGCAATGTCTCTGAATTTGTACCACGAATCAGGAAGATCTTTTCCTTGCCAAAACGCGGCGTGCGCTTCGATAGATTTTTGACTGTATTCGTCAGGTAGCAAGGGAAAATCATAAGTGCCATCTGGCTTCACGCCATAGTTCACCTTTACCGTTTCATACCAGTCGTTAATATCTGGCTGCGCTGCCCTTGCACCATTCCCTGTCCACTTTGCAGGAAACTCATCGAACTTACCGTCTGACAATGGGTGGGGTTCGCCGCCTAGAGGCTGGTAGCTGTCAGCAGTGGGTACTTGAAATGCTTCACCCACAACATAATAAAAGTTGTTGTCACGAGCATACTGTACAGACGTGTCATCGTTTGCGCCAAAATCGACTGTACCTTCTGGCGCAGAAAGCGAATGATAATCACGGGCCACATGGTTAGGAACAATATCGATAATAACTTTCATACCCGCAGCATGCGTTCTTTCAATCAGAGCTTCGAATTCTTCTAAGCGCTTAGCAGGGTTATCAGCTAGATCAGGGTTAACATTATAATAATCTTTAACGGCGTATGGTGAACCAGCGCGGCCTTTAACCACATCTGGGTCGTCATTTGAAATACCGAAGTCGGTATAATCATTGATTACCGCATGATGTGGCACGCCGGTATACCAAATATGACTGGTGCCTAAAGCTTTAATGGCTTCAAGGGCTTTAGGGGTAAAGTCGCTGAATTTGCCTACGCCATTTTGCTCAACCGTACCCCAAGGCTGGTTGGTAGAATTAGTATTTCCAAATAGTCGAGTAAACACTTGGTAGACCACAGGTTTCCCTTGCCTTTCACTGTTTTCAGAATGCGTTGACATATCACCTTGTTGATTTGATGCTGAAGGCCTACTTCCTTCACCCTCAAGTGTTTGATTATTTACTGATGGAGATGGACCAGTACACGCCATTAAACCCAACGAAAGCATAGCAACAGATAAAGGCTTAAGAGAAAAAGTCGACTTTTGATTAAGCATAGTATTCGTGACAAAAATGTAAATGATGCCAACAGGATACGCGTTAAATGTATGTTAAAAAACATGCATACGTATTCAGAAATGAAAAAGCCGTCCAAGAGGACGGCTAATAAATATCGCGATATTAAAATTTAAGCAGCTTGCGCCACTCGCAAAGGTTTCTGCGTCGGACGAGCAGTGTGTGCTGGAAGAGTTTCAATAGCATTTAACGCACTATCAAGCTCGTTATGGATCTTTTTGTGAAAACTTTTAAGAGGCTTGGCTAAATCCTCTAATAATACTTGTGGCGATAACCTGTAAGGCACACGCTTACCGTTAAACTCTACTGCGTCGCCTACTGAATTAAAATTAATGCCAAATGCTTTCATTCTTCGTGCTAACTTTGGCTCCATCAAAACGTATGCGTGCTTAACATTTAGATGTTGGCAAATGCTGGTTGCCATTAAATACAGCGCAATAGACAGGTAAGGAAAGTGCTCAACATTAAATGGCGTACTTTTCTTTTGCTTTATTTTTTCAAGCTTTTCCAATGGCAGAATTTTAGAACGCATTTGGCGAACTCTGAACTCTCTTGGGATTGCCAATCTTGATATCTCACACACGCTTAATGGGTCGCAATTAGAGGGTAGCAGAGCGCAATCTTCAAACGCTTCAGCGCATTTTTCCTCTAAAGGTAACGATAATCCAGCTTCAGTTGGCAACACCAATCGAATTGTACCCGCGCATTCACCTGTCGGGCGGTGTTTGATATAACAATTGATTGCGCGATCATCGTACTTATCTTTTTCAATAGCAGCAGCGTTTTTTTGCTCGAAGCTCATTTCCTCGCAATAGACTTTATGGCGGGTTTTGTAGCTAACTTGTTTTTCATTTTCTTCGTTCGCTACAACGAGTTCATAACGGCTAAAAAAGAAATTGGAAATACTTTCTTCAAGTGACAATCGGCGTGGAAATGCTTTAAGCAGTTGTCGAGGTAACTGGTTTAACTTATTAGTTACAGCACTATTTAGCGCACGAGCAGCGCTCATTGTTGTTGTTTTCAACGCAAAAGTCCCCTAAATTTAGTTTATTGTTTGGCTTATGGGTAACTTCCTGTTAGCAACAGTAGCCTTAGGTTTATTTTTCTTAGTTAATAATTAAATCGCTATCTTATTTTTGTCTTATTATTCGTATCTCGGCTCTGTCTGATAAGTGCATCCCCACTTACGTACTCAGACTTTGATAAACGGTCATACAGTAAAACATTGGCCGTGGCCGCCAAATTCATACACGAATAAGTAGGTACATAGACGACGTGATCGCACCATGACAAAACATCTTCGCCTACGCTTCCATCTTCTGGCCCTAAAATATAAAAAGCATTTTCAGGATGTTCGAACCTTGGTAAAGGCTCAGCACCTTCAACAAGTTCAACCGCAACTATGGACGCCCCTTTTGGAGCAACATCCCGTAAATTGTCAACGCCAACTGTCGGGATTACTTTATGAAACGCTTTCGTATCTGCATTAAAGTCTTTAGCGAAACGATAACGCTGTCCCGTATAAAATACACTAGCGACACCGTAGCATCCCGCAGCACGCAAAATAGACGCTACATTGACTGGATTTTTTGGGTTTACTAGCCCAATCGAAATTTTTTGATTTGCTATTTGCACGTTTTACTAGCTTTTTATTATTTGAGTTTGATACTGCCACGACTTAAAGGAAGCTACTACGCGTAACCTTAAAAGTTAGTCATAAGTATTAGAACGAATACACAAAACTTACAGCAACCTCATCGTGACTGATGGGTTGTTACTGGTGATCAGTTGTCTGTTATTACCTTCGCAGAATCCTATACGCCGAGCTATTTAAATGCTCTAAGTGCTATTTGCCCTTTTACAACTTTACGCTTTTTTATTTTTCCCCGAGCGTTTCACATATACGTAATTAACGTATTAAAGAAAATAACTAATGTTGCTTAGGTTACAGCAAATTGCAGACCAACAACGTGAAAATTTTGCAAATTCGGTGCAAAGTTTACATTTTTGATAATAAGCAGAAGACAAACACGCTTTTTATCAGTTAGTTATGATTTTATTAAAGGATTAAGCGCCTCTAACATTTTGTAAAAAGGTATTAGTTATATTACTAGATTGTTTGCTCAATTAGGGCCAAACACCAATAAGAAGCGGAAGTGATAAGTACAATATAGGTGATAAGCTGATGATGTGTTGCCATTTTGAAACACGATAAACTCTTGTAAATCAGAGCTTTCCTTACGAGCAAAAAAAAGCCTAATTGAAATCCAAGCTTTTAACGACAACTGTTGCTAAAATCATACAACCTCAAGAAAAAATTATTAAGGGAGCTTTACGCTATCTGATAATTTTTACCAACCTCATTAGTATTTAGGCTCTTAAGATGGCGTCTGGCCATACGCCTACCCTGTCCATAACCTCTCAATAACTTTTTCTTGTCCATAGTTAGTCGTTTAACGCAGAAAGCTTCGTCTGGCGCTATTACCCTAATGGTGCAGTCTCTTGGTGGGTTATGGAGAAAATCGAGGGTTTCATTATAAATTGCTGCACGCTGAAGCATCTTTTCTAGAATAGCGGGCTGGTCTCCATACACCTTCTGCATTAACCAGGTTGATTTTACTTCAGGTTTGGTAAATCCAAGAGGTTGTGAAAGTATCACGGTAATGTCTCTTGCGCCCATCTTATAGGCTTTAATAGCTGGTATTGCATCGGCAACGCCGCCATCAAGATAGCGTGTACCGTTTATCATTATTTCATCCCTATATGCGGTGGGTAACGCACAAGAAGCTACCATCAAATCATCTACATTATCCTTCGTGGCCTTTATATATTCACACTCACCAGATTCGGCATTCGTAATCCCTACGAACAAAGGTATGCTGCTCTTTTCGCCAGGGGCGGGAATGTTCAATGACTGCTTTGAGTGGTGCCATAACCAATGGACATCCGTCATATGCCCCCCTTTTATGAAACGAAGCGGACTGAAGAACTCTCGCTTGGTTGCATATTGGGTGATAATAGTTTTACTCAAACCGTGCATTTTAGAGACGTAAGTCGACAAATTTGTCGCCCCAGCGGACACCCCTAGCGTAAAATCAAAGGGATAATAGTCTTGCTCCATGAATTTATCTAGAACGCCTGCCGCAAATATTCCACGCATAGCGCCGCCTTCTACAACTAATGCACTTTTCATCTGTTCTCTCCCTGTAGATACATTCACAACTTTCTGGTACGACCACTGTCGGTAACAACCATCCTACAAGAGAATCAAGAGATATGCCAAGAAGAAAAAACCGCGAACAAAGTCGCGGTTTTTTAAATATTAACGTCTAAACGTTAATTGGGCTCGTTGATGAGAATTTATTTCATCACTACAGTTAACATGGGCGCATTACCATCGGGGCCGGCAACCTTAAACTCATACAAACCAGATTCAGCTATTTCAATCATAAGGTTGTTATTACTTGCTCCAAGTATTTTAGGCTCGCCAGGCGTGACAGCGTTACTCGCGGCATCATTAGGATTACCCAGGTTTACCGTCGACCAATCTTCAGAGGCAACTTTAAATTCGATGCTGCCTGCGCTTAACTCAATGTTAGCTGTGTAGACACCTTCTCCTTGATATTCAAACATATCTGCTGCGCCCCATCCGTTCATGCCACCACGGATGTAGACTTGAGTATCACCCCAAAACGCTTCTTTGAACACACCGATGGTAGGCGCGTCTATATCAGTTACGTTGAACACGAACACATAGCGGTCAGCAGTTTCAATATTTAGAACAAGGTTATCGTTAGTCGCAGCCAACCCGAGAGTTTGACCTGGCACTAAGTTGCGATCGGCATCGTCGGCGGACAAAGCACCAAAGTTCACGGTACTCCAATCTTCAGACGCCACTTTAAACTCGTAAGTGCCAGGCTCAATATCTCGAGCAAAGGTATAGATACGCCCACCTTGGTAAGAGAACTCCTCGTCTGTCCCCCATCCATTCATTGCACCACGAAGATACACAGGCGTTCCAACGTAGGGCTCTTCGTTTTCAACCATCAGAATAGGCGCTTCGCTGTCTGATGCATCAATGGTAAACAGGTATGTTGCACTGATATCAGGGGTAAACGACAAGTTAGTGTTAGTACGTGCAAGTACTTTCTCTTCACCTGCGATCACCAACCCTTCTTCACCATCGGCAGCACCAAAATTCACGGTACTCCAATCTTCAGAGGCAAACTTAAACCCATAAGTTACGCCACCTTCAAGTGAAGCGGTAGCCGTATATACACCGTCGCCTTGGTAGGTAAATGCATCATCCGTTGACCAACCGTTCATGTCTCCACGAAGGTAAGCAAGGGTATCGCCGTAAGGCACAACGTCAGGTGCACCAGACGTGGCAAACGCTGATAGACCATAACCTTGAGCGCCAGACTGTGGCTTAACAAACACGGCAATAGTAAGTGCAGGTACGGTAAAGGTACCGTTACCGTCTTCACCCTCAACAAAGCTTGCTCCGCGCACCGCTGCATCAACTGAGTTCATTTGTGTAGCGTGAAGTGAAAAGCCGGTTGCTGTATTTACAGTGATAGATTTCTCTTCGTAACCCGTGTTAACGAGTACCATCACCGCATCGTTCATCATATCTAAGTCTTGACGAGGTACTTCGCTGTTAGCTGATACACCATCGTCGATACTCATAGCGATAAGACCACGCTGTTGGCGTGCGCCGATATTGTGAAACCCAATACGGTCGATAATCTCTTCTGCAGTGGTTAACCTAAACAATGGGCTCGTCATTCGAATGTTGAGCAATTCTGCAAACACATCAGAGGCAAACATAATATCAGCCATAGACGCTGCTCGATTCGGGTTATAAATGAACTCCCCCATTTCTTCCCAACGGGCTTCATTGTCTTGTGCTAACGGTAAACCCACATTCCAGTTATTAGTCTCGTACGTGAAATCTACATAGTTAAACCAATCACCCGAGTCGTAGGTATTTCTGTCCATTGACTTAGAGCGAAGCATGTCGCCGCCCATCTGTAAAAATGGAATACCCTGAGACACTAGGTTTATACCCATTGCCACGTTTTGTGCGCGAACTCGCTGCTCTAGCGTGATGTCCTGTGGAAGCGTGTAATTTAATTGGTCCCACAAGGTTTCATTATCGTGTTTAGACACATAGTTAATGATGTCTGCCGGGTCTTCTGCATAGCCGCCCAAGTTACTCGTTGCACCGGCACTGCCCGAAGAAGTTTCCAATACATAGTCTTTAAGCGTTCCAATCATGCCCATTTTTACACGGTCTTGAGCACTTAACAGCCCATCATCTTCGGGTCTGAATATAGCGCCCTGACGAATGGCTTCACGAATGCGATCGTTATAAGTACCAATTTCAGTACCGGCCATATTTAGCTGGCTGGCTTGCTCATAACCGCGGTCTATTTTGGTCCAACCCTCGCCATAGAAGTAGTTGTCTTCATCAATAGCTTGAACAGCATCACGAAGGCGTACCATGGTATCCTTGGTCGCTTGGCTCATGATGTCAAAACGGAACGAGTCATACTTATAGTGTTCAGCCCACATTAGCAACGAGTCTTCCATGAATTTTTCCATCATGACGTTACGTGGCTCTGTGTCATCGCAGCAGGTTTCGCGCACTATCGCCCCAGTGTCCACTTCGTAACGGTGGTAATATCCTGGTACAGCTTTGTCTAGAACAGACTTACTGAAAACACCAGATGCATTGGTATGGTTATAAACCACATCAAGTGCAACACGCAGGCCCATTTCATGAAGCGCTTGGATCATAGCGCGCATTTCTACAATACGCTCAACACCTTCGGCACTAGATGCATAGCTACCTTCAGGTGCATTAAAGTGATGAGGATCGTACCCCCAGTTGAACGTATCCAGATTGCGTAAGTCATTAGTCAACTGCTGAGCTTTACCCGCTTGTGATAACGGGTCGTAAGCGTTGTATACGTCAATCAACAATGCGTCCGAGCTTTCTTCTTCACATACCGCAGCACTGCTATTTAAGCGACAAAGTTTTCCCACGGTATCGTACAAGTCAACTGTGTTGGTTGGGTCTTCGTCAATGGTTGCAATGTCATTGGTCGGAAGGATATGGAAATAGGTTAGCCCTGCGTCTACCAACTTTTTAAGGTGCTCAACCGGTGCCGTTCCCTCTTCAGTAAAGGCAAGGTATTTGCCACGATTTTCTTCAGATGTAGACATATCGCGTACGCTGAAATCACGTATGTGACCTTCATAAATAACCGCGTCTTCATAATTTTCTACCGTAGGAATGGTGTGAGTATCCCACCCCTCAGGTTTTAAATCTTCATCGGCAAGGTTTACAAAGCGTGAAAAACGCCCGTTTGTGCTAAGCGATACAGAATATGGGTCTGTTACAAGCAGCGTTTCTACGTTACCTGTAATAGGGTGATATACCGTAACCTCATAGCGATAAAGCTGACGGTCTAGCGACATATCGCCTTCATAGCGCCATACGCCTGACGCGTCATCACGCAGCATATCTATACGCTGACTCAACGTTTTATCATCGTTATAAAGCAAAAGGTCGACATTTGAAGCGGTAGGCGCCCACAGTGCAGCGGTAATACCTGCGTCTGTGTAAATGCCACCTAGCTGTGCTTCGTCAGCATCTTCTTCACCCATGGTGTAAAGCGCATCAATTGCGTTTGCCAATTGAATACCGGTCGCTGCTACAAGGGAACCATCAGCATCATATCCACCAACTACCGCTTGTGTGGTCAATACCGTTTTTGCATCTTCTACTGACCAGTCACCTTCCCATGCTTGCATTGAATTTAAATGCGGTGCACGAGCAGATTGCTCTTCGGTAAGTGTTGTACCTATTAGCGCTACTTCAGTACCATTGATACCCTCTTCCAAGGTGCTCTCTAAATCAGCCTGCGCTGAATAGTGAAGCTTTACCTCTGATACAGTTTCGGGTACGTCCCATAAAATAGTGTTGGCGTCTAACCAATGAGCACCAAAGCCTTCTATATCAACCGGCTGTGGACCAAGGGACATAATTGGAAATTCAAAGATCGTTGGTTCACCAGAAAGGGTAAAATTCATGCGTACAAAGGTTTCGTCGTCTTGAACAAGTGAGCCTTGGAAATCACCTCCCCCCATTTCTTTACCGGCGTCATCGGTACCTTTGTGTATGATAAAGTTATGACAGCTTCCGTAATCGTCTTTAAGGTCTAAGATCCAGTACGCACCATAGTTAGGATCTATGCCGCTATGAATACGACCGTTCGCCCAATCCGTGTCTGCGTCAGCATAAGCATCACACTGGTCATTGTTCCAGGTATGTAGCCTCCACCCTTCATACGCAGCGTCGTTACTTGAGTTATCCGCATCCACTGCAGCGCGGTTATAGTAAAGCACAGCTTGATTAGATGAGGGGGTGAATACAGGTGCCGGTAAACTTGGATCCGCGCCCGCTTCACAGGCATCGTTTGCCTCGTTCGGCACTAACGGCGCATCGCATTGAATAGGCGGTGGCGGCTCGCAGGCCGTTCCTGCTGCGTTTGGAACATTGGGCACTTCACAGGTAAGCAAATCGTTTGTGCCCGACTCAACGCCAGAGCCTCCGCATCCTGCAAGTGTATAAGCGCCTACTAAAAGTAACGCTGCGCGCACTACTCTCTTTTTAGTAAACATAGAATTCTCCTGAATAATTTTGCTATTTTTAGCAACCAAATGTTTATGTGGGTCGCCAAATAAATGACCTAAGATGTTGTTTTTCATAGTTGGTAGGTCATCCCTAGGTAATATTGGGTGCCAAAGTACTGAATGGTGCCGGTTTGCTCTTCAGATGCGAAATAGCTTTTTGTAGGCTCGTCAGTTACGTTGTTTACTTGAAACAGTAGGCTCCAATTGTCGTTAATCTCATAAGAGGCTTGGTAATCAATAACCAGCTCTTCATCGAAATTTACGACCTGATCGTTTACCGCTACTTGCTGAGAAACGAAAGCATCCCGATAGCGACTAGACAGGCGGGTTTCGAAGCCTTCGTATTCCCAGAAAACGGTTAATGTGGCTACATTTTCAGAAAGCCCTGGTAAATTTGCAGCGTAAACGCCATCGCCAAGGGTGCGCTGGATTTCGCTTTCCGTATAAGAGTAGCTAGCGCTAACACCTAACCCTGACCATAACCCAGGTAGCATGCTGTAAATTTGCGTGTAAGCGACTTCTAGTCCTCGAATGTAACCACCTTCTGCGTTATTTACTGCCGTGCTATAGCTACCATTTTCTGTAGGCACTGTCACAAAGATAGGGTCGCCGTTTTCATCCCGTGCTAGTTCGGCTTCTTGCCCAGTAAATTCTGGGGTTAAGTAGACTGGAACACTTACGTTGTCTGGAATGACTATGCCGTTTGCTTCAAAGTCATAAGGCTCTATTTCAATGTCTTCTACAAACGACTCAATGTCTTTATAGAAACCCGCTACAACTAAAGCACCTTCTGTATCAGAGAAGTAATATTCCCATGACACATCGTACTGTGTAGCGTAAAAAGGCTCTAAGTACGGACTATTACGGGCGTTACCACTGACCCTTGCAGTAGGGTTTGAAAGGGTAATTTCACCTGAATCTCTATCTTGAAAAGCGGTGACCGTTTCAATAGTCGTAGACGCATTTGCCGCAAAACGGTTAATTGGTGCTCTCCCCATAACCTTTGCAGCTGCCACTCGAAGTTGAGTATCATCAGTAAGTTTGAAGTTTAAGTTAATAGACGGCAGTACATCTGAATACTCGTGGCTGATTAACGCTGGACGATAAAAATTATTGATGAGCCCTACGTCATCTGTAATGTTTTGCGCGCCTGCGGTTGGGTCGCTTACTTCAACCGACGTACCCGTTTCTAAGTCTTGAATTAGCTGGGTAGCACGCTGTAGTGTAGTTGAGCTTTGTTTACTTTTAACGTATCTAACACCGATATTACCTGTAACAGGTATACTGCCAATTTCGGTATTAATATTTGCCATTAAGTAAGCCGAGTTTACGGTTTCAAATACATCACCGCTTTCTTGTAGTGTCCACGCTGTAGCCGGGCCTGTACCTGGGCCATTAATGACGCCAGCAGCCCCTGGCCCCCATGTTTGAACAGGCTGCGGTCTACCCTCTGGGAACCAGGCATTGAGCGCGCTGTTTAAGTCGACTGATAAATAGCTTGGGAAATATCCAAAGTCACCACTCCAATCAACTTGTTCAACCATATCTGACGTTAAACGAAGTGGTGGTTCACTGACCGAAAAGGCACTGTCATTACCGTATTCAAAGACAGAGCGATCATTGTTGTATTCCCGATCTGAATAACGATAGCCAAATTCAAATCCAGAAATAATGGGTACGTCTACGTAATACTGGAAGTCGACACGGTATGCATCTAGCTCATCTTTATTTTCAAATGGATAGATACCGTACTTACTCACCATGACCCGGTCTAAATCAGTAAAGGCATCAGTTTGGTTAAAGCCAATATCAGGCAGATTCAACCCGTTCAGCAAATAGGATATTTGAACGTTTTCGTCAAACACTGGGTTCGCAGCTGTCGCATCTTCGCCTACAAGCGACCATAACAAGCCGTTTCTAAAGTCACTTTCAGCACTTGAGCGAGATACGTCAAACTGAACCGATAAATCTGGAGATATTTCCCAACTAGCATTAACACCCAAGTTTGTAACACTGTCGAAATCTTGATTGTCGTCGTTTACCAGTTCAACTCGGGTGAAGCTATTGTCTGTACGAGAAAAAGTACCGCCAACGACGCTGTTGTTAACTACAACCGGGTTAGTAATACCCGCGTTAATACCGCCTAACTTAACGCGAAATCCCCGAGCAAAAGCTTCAGAATCAAATTTTGAAATGAAGGCATCAGCTTTTAGCGTAAACGTATCGATAGGCGCCCATTCAAACGCTGCAACGTAGCCATCGCGCGTTTCTTCACCGCCCTTGTGCTGCATCTCAAAACCTTCTGAAATGAGTTCACAGTTTGGACAATCTGCCGGGCCGTCGGTATCCCCTTCCAGGCCATCAACATCTACCTGACCGTTATACGCTAAACCGATGAACTGCGTAGAAACGCTTGGCTGAAATAGACGTGCATAACCCAATGATACGCCCAAGGTATCGTCTAGGAACTTGCCTTGATAAGAAAAGCTTAGTCTATGACCGTATTCTGTAGCATCGCTTATTTCGGATGCTCTATCGTTATACATACCACGCATGTTGGCGCTGAACTTATGTTGCTCTTCAATGGCCAGAGGTGATGCTGTTTTTAGTTCTACCGTACCCGCAATGCCGCCTTCAATAAGCGATGCCTTGGGAGATTTATAAACCGCTGCCTCGCTAATAAGCTCAGACGGATATTGGTCAAATTCAATAGCGCGACTTCCGCTGGTGGATACCTGCTCTCTACCGTTTAACGTTGAAAAAACAAAGTCGCCTGATAAACCGCGAATATTTATCTGAGCAGCTTGTCCGCCGGTACGCACTGCCGAAATACCTGGCAAACGGGTCAAAGCATCTGCCATAGATACGTCGGGAAGCCCGCCAAGGTCATCTGCAGATATTTGCTCAGAAACCGTGTCAGAGAAACGTTTTTGATTGAGTGATTGAATTAAGCTGGTACTGAAACCACGTACTTCGATACGCTCTAAGGTATCTTCTTGTGGACGTTCAACTTTATCTTCGGGAGTGTCAGGTGACTCTTGAGCATAGAGCGGTAGCGCACTAAACGCGACCCCACTACTGATCAAGGCCGCCATTATAGTGCTGGGTTTGAAT
Organism: Alteromonas sp. ABD4_190; assembly: GCF_056160105.1. Taxonomy (NCBI): domain Bacteria; kingdom Pseudomonadati; phylum Pseudomonadota; class Gammaproteobacteria; order Alteromonadales; family Alteromonadaceae; genus Alteromonas; species Alteromonas sp. ABD4_190. The sequence goes on from NZ_JBSWWN010000002.1 coordinate 159,267, forward strand.
GTTTTCATTGGTGTCCCATCCTTGTTTATTATCGACATTTTTAGGACTACCACACCCAAAAATGCCTTTTATACCAATCCGCATAGATAAGTGCTCACTCAGAAGGTTCTGGCAGGGCGAGTGGGTAATTATCTATGCGGACTGGTTTTATGCTTCAACACCAAATACTACTGGTTTGTATAAAAAGAGAGCAACGCTATGCATACGTATTCATTTACATTTATGAAGCATTATTTAAACAAAGTTCAGAAGTGATTGTTTTATATAACTTTTGCAGGAGGGATGTCAGCAGATTAGGCCAGTTACTTATGGGAAATTATAACATTATTGAAAGCCATCCCTAGCTCTCGGGGTTCTTACTCACCGTGTTGCTGTGTTCGAAGTACAACATTATGATGTTCGAAATTCAACGCGCAGCCTTGAATAAAGCGCTCAACATTTTGCTCTTTATACAAATCCCCTCGACCAGGCTGATTTTGTGCAAGTGCCGGAAATGCACCATAACCAGCAAATAAGCAATGCCATGATATTGAGTCCCAGTGCATACCTATATTCTGCCGCTCGATTTCATTCGCTAGATCTTCGCGATTAAACCAAGTGGTAATGATCGATTTTAGGGAGCCAGACAACACCATATTGTTTCTATTGTCACGCCAGTAGTCAGAATCGTTTCTTGTATTAAGTTTATAGTGCGCCACAATATAGTCTCGCACTCTATCAAAACGCGCTTTGGCAAATGCATTATACGTGGTTCTCTCGCTGTTAGAGAAACCACCCTTTTCAAACATATCTGTGAAATACTCGATGCAAATCTGCACAAGGTGAAGCGCCGTTGCTTCAAGCGGCTCTATAAACCCTTGAGATAGCCCTAATGCCAAACAGTTGTTTTGCCAGTGCTGCTCAACTTGCCCTACTTTCATTTTAAGGTGTCTGGCTTCAATATCGCTGTTTTCAAGACCTAGGTGATGTCGCAATTCTTCTTCGGCCTTATCCTTCGATAAATGAGCAGCACTGTAAACGTAGCCATTACCTGTGCGGCTCTGTAACGGTATTGACCAACACCAACCGTTAGAAAGTGCTGTAGACTGAGTTTCTACTTGAATATTCTCTTGTGCATGTGTGGGTAAAACTACTGCAGAATCGTTGAACAAGTTATCAGAATAGGAATTGAATTTAACGCCTAAAGCCTGCTGTAATAGGGTTGAAGAGAATCCTGTACAATCAACGAAAAAGTCTCCTTCAATATTGCCTCTATCTGTTACTAAATGGCTGATATCTCTGTTAGCATGAAGTGCCACGTCGCTGATTACGGCATTAACGTGGGTAACGCTCTTTTCAACCGCAACATCACGCAAATAGTTGCCCAGCAATGCGCTGTCAAAATGGTAGCCATATTCCATTCTAAATGGAAAATTTTCAGGCGTAAGAGGCGCCTTATTTTGTTTTGCCAACACACCATTTAACAAAAAATCTTCTGGGTTGACGTGACTATCAAGACCTAGCCTTCGAGTGCGGCAGTTAACTTCAAAAGCACGCTGGGTAAAGGTGTCTGTTTGAGAGATAAAAGGATGGCGATACTGTTTAACCCCCGAACTAGGGCTCCAGTCTTTAAACTGAATGCTTACTTTGTAGGTTGCATTACACTTAGGCATCCAATCACTTTCTTTAATTTTTAGCTCTTCAAAGAAGCGTTTTAATGTCGGTGTGGAACCCTCACCTACACCAATAATGCCTATATCGGGAGACTCAACAAGGGTGACTTTAACCTTGTCCGAGGGCCATTTATGTGCAAAATAATTAGCCGCCATCCAGCCGGCAGTTCCGCCCCCGGCAATCACAATGTTCATTGGTCTATTCATGTTAAACGACTAAGCACAAAACTGCTTCAAGAACTCATCATGAGTAGCAATTTTTCCGATGGGTTCATTCTTAATACGTTTAATATTTTGCATCAACTCTTCCAGCTTTTGTTCAGACAATGCATTGGCAAGTGGATGGTAGTCTTTTTGCTTCACCCCCTGCCCCATGAGTACTTGCAACCATGAGCTTTCTAGGAATAAATCATTTTGCTCTCTGAACAAGTTTCCTGACTCTCTAAATAGCTCTATTTTATGCGTTAAGCTGTCTGGCACATCCATTTCTCGTAAATCCTTCCAGAAATGCGAGTCAGTTCTTTCATTAACGTGATAGTGCAAAATAATGAAATCACGTATTTGTTCGTATTCAAGCTGAGACTGCTTGTTATACTCATCTATCTGATATTGCTTAATCCCTTCGTGTGGGAATAAATGGATTAGTCGAACTACTGCAGACTGAATAAGATGAATACTCGTTGACTCGAGGGGCTCTAAAAATCCGCTAGAAAGCCCAACGGCCACCACATTCTTATTCCACTGCTTGCGTCTTCGCCCTGTTTTAAAGCGGATAAAATTAGGATCGGCGAGTGGTTTGGTATCTAGGTTACTTGACAGTATGTCTAGTGCTTGCTCGTCAGAAAAATAATTACTGCTGTATACTAAGCCATTACCATTGCGGTGCTGAAGCGGAATACGCCATTGCCAACCTGCAGAGTGTGCAATCGAACGAGTATAAGGACGGGTATGTTCGTGGCGCTCTGAAGGCATAGCTACTGCCCGGTCGCAAGGTAACCAATGCGACCAATCCTCGTAGCCGGTATTCAGTGTTTGCTGCGTAAGTAGCCCTTTAAACCCTGAACAGTCAATAAACAAGTCGCCTTCGATATGAGCACCGTCTTTAAGCGTCACCCCGGTAATAAAGCCGCTGTCTGCATCCTGTTTAACATCAGTAATAATGCCTTCTTTGCGAGTAACGCCCATCGCCTCACATTTCTTACGAAGGAATCGAGCATACAGCGACGCATCAAAATGATAGGCATACGGCATTTCTATAATTGGGTCGGGAGATTTGATATGGGCAAATTTACCCGCTTTACAGGCAAGGTAGTTTAGATCGTATTCCCATATCGAGTCAGATAGCCCTAACTCTTGAGCGCGTTTGAAATAATGATGAAAATGACAAAAAGCGTAGCTTTTACCCGGGGCGCCAAAAGTGTGGAAATAGCTTTCCCCTTCTACCCGCCAGTTTTCAAACTTAATCGCCAACTTCATGGTGGCGTTTGTTTCGCGTAAGAACTCTTTTTCGTCGATACCCATCACGTTGTTAAGGGTAATGATAGGCGGAATAGTTGCTTCGCCAACACCGACGGTTCCGATCTCTTCAGACTCAACTAAGGTTACGTTTACGCCCGCACCGATAAGACGCTTAATTACCGCTGCTGAAATCCAACCTGCCGTGCCACCACCTACAATAACTACATTTTTTACCGCTTTGTTCATCATATTTCTGCCGTCAGCATTTTTTTGTGCCCACATTACTATCATCTCTAAATATCATGACATCTAGTGCTATACAACAAAAAGCCCCAATACATTACGTGAATTGGGGCTTGTTTAATGTTACTCGTTTAAGCGCTCGCATATAACAAGCGCTGTTTCAACAACCACTTAGAAAGCGTAGTTAAAACCAAGTAGGAAGTTACGTCCGTAGCTCTGGTACTCAGTAATTTGACGACTGTCGCCCGGATTAACACGAACAGTAGGCTCGTCAGTCAGGTTCTGGCCTTGAAGCGTAACGCGAAGCCCTTCAAGATATTCAATGCCAGACTCACTGAAGTCGTAGCCAATCTGTGCGTCTATCTGCTTAACACCGTTATCTTCAATAGGTGCTAGAGAAAGGCTGATTGCACGGGTCTCAGTAGCAAACGCATCACGTTTAGTTCCAGATACACGAATTTCAAAACCATTGCTTTCATAGAAGGCGGTTAGTGAGTAGGTCTCTTCAGATAAACCTGGTACCGCTTCACCATTCTCTAATTCACCGTCAAGGAAGGTCGCACTAGCGAATACACCAAAACCTTCAAGTGAATCGTGGATCATGTCAAACGGCAGACTACCCTGCAGCTCCCAGCCTCGAACAAAACCTTCTAGTCCATCTTCACGGAAGCTTACAATTCCGTTAAATGTACCTGGTGGTACGATATCGTTTTCATCAAGTACCTCATCACCATTGATGTCAGTTTCACCAGACGTCTCGTGGAAACCTTCAATGTAAGACTCACTAAAATCGCCAACAGTTTGTCCAGCTACGTGCCAGTTAGTCAGATCTTTATAGAAGAAGCTAGCGGCGAAGTAACCTGAGTCCGCGAAGTAATTTTCGTAAGCAATATCAAACTGGTTTGCTTCAAGCGGTCTAAGACGTGCATTACCCGCGCTTGCAGACCATGGGCCATTAGCAACATTTGTTGAAATGATTTGCTGGTCGTTAAAAGTAAAGCTTACTGTGTTGTTCGGACGCATATCATCCATACGAGGACGGCTAATCACCTTCCCTAAAGCTGTACGAATAAACTGGTTCTCAGCAATTTCGAAGCTCAAGTTCAATGTTGGCAATACGTCAGTGTAAGAGTCGCCATCCGATACTGGAGTGACCGCAGTGAATCCTGTTGGACCAGTAGTGGTGTTAAAACCTGTACCTGCTTGGTCAACATTAACAACCTGTAGCCCAAGATTACCAAATACCAGTACATCACCAATTTCAGTTTCAATGTCTAATTTTGCATATGCAGTTAGAATATCTTCAGAGATGGTGTAAGAGTCACCAAAGCGACCATTTTCAAATAGTTCTGCTTCTGTCTCTATGTAATAACCGCTTCTATACAAACCAAGACCATCGTATGCAATTACGCCATCGATACCAATGTGGCTTAAATCCGCTGTACCAATAGGGTTTGGAACCAGTTCTTGGTTTGGCCATTGTGGCGACGTTAGGTAAGCACCGTTATTATCTTTAGACTTTTCGCGCTCTTGATAGTTAACACCGGCAGTTAACTTAGTGAAGATACCCCATTCAACAAAACCCTCAAGGTCAAGACGAACAGCATCAAGTGACTCTTCAAAAATAGGTTCGTTAACAAAACCATCCTGTGCTGTATTAGGTCCAAAACCTTCTACGCCCTGGAAGCGCTCTACTGGAGTTAGTGAACCACCCCAGGCTTGCGGACCAGCTAGGTAGATTGAGTTAGGGTCTGCTAAATCGACACTGTCTAAAGTAGGATGGTCGCTGTAAACCGCACCAGTAGATGTCATTGTCCATGCGCGTGGAGTAAGAGGACGACCATCGATACCTGCACGACCTACACCTGAGTAACTTTCGATATCAGTGATAGTTTTGTCCACTTCACCCATAGATACGTCTAACGTTGCTGTCCAGTTATCATTGATTGTATATTCAACGTTTAGACCAAAGGTAGTAAGCTCAGCTTCTTGTTGACGAGAGTCGTTACGAATTACAGATAAGAAGCCATCATAGTAACCAGAGGTTACTAGACCATCTTCAACACCAGTGATTGTGTAAGCGCCTGTGCCCCATTCAGCGCCACCTTCTTCAACACCGCGGCGTGCATCATTTTCTTCAAAATCAATGTATAGCGCATCGAATTGAATTTTCAAATTGTCAGTGGGTGCGTATTCAATCACCCCAGCAACTGATGTGCGCTCTAACATTGCTGAACGAGTAAAGGAATCGTGACCACCAAGTATTACTGTTCCCTCAGGTACTTCAACACCTTCTGCTGCATTGTCGGGGTTTGCAGTCGCATAACCCCAACCACGGAAGTACTGTTCTTGACGAGGTGATTCCATATCGGCAATAACTAACGCCACACCAAGCTTATCGTCAGCGAATTGATCTACGTAGTTAAAAGATAGACGATGACCTTCATTATCAAAATCAGGGTTACCCGCCTCTTCTTGGTTTGCTTCATACGTACCGTTGATTGTTACCGTTTTTTGCGCGCTTAGTGGACTGACAGTTTGAATATCAACAGTACCACCAATGCCCTGAGTCATTAGGCCGGCTTCAGGAGTTTTATAAACTAAGATATTTGAAACAATTTCCGTAGGGTAAAGGTCAAATTCCACACCACGGTTATCACCCATACCTAATAGCTCGCGACCGTTCAGTGTAGTACCTACATAGTTTTCGTTGAAACCACGAACAGAGATACCGCTAGTACGACCGTTACGGCGTTCACCAGCTAGACCAGGAAGACGAGCGATTGACTCAGCAATACTTGTGTCTGGAAGTTTACCTATGTCTTCAGCAGATAACGCTTCTACAATTGACGTGTTATCCATTTTGATTGCTTGTGCACGCTGCAGACTGCCACGAATACCGCTAACTTGAATAACTTCAAGACTGGCTTCATCAACAGCATCGGTATCTGCTTCCTGTGCTAGTGCCGGCGCACTACCAAACGCCATACCACCAGAGATAAGCGCAGCTTTTATTAAGTTGGGTTTAAATTGTTTCATAAAACGGGTGTCCCATACAGTTATAGTTGTTGTCTTTTTGTTGTTCTTATGACAAATAAATGACAATACATCTCACGGGGACAATGCTATAGACGAGCTAGGGTTTGCACAATTGCCTGCATACGTATTCAATAAAATTTATGCAACACAGTTTTAACAACCCAACATTTAAAATTGAATTAAATTTACAAAATAAATGCTTAAACCCGCTAAAAACAAGAATTAATGAAATTTTATTACATAAACGTCTAGTAACATTTTTTGATAAACGCTGAAAGGAAGGTTACAAAAGTGTTAGTAAAAGTAATACGATAGCTAGGCTACAAGTCAACGTATGGTAGTGTAAAACTGAGCAAACTCTCCTGCTGTGGTAAACCAAATATCTTCACTACCAGCCAGCTCCTGTAGAACAGACTCGAAATAGTCCCAATTATTTTCTGGCAAGTTTTGGTCAAACTCCCAAGAGTGTCCCCACACTACAAAAACAGTGAGCTCATCCTTTTGCAATTCAACATACTCTTTGGCAAGCGATAACGCTTTACTGTGGTGAACAGACGGATGCCACTCAAACAGGCTATTTGGCAATGAAAAACTATTAGTGCTTCTCACTGTTCGGGCATTAGAAAAACCGGCAGCTTTAATAAGTTCAATAGTAGTGTCATTATAAGCACCCAGTGGGTATGCAAAAGACGTTATTGCATAAGATACAATTTCAGATAACAACGCCTTATCTCTCTCAACCTGGTTCTTCGCGTTACACCGATTGAGATTTGGAAGTACAGGATGGGTATAACCGTGACTAGCGACTTCGTGATTTTTATAAAGAGAAGCAACTTGATCTCGACCGACATAATGACTGGGCTTTCCAATAAAATCATTCAACCAAAGTGCTTTTTGGTCAAATAATCCGGAGCTTAAATTAAACGTTCCTACAAGATTATATTTATTAAATAGCTCGACTAATCTCGTGTCTTGTTCCAGTCCATCATCGAAGCTAAATATTACTGCTTTTTTATTTCCATCTGGATAACTAACTTCAGCTTTTAATTGATGAATACATAAAGTTAATGAGAGGAAGATTAAGGTACGCACAATCATTTTAAATCATCCAAATAAGGCATAATTGCATTCCTCCAAACTTGGTAACCTGATTCATTTAAATGGGTTCCGTCAGTTGTTAGTTTGGGGTTCATCATCCCATCGACAGCAAACAAATCATGCAGATTTATAAAAGTGAAGTTAGCATCGCTCTGGTCAGATAGCTGTTTGTTTACTTCTTTTGCCAATACTGAAATAAAATCCCGGTGATCAGGGAGAAGGCTAAGTATGTAAATTTTTGTGTTGGGAAGAGACGACTTCAACTGCTTAGCTATGTTATGAATATTTTTTGCAGTATCCGATAGCTTCTCAATTTGATTTTCATAAACAATATTGAAAATATCATTTATACCGATCAAGAGAAAAATAGCTGATGGATTCCGTTGTTTTAACTCATCCAATCTCGCTAAAACACCATAGGTGGTGTCACCACGTATTCCTCTATTACGAACTTTCACATTCTCGAACCGGACAGCCCAGTTTGCACCCAATTCAGTAAGGCTATCACCAACGAATACAATGTCCCCCGGATTTAACGGTTGTGTCTTGAAAAGCGCTAACCGGTGTTGATAGTGGGATTCTAGCCATTCGTTTTGATAGGGTACCCCATTCTCTGAAGCCGAGCTAACAGATGGTGCGAACAGGCTTAATAACGCAACGAGAAAAAGCGATAACGTCGTAACAGTTGACATACTATTCACCTTTCATACCGCGTTGATTTGCAGCCTTTTGATAAGAAACTCCGAAGTCCTTCCCCATTTGTAAAAAGCTTTCACTCGTATAGTGCCAAGGATCATCACCATAAGTATAATTATCAGAATTAGACATATAGCTGGCGCAACTGTCTGACTCGACAAATAATTGCTGAGCAAGGTGCACTCGTTCAATGTAGGGCATAATATCTTCTTCGCCCATTTCAGAATCGGTAATTTTGCCGATAACAACAGGCAGATCATCTACCCTAAGTGCAGCACGAAACAAATTCATCATAGTTGTTAAATTGGTAAGGTACGCATTGGCTGACACTTCGCTTGCGTGCGCATCGGCTTCACCCTGCATCCAAATAATACCCATAGGTTTTAACGAGTCTGGCTTGCCATCGCCATCGATATCGTTAACTGCATAGGCGTTGTTAATTGTCTTTAATGCAAAATCGTACTGATTGAGGCCGCTACCCTCTGAAAAATTCGGGTTCCAGTTACTGTAACCTGTATTAAGCGCAAGGCCTGTGCCACCAACCGCATACTTTATAATGGCAATTTTTTTGTCTGGATACTGCTGCTGTATTGCTTTGGCAAAGGTTAATTCAGCTCCGAATCGCTCTGAAAGCGTATTGGTCTTTCCATCCGATTTAAAACCTGTACCGTGGCCCGGTTGAAGTTTATCCCACTTCCCTACACCGCCGTTGTCCTGATTGTCGAAAACCCCATTTCCATGAAAAATCATCACGTCTTGTTCTTTTGCTAAATCGTTTGGCAGTTCAGAAACGTATCCATAGCCGTCCATATTGGATTGCCCTGCCATAAAAAAAGTCAGGTATTCATCAGCTATAGATGAGCATGACAATAAGGAAGCGAAACACGCTAACGCAGTTTTTTTCATAAAAATATCTTTATGTTATTCGGTTGGTAAAAATAGAGTACTTATAAACGCAACGTTAACAAGGTGAATACGTTTGCAAGCACTTTAAAGCAACGCACGTTTAAATACAGGTATAAAAAAGCCCGCTTAAAGCGGGCTTTCAAACATATTAATAAGCGTTAGCTTACCAACCTGTAGTTTCGCGAAGCGCCTTGCCGATTTCAGCAAGTGAACGTACAGTCTTAACGCCTGCGTCTTCTAGTGCTTTGAATTTCTCGTCAGCAGTACCTTTACCGCCTGCGATGATTGCACCAGCGTGACCCATACGCTTGCCCGGAGGAGCAGTAACACCAGCAATGTAAGAAACAACTGGCTTAGTTACGTTCTCTTTAATGAACGCAGCCGCTTCTTCTTCTGCAGTACCACCGATCTCACCGATCATTACGATAGCTTCAGTTTGTGGATCGTCTTGGAACATCTGAAGGATGTCGATGAAGTTTGAACCAGGAATTGGGTCACCACCGATACCAACACAAGTAGACTGGCCAAAACCTTCGTCAGTAGTTTGTTTAACCGCTTCGTACGTAAGCGTACCAGAGCGAGAAACAATACCAACTTTACCAGGCTTGTGGATGTGACCAGGCATGATACCAATTTTACACTCTCCAGGAGTGATTACACCTGGGCAGTTTGGACCAATCATGCGAACGCCTTTCGCTTCTACGTATTCTTTAACGTAAAGCATGTCTAGCGTTGGAATACCTTCAGTGATACATACGATTAGCTCGATACCCGCATCTGCAGCTTCAACGATTGAATCTTTACAGAAAGGTGCAGGTACGTAGATAACTGTTGCAGTTGCGCCAGTTGCTTCTACCGCTTCACGTACAGTATTAAATACTGGAAGACCTAGGTGCTCGGTACCGCCTTTACCTGGTGTTACACCACCAACCATTTGCGTACCGTAAGCAATTGCTTGCTCAGAGTGGAAAGTACCCTGACCGCCAGTGAAACCCTGACAAATTACTTTAGTATCTTTATTAATTAATACAGACATTATTTGCCCTCCGCTGCAGCAACAACTTTCTGCGCTGCATCAGTTAGCGATTCAGCAGCAATGATATCTAGACCAGAGTTCGCTAGAACTTCACGGCCAAGCTCTGCATTGGTTCCTTCAAGACGTACAACTACCGGTACTTCTACGCCAACTTCTTTAACCGCACCAATGATACCTTCTGCAATCATGTCACAGCGAACGATACCACCGAAGATGTTAACCAATACCGCTTTAACATTGTCATCAGAAAGGATGATTTTGAATGCTTCAGCTACACGCTCTTTAGTTGCGCCGCCACCAACATCTAGGAAGTTAGCTGGCTTACCACCGTGTAGGTTTACGATGTCCATAGTACCCATTGCAAGGCCAGCACCGTTAACCATACAACCTACGTTACCGTCTAGTGCTACGTAGTTTAATTCCCACTGAGCTGCGTGAGCTTCACGCGCGTCTTCTTGTGAAGGATCTTGCATATCTTTCAGCTTAGGCTGACGATATAGTGCGTTACCATCGATACCTACTTTTGCGTCAAGGCAGTGTAGGTTACCGTCAGTTTTGATAACTAGCGGGTTGATTTCGATAAGCGCAACATCAAGCTCTTCAAACATCTTAGCTAGGCCAAGGAAGATTTGAGTGAATTGCTTGATTTGTACGCCAGAAAGACCTAGAGCGAACGCCATTTCACGCGCTTGATAAGGCTGAGGACCAACAATTGGGTCGATTTCAGCTTTAAGGATTTTCTCTGGTGTTTCTTCTGCAACAGTTTCAATCTCAACGCCACCTTCAGTAGATGCCATAAATACAACGCGACGGGTTGTACGGTCAACTACTGCACCAAGGTAAAGCTCGTTAGCGATATCTGTGCAAGATTCTACAAGGATTTTGCTCACAGGCTGACCGTTTTCGTCAGTCTGGAAAGTCACCAAATTTTTGCCAAGCCAGTTTTCAGCGAAAGCGCGAATGTCGTCTTTGTTTTTAACTAGCTTTACACCGCCAGCTTTACCGCGACCGCCCGCGTGTACCTGACACTTAACTACCCACTCTTCACCGCCGATGCGGTCAGCCGCTTCTACAGCACCTTGAGCAGTGTCTGCTGCGTATCCTTCAGAAACAGGCAAGCCGTATTCTTTGAATAGCTGCTTACCTTGGTATTCATGCAAATTCATGGTGTTTCTATCCGATTTTTAGTAAGACAAAAGCCGCAAATGCGACTTGATTATTTAGACTGATATTATAGGGTAAATATCAGCGTTGCGTTAGGCGCTAAACAAGATAACACAAGCAAAGCGCCCAACCACAATTCCGTGAGACGAAAGTCTTATACGTCTAGTAGTAGACGTGTTGGATCTTCTAACATCTCTTTAACGGTTACCAAGAACCCTACTGATTCTTTACCATCGATAATACGGTGGTCATAAGAAAGCGCTAGGTACATCATTGGTAGAATTTCTACTTTACCATTAACTGCCATTGGGCGGTCTTGGATCTTGTGCATACCAAGAATTGCGCTTTGTGGCGGGTTAATGATTGGTGTAGACATTAGTGAACCAAACACACCACCGTTGGTGATTGTGAAGTTACCACCTTGTAATTCAGCCAATGACAACTTACCGTCACGACCTTTAAGTGCTAGTTCTTTAATTCCTTTTTCAACACCAGCCATACCTAGTGTGTCAGTATCTTTAAGTACTGGTGTCACAAGGCCACGAGGTGTAGACACGGCAATCGATACATCGAAATAGTTGTGATAAACAATGTCATCACCGTCGATTGACGCGTTAACTTCTGGGAAGCGCTTAAGTGCTTCAGTAACTGCTTTAACGTAGAACGACATAAAGCCTAAACGAATGCCGTGACGTTTTTCGAAGCTCTCTTGATACTGTTTACGAAGGTCCATGATAGGCTTCATGTTTACTTCGTTAAACGTAGTTAGCATTGCTGTAGAGTTCTTCGCTTCAAGTAGGCGATTCGCAATAGTCTTACGAAGACGCGTCATTGGAACACGCTTCTCAGTACGGTTACCCGTTGGTAAATCTGCCACTTGTGCTTCAGCTGCAGCAGGCGCTGCCTTAGCTGAGCTATCGCCGCCTTTAAGGTACTTTTCTACGTCTTCTTTAGTGATACGGCCATTTTTGCCCGTACCTTTCACTTTAGCTGCGTCTACGCCTTTTTCAGCAAGTAGACGACGTACAGACGGACTAAGCGCATCGCTGCTGTCTTCACTGTCATCGTTTTCGCTAGATGCTGCTGGAGCAGAAGCACCGCTTGCCGCACCTTCTACAAACTTCGCAATAACTTCTTCAGCTGTAACAGTCGCACCTTCTTCTGCAATGATTTCAGCTAGTGAACCGTCTGTAGGAGCTACAACTTCAAGTACTACTTTGTCAGTTTCGATATCAACCAAGTTTTGGTCACGAGAAACTGCTTCACCCACAGCCACATGCCACGTTGCGATTGTCGCGTCAGCTACAGACTCTGGAAGTACTGGTACTTTAACATCAGATGTTTTTCCAGAAGCCGCTGGAGCCGCACCTGATTTAGAATCGTCTTTCGCATTGCTTTCTGTTTTAGCTTCAGCTGGTGCAGCAGCACCACCCTTTTCTAGTTTAGCAATAACTTGCTCGCCTAAAACAGTTGCACCCTCTTCGTTTAGGATCTCACCAATTGTACCGTCCGCTGGCGCCACAACTTCTAAAACCACTTTATCAGTTTCAATATCAACCAGGTTCTGGTCTCGTTTAACTGCGTCACCGGCCTTTACGTGCCAGGTTGCAATGGTGGCATCGGCAACTGACTCAGGTAGAACCGGAACTTTTATCTCAATTGTCATTACTGTTCCTTATTTAATTGTGAGTGCGTTTTCAACCAGGGCTTTCTGTTGCTGGTTGTGAACGGATACATAACCTACTGCAGGTGACGAGGATGCATCACGGCCTGCATATGTTAATTTTGCACCATCTGGAATTGCTTGCCAGAAATGGTGTTGGCTACAGTACCAAGCGCCTTGGTTTTGAGGCTCTTCTTGACACCAAACCCAATCTTTTACATGGCTGTATTGTGCCACAACTTTAGCGCATTCTTCTTGTGGGAATGGGTAAAGTTGCTCTAAACGAATGATTGCAACGTCTGTTTGCTCATTTTTACGGCGCTGGTCTAACAAATCGTAGTAAACCTTACCTGAACACATAACAACACGCTTAACGTTCTTCGGATCGATATTGTCAATTTCACCAATGACGTTATGGAATTTACCTTCCGCAAGTTCCTCTAACGAAGATACTGCCATTGGATGACGTAATAGTGACTTAGGTGACATTACAATCAGCGGCTTACGCATTGGGCGAACGACTTGGCGTCTAAGCATGTTGTAAACCTGAGCAGGTGTTGAAGGTACACACACTTGCCAGTTGTGGTCAGCACACATTTGCAAGAATCGCTCAAGACGCGCAGAACTATGCTCTGGGCCTTGGCCCTCATACCCATGCGGAAGTAAAACGGTTAGACCACATAAACGGCCCCACTTAGCTTCACCTGAACTTAAGAACTGGTCGAATACTACCTGCGCACCGTTAGCGAAGTCACCAAACTGGGCTTCCCAAATAGTCAGACATGTAGGCTCTGCTGTCGCATAACCATACTCAAATGCCATAACTGCTTCTTCCGAAAGCACAGAGTCATAAATTTCAATTTCACCCTGACCTTCGCGAATATGCTGTAGTGGCATATACGTCGATGCGTCTTTTTGATTGTGCAATACCGCGTGACGGTGGAAGAAAGTACCACGGCCAGAGTCTTGACCTGTAATACGAATATCTTCGCCGGCATCTACGATAGTGGCATAAGCTAAGTTCTCTGCCATACCCCAATCAAGTAGCTTTTCACCCGCGACCATCGCTTTGCGGTCTTGGTAAAGCTTGTTTACGCGAGACTGAAGCTTGTGCTCTTCAGGAATAGTAGTGATTGACTCACCCAGCTCTTTAAGCTTCTCAACTGAAAGCGAACCATCGTAAGGCGTATCCCAGTCGTGACCAAGATATGGAGACCAGTCAACGCTGTGCTCTGTCATTGGACGCCACTCTTCAACAACGCACGCGCCGTGGTCGAGTGCTTCACGGTATTCTTCAAGATAGCGATCTGCGTCTCGTTGCTCAATTACACCTTCAGCTATTAACTGGTCAGCATAAAGAACACGTGGAACCGGGTGCTTCTTAATTTTTTGGTACATCAACGGCTGCGTAGCGTTTGGCTCATCCGCTTCGTTGTGACCATGACGACGGTAACAAACTAGGTCAATTACAACGTCTTTCTTAAACTTATTACGGTATTCAAGCGCAAGCTGTGTAACAAAGGCAACCGCTTCTGGATCGTCTGAGTTCACGTGGAAAATTGGCGCCTGTACCATTTTGGCAATGTCTGTACAGTATTGTGTAGAACGCGTATCTTCAGTTTTCGACGTAGTGAAACCCACTTGGTTGTTTACCACGATTCGAACTGTACCACCCACAGCAAAACCACGAGTCTGCGACATGTTGAAGGTTTCTTGAACTACACCCTGACCAGCAATTGCCGAGTCACCGTGAATAGTAATTGGAAGTACTGTATTGGTGTCGTTGTTGCGGCGAGCAAGACGTGCACGTACAGAACCCATTACTACTGGGTTAACAATTTCAAGGTGAGACGGGTTAAATGCTAGTGCCAAGTGAACATTGCCACCAGGCGTTGCAAAATCAGAAGAGAAACCTGCGTGATATTTAACGTCACCTGCACCGAGTGAGTCGTCGTGCTTACCTGAAAATTCATCAAATAGAACAGAAGGGTTTTTACCCAACACGTTAACTAGTACATTCAGACGGCCACGGTGAGCCATGCCGATAACCACTTCTTTGGTACCCGCAGTGCCCGCTTTGGTAATTAACCCTTTAAGCATTGGAATAAGTGCGTCGCCACCTTCTAGAGAGAAACGCTTTGCACCTGGGAATTTAGAACCCAAATACTTTTCCATGCCATCAGCAGCAGTCAAACCTTTTAAAATGCTTAGCTTCTCATCACGAGAGATTTCAGGTTTAGCCTGTACAGACTCAATCTTTTGTTGTAACCAACGCTTTTGGTCGGTATCGGTGATATGCATATACTCAGCACCGATTGAACCGCAATACGTTCGGTTAAGCGACTTGAACAACTCACCTAAAGACATAGCGTCTTTGCCGATGGCGTAGGAGCCAACGTTGAACACTGAATCAAAATCTTGCTCAGAAAGGCTGTGGTGAGAAAGCTCTATATCGCGAACGCGTTCTTGTTTCCATAGACCTAGCGGATCTAGATTCGCATTCTGATGACCACGGAAGCGGAAAGCATTAATTAATTGGAGAACTTTAACTTGCCTATCATCAGAAACATTTGCTGAAGGCACTGATGGACTAGACATACGGGCCGTCGGCCCTAACGCAGCAAGTTGCCTAAACTGATTTTTAATTGCTGTATGATTAGTTTCTAACTCTACGCCATCGACTTTAGGAAGGTTATCGAAGATTTGCCGCCAAGTTTCAGAGACACTTTGAGGGTCTTCTAAATAGGCTTCATACAACTCTTCAACATAGGCAGCGTTGGCACCTGCCATGTGCGAGGAATCCCACCACGCTTTCATCACGCTTTCTTGCATTTAATTTGCCTTGCTACGTTTTATAAAATCTAGTTAACAATCAAGATGTATTATAAGGTTATTCTCAGCATAACCAAGTGTTATAACAGCGAATATATAAAAAAATAGCCATCCTTTTGGGATGGCTATTTAGAGCATCACTTTCTGTAACTAAAAGTAGTTATCAGAATATAGTACTAAACAGCCCGTTGTAAAAGCATAGACTTGATTTGGCCTATCGCTTTTGTTGGGTTTAAGCCTTTAGGACATACACTCACACAGTTCATGATACCGTGACAGCGGAATACGCTGAATGCATCATCAAGGTCGTTAAGACGTTCTTCAGTTGCAGTATCGCGACTATCAATAAGGAAGCGATATGCGTGAAGTAGACCCGCAGGACCAATAAACTTGTCTGGGTTCCACCAAAACGATGGGCATGACGTTGAACAGCATGCACAAAGAATACACTCGTATAGACCATCAAGCTTCGCACGTTCTTCAGGCGACTGTAAGTGTTCGCGCGCTGGCGGTTGCTTGCTATCGTTGATTAAGAACGGCTTAATCTTTTCGTACTGCGTATAGAACTGTGTCATATCAACAACTAGGTCACGTACAACCGGTAGACCTGGAAGTGGACGAACTACTATTTTACCTTTGCCCAGTGCAGATAGAGGAGTAATACATGCTAGGCCATTTTTGCCGTTCATGTTTACACCGTCTGAACCACATACACCTTCACGGCACGAACGACGGAAAGAAAGCGTCGGATCCTGCTCTTTTAGTGCAAGTAGCGCGTCTAGCACCATCATGTCTTGACCTTCCTCTACTTCTAGAGTGTAGTCTTGCATGCGAGGCTTCGCATCTACTTCAGGGTTGTAACGATAAATCGAAAAAGTTAATTGCATGATCGTTGCCTCTCTTAATATGAACGCACTTTAGGCGGGAATGCTTCCCTAAGCTTAGGCGCCATATTCACTTCACGTTTAAGCATTTTATCAGTGTTCGGATCGTAGATGCTGTGGCATAACCAGTTGTCATCATCACGTTCCGGGAAGTCGAAGCGGCTGTGAGCACCACGGCTTTCCGTTCTGAAGTTCGCTGCTACTGCTGTGCTGTACGCAGTTTCCATTAGGTTATCAAGCTCTAAACATTCAATACGTTGAGTGTTGAAGTCTGAACTCTTATCGTCAAGGCGTGCATGCTTAAGACGCTCGCGAATTTCGCTAAGTTCCTTAAGACCTTCCGCCATGGCTTCACCTTCACGGAATACTGAGAAGTTAAGCTGCATGCATTCTTGCAAGTCTTTCTTAATTTGAACAGGGTCTTCGCCCTTTCCTTTCTCTGAATTTTCCCAACGGTTGAAACGTGTCATAGAGGCTTCAAGATCAGACTCAGACGCGTCTCGTGATGGTGCCATTTCGGATAATGTCTTACCAAGGTGTAAACCAGTCGCACGACCGAATACAACAAGGTCAAGTAGTGAGTTACCGCCAAGACGGTTTGCACCGTGTACAGATACACAAGCAATCTCACCACATGCAAATAGACCGTTAACTACCTTATCATTACCGTTTTCATCAACGGTTAGACATTGGCCATCAACGTTTGTTGGAATACCACCCATCATATAGTGGCAAGTAGGAATTACTGGAATCGGCTCTTTTACAGGGTCAACGTGTGCGAATGTACGCGATAGCTCAAGAATACCAGGTAGACGTGACTCAAGTACATCTTTACCAAGGTGGTCAAGCTTAAGCTTAATGTGAGTACCCCACGGGCCTTCACAACCACGACCTTCGCGAATTTCAGTCATCATTGAACGCGCAACAACGTCACGACCTGCTAGGTCTTTCGCGTTAGGTGCATAACGTTCCATGAAGCGTTCGCCGTCTTTATTGAGAAGGTAACCACCTTCACCACGACAGCCTTCAGTAACCAAAGTACCCGCGCCAGCTATACCGGTTGGGTGGAACTGCCACATTTCCATATCCTGAACCGCAACACCAGCACGCAGTGCCATACCAACACCGTCACCGGTATTGATGTGCGCGTTAGTTGTTGATGCGTAGATACGACCCGCACCACCAGTTGCCAGAACAACTGCGCGCGATTTAAAGTAAACTACTTCGCCAGTTTCGATGTCGATTGCTGTACAACCTACAACGTCGCCGTCTTGGTTCTTAACTAGATCAAGTGCATACCACTCAGAAAATACTTTGGTTTTGTTCTTTACGTTTTGCTGGTAAAGAAGGTGTAGAAGCGCGTGACCAGTACGGTCCGCTGCAGCTGCCGTACGAGCGCCCTGCTCGCCACCAAAGTTTCTTGACTGACCGCCGAAAGGACGCTGATAGATTTTACCATTTTCGAAACGCGAGAAAGGTAAGCCCATGTTCTCCATTTCGATAATAGCTTCTGGACCAGTTTTACACATGTACTCGATAGCGTCTTGGTCACCGATATAATCTGACCCCTTTACAGTGTCATACATGTGCCATTCCCAGTTGTCTTCGTGTGAATTACCTAGTGCTACGGTAATACCACCCTGTGCAGACACAGTATGAGAACGGGTTGGAAATACTTTAGACAACAGTGCGCATGATTTACCAGATTCTGAAATCTGTAGTGCTGCGCGCATACCTGCACCACCTGCACCAATTACAACTGCATCAAACTCGTGAACGGGTAAACTCATTTTACACTCCCCACAGTACGAATAGGCCAACAGCTACATAGCCGAACGCGATGATATTTAGAATATATTGTAGTCCTGCGCGCAGACCTGTTGCTTTAACATAGTCTGTTAGCACCTGCCATAGGCCGATGCGCACGTGGATCATCACTGCTACTAGTGCTGCCAATGTGAAAACTTTCATAGCTAGGCCAGAGAACAACCCTCGCCATTCGATAAACGTTAGGTTATCTGTGGTGATAAAGAACCACGCCATGAAAACCGAGTACGCGAAAATAATTGCTGCTGTAGCGCGAAGTGATACGTAATCTTGTACGCCGTCACGCTTAATGCTTGCTTGGTTGGTTACCATAATGCAACTCCCAATACTACGGTCAGTACAACCCAAAGTGCGATTACTGCTTTTGCACTTGTGTTACCCGACTCTAATTCTTCCCAGTGACCTAAATCCATAACAACGTGTCTTAGGCCGCCTAGAATGTGATACGTCAGCGCTGAAGCTGTGCCAATTGCGACAAATTTTCCAAGGAAACCGTCCATGATTGCTTGAACGTCCGCGAAACCTTCCGGCGAGTGAACAGAAACTGCCCATGCCCAAATAACAAAAAGTAGCGCGAAGAACATTGCAACACCGGTTACGCGGTGGAGAATTGACGAAATAGCAGAGGGCGGAAATTTAATAGTATTGAGTTCTAAATTTACTGGTCTTTGCTTTTTCACAATGTATGCCTGTTTAATCCGTAGGGGATAATGAATTTCTTACCTTTATTATGTCCTGGGTAAGTGAATTCGATTTTTAACCTGTTAATTGCCTCGTCCAATGAGTTGTTAACAATTTGTGAATTATTCTTTAATGCTTGTAACAGAATAAATATTCCGTTTTCCAAGCACCGCTGAGTATATCCAGCGTAGTATATAATTACAATTTTTTGTGCCGTAGTAAGACTTTAGTCGCTATATACACTTTAGTGATAATTATTTTGCTCAAAAAGAGTTCAAAATTGTCTACAACACGTTATAACAAGCGCAATAACAGTGTTTCGATTTTATCAGCAGCGAAATGGAATAACTATGCATATCAATAAGAAATTAAGCACTTTTAATCTGTATGCGTAATTATTCCCCATGAAAAGGTTACTTTTTAACCTGACCTGTTAATATATTTATTAATCGGTGGTTTACCTTTTTTGAAAAGCCATTGATAATTGCGCTGTATCGGGCAAAGTGATTTCCCAGCGAGTTAATTGAACGTTACTGTATTGCTAGTATTTTTTTAAGCAATTCAGAATATTTATTGTTCAAATATGCAATTAAATTGACTTGTTGGTGCATAATAAAGTACAAATACGCCCACTTTTCCCAACGAAGCGGACATTTTCGTCCGTTTTCGCTGCAAACAGAACCATTCTGAGGAGAGCATTTTATGGCAGATCAGAAAGCCATTCTTAAAGCCGGCGGTAAGGAAATCGAGCTTCCTATCTTGTCTGGCACCGAAGGACAAGATGTAATCGATGTCCGTACGTTAGGCCAACACGGTTATTTCACGTACGACCCAGGTTTTATGGCGACAGGATCTTGCGAGTCTTCAATTACTTACATTGACGGCGCTCAAGGTGTGTTATTACACCGCGGTTTCCCTATTGAAGAACTAGCGCGTGACGCAGACTACTTAGAAGTATGTCACATGCTTCTTCACGGTGATGCACCAACAAAAGAACAATACGAAGAGTTTAAAGAGACGATTACTCGTCACACCATGGTACATGAACAAATCAACATGTTCTTCCACGGTTTCCGCAACGACGCCCACCCTATGGCAATGCTATGTGGTACCGTTGGCGCGATGTCTTCGTTCTATCATAGCGATTTAGACGTTTCTAATGAAGAACAGCGCATCCGCAGCGCGCATCGTCTAATTGCAAAGATGCCAACGCTTGTTGCTATGTGTTACAAGTACAATATTGGCCAGCCATTCGTTTACCCACGTAACGACTTAAGCTACGCAGCAAACTTCCTGAACATGATGTTCTCTGTTCCTGCAGAAGAATATCAAATCAGCCCAGCTGTTGAGCGCGCGATGGACCGTATCTTTACGCTACACGCAGACCATGAACAGAATGCGTCAACGTCTACCGTTCGCCTTGCTGGTTCTTCTGGCGCGAACCCATATGCTTGTATTTCTGCTGGTGTTGCTTCACTTTGGGGCCCTGCTCACGGTGGTGCGAACGAAGCATGTCTAAACATGCTAGAAGAAATCGGTACTGTAGACCGCATTCCTGAGTTTATTGCACGTGCCAAAGACAAGAACGATCCGTTCCGTCTAATGGGCTTTGGTCACCGCGTTTATAAGAATCACGACCCTCGTGCAACGGTAATGCGTGAAAGCTGTCACGAAGTACTAAGCGAACTTAACGTTAAAGATCCACTACTAGAAGTAGCAATGGAACTTGAAAAGATTGCGTTAAGCGACCCTTACTTCGCAGAGAAGAAACTGTTCCCGAATGTAGATTTCTACTCAGGTATCGTTCTTAAGGCAATTGGTATTCCTACCAACATGTTTACGTGTATCTTCGCTCTGTCTCGTACAGTAGGCTGGATTTCACACTGGCATGAAATGATGAGCGACCCTAAACAGAAGATCGGTCGTCCTCGTCAGCTTTACACTGGTCACAACCAGCGTAAATACACGCCAATTAAGTAAAAATTTAGGTTTTACTGAACTAAGTATTACGCTTAATAGTAAAAATAGCGCCTTTAAGGCGCTATTTTTGTTTATACAAGTTTACTTCAAGGAACAACAATGCCCTATTCAGCAGTTTTTCTAGGTATTGCCGGTCTTATTCCTTTTGTGGCAATGCCACTGGCTTATCAGCTTAACCTATTACCACTAACACAAAGCGCCGTTTACTTTGTCCAATACTCTGCTGTGCTGTTATCTTTCTTTGGCGGTATTCATTGGTGGGACTCTGTAAGTAACCAGCGATATGACAAGCAAATGCTAATAGCAATGTTGCCCACTATTATTGGGTGGTTGTGTTTGGTGTTCTCTCACGACGTGAGAGTGTTTGGCGTTTTATCGCTAAGCTACGTCGCCGTGCTTATTTACGACAAGTTTATCCTTAGCCTTCCTAAAGAGCAGATTGTAAGTTACATAAGCCTGCGAATGGGACTAACAAGTGTTGTCGTTATCTGTCACGCTTGGATGATTTACTTGCTTGTCTAGCGTTACTACTAAAATCTTAGCGTTAAAGGCATGACATTAGTTAATTGCAAAAAAAGTAATAGAGGCAAAAGCCTGCGGCGCTTAAGCGAGTGTCTAACTCAATCAAACCGGTTACGCATAACCTTCATAAGTAATTGATAAACAGAGATTTAACAGGTATAAATCTCGAAAACAAAAAAGGCGATAATATCGCTATATTATCGCCTTCGTTTTTTACTTATCTGAAAAGTACCGTGGTTATTCAGCGCGAATAAGCGAAAGTAGCTCTTCGGTTTTCTGCTCCATCAGAGCAATGTCGCCTTTACTCTCAACGTTCAGACGAATAACTGGCTCAGTATTCGATTTACGCAAGTTAAAGCGCCAAGTGTCGAACTCTAATCCTAACCCGTCAGTTGTGTCGATAACGCTAGCGAGAGGTTTATACTTACTTGTTACACGTTCAAGTGCAGCATCAGCATCTTTTAGTTTACTGTTAATTTCACCAGAAGATGGAAACGCTTCAATTCGCGCTTTTACCATACTCGCTAATGTTTTCTTTTTCACACACACCAATTCGGCAATTAACAACCAAGGGATCATGCCTGAATCACAGTAGGCAAAATCTCTAAAGTAATGATGCGCACTCATTTCACCGCCATATACTGCGTCTTCTTTGCGCATACGCTCCTTAATAAACGCATGGCCGGTTTTCGACTTAATAGGTGTACCACCTGCATTCGCTACGATATCTTCTGTGTTCCAGTACACACGTGGGTCATAAATGATTTTGCTGTCGGTGTTTTTGTCAATGAATGCTTCGGCAAGCAAGCCAACAATGTAATATCCTTCAATAAATTCACCATCAGCGTCAAACAAGAAGCAACGGTCGAAATCACCATCCCATGCAATGCCAAAATCAGCTCCCGACGCTCTAACAGCGTCAGCGGTGTCAGCACGGTTTTCAGGTAACAATGGATTGGGGATGCCGTTTGGAAATGTACCATCAGCATTGTGATGTACTTTAACAAACTCTATCGGAACACCCTGCACTTTCATTTCTTTTTCAATAGCGTCTAGCGCGGGGCCTGCGGCACCATTACCTGCATTAACCAC
Source organism: Alteromonas sp. ABD4_190 (assembly GCF_056160105.1). NCBI lineage: Bacteria > Pseudomonadati > Pseudomonadota > Gammaproteobacteria > Alteromonadales > Alteromonadaceae > Alteromonas > Alteromonas sp. ABD4_190. Next base: position 182,040 of record NZ_JBSWWN010000002.1, read on the forward strand.
CACTTTTAACGGCGTAAAATTGCTCAAATTAACGTAAGAAAGCATGTGAGACACATAGTCAGACATACATGACTTAACCGCATATTTATCGGTTTCAGAAAGCTTGTTTTCTTTTACATGAGCCGTACCATTAAAAAACGCATCGGCATCAATTGATGTAGCCTCAGTGTAGTGTGCTAATCGCTCTGACACGAAGCTATCTTCTAGTGCTTCCGCTTTCTCTTTTATCGCGTTTAGGCCTGTGTCGCCACTAATTGGAACAGAGCCTGACTTCACCAGTTTCATACCGTTGTAATTAATGGGGTTATGACTTGCCGTTACTTCAATACCACCATCAACGCCAAGGTGTTTGGTAGCGAAGTAAATTTCTTCTGTTCCTGCCATGCCAATATCGGTCACTGTTGCACCAGCATCGATTAGGCCCGCACTTAACGCTAATTTTAATGGTATTGACGTAAGACGCACATCACTACCAACAACAACAGTTTTCGCATTTAATTCTTGCGCAAACGCATAGCCAATTCGATACGCTACATCTTCAGTCAGTTGTGAGTTCAATTCGCCACGAATATCGTACGCTTTAAAGCAGGTAATTGGGGTTGCCATTTAGATCGAAATTCCCTGTGTTTTAACTATTTATTATTACATAATCGCCTTTTACAACAAAAAAGCGCAGACGCCCCTTTGTAATCGTCGTAAAAGAAATTAGACATACTGATATTAAATCATTAGAGGAAGTGAATTACTATTTCAATTTAAATAACACAGCGTTTCGCTATCTCCGTTATCTATCACTGAGTTTAAAGTGCGAGTTCGAAGTAGATACTGTTATGAAGGGCGCCTTTATGTTGATACTTTCGGCGAAAACACTGCTTAGGACTAAAACCATTCTTGATAAGGACTTTTTCAGAAGCGGCATTGTTATCCATGACTTCAGCAGTAAGCCATTTTAAGCCCTTGCTTTTAGCCTCATCAATTAAAAATGAAACACAGCGAGAAGCAATGCCTTTCCCACATTCCTTCTCCGCAACTCGATAGCCAATTTCCGCCTTGTCGCCTGCTCTGTTTCTGATATTAGCACGCGCTAAAATCTGCTTGTTTCGTTGATCATCAACGAGTACATAACCCCAAGCTCTTTTCTGCTGTTGTAAGTAAAGCAATTCGCTAATGTGGTAGCCAACGACATCCAATGAATAAAACGCTGCCTCTCTTGGTGCTATAGACAATTCGAAATAGGCTTTGTTACTTCGCTCAAATTCTAAAAGTGATAGCACGTGTTTTTCGGCGACGCTTTCAAAATGCATTGGCAGTGCTACTCCTTGCTGAACCTAATGAAGAGGTATTGATTAAAAGCCCAGCCTAATACCAGTCCGCATAGATAATTACCCATAGCCGAATCAAAACAGGCAAACCTTGTATCTACTTCGCTAATGAACCGCTTTGGTAATCGTTAAATGCCTGAACAATTTCCTGCTGAGTGTTCATTACAAAAGGCCCATATTGGACCACAGGCTCTTCAATAGGTTTACCTGAGACCACTATAAACTTACAACCTGTATCAGCGGATACAGATAGCTGCTTGCCACTTTGTGACAAAACACCCAGCTCTCCCTGCGACACAATTGTTTCTTTAGTAAGTTCGCCGCTATTAATGACCACGCTTCCCTCGTACACATAAATAAAGGCAGCTTCATCCGAACCCAGTGCAATTTCCGAACTCCCGCTTCGTAGTACAATGTCTAAAAAAGTAGGAGCAACCGCCGTTGTCTTCACAGGCCCTTTCACACCTTCAATTTCACCTGCTAACACTTTGATTACTGCATCTTGAATGTGTACTGTAGGCACACTATCTGGCTGTATGTCTTGATAGTTCGGCGCTGACATTTTCTCTGCGGCCGGAAGATTCACCCACAGCTGAAAGCCTTGTAACAAGCCCTCCTCCTGCTCTGGCATTTCTTCATGTATTATGCCTCGACCTGCATTCATCCATTGAATGCCACCAGCATCAATAACACCCTCATTGCCTACAGAGTCTTTATGGCGCATTTTTCCTGCAAGCATATAAGTAACTGTCTGAAAACCACGGTGAGGATGTGGTGGAAAACCAGCAATGTATTCACCTGGATTATCTGAACCAAAAAAATCCAACATTAAAAAGGGATCGAGGCGAGGTAGATCAGGCTGTCCGATAATACGAGTAAGCGACACGCCCGCGCCATCACTTGTTGGCATACCTGTAACCACTTTCTCTATCGATTTTTGTTCACTCACTTCCACTGACATAATGTGTATCTACCTTAAATCTTAACCTTCACTATCTTTTACGAGCTTCACGTTTAGCTTTGTGTATTACTGACCTTTTGGGTGCTTCAACGTCCCATTTTATCGCGACCGTGAGGCGACATAAGATCTTGCTCTGGCCCGACGGGGATTACCTGCGTTGGATTTATCATAGTGTGGCTGTAGTAATAGTGCCTTTTGATATGGTCGAAGTTTACCGTTTCAGCAACGCCCGGAACTTGATAAAGTTCTTTCATATAGCCGTAGATGTTTAGATAGTCTGCGATTTGCTTTTTATTGCATTTAAAATGCCCGTGATACACCGCGTCGAAGCGTATCAGCGTAGTAAATAAGCGCCAGTCTGCTTCTGTTATTTTGCTGCCAACCAAATAACGTTGTTTACTCAACCTTTCTTCAACCCTATCTAGCGCGCAGAACAATGCAGTTACTGCCTCTTCATAGGCCTCTTGCGTTGTAGCAAATCCAGCTTTGTACACGCCATTATTTATGTCGTGGTACACCATATTGTTGATGGCATCAATTTCTTCACGTTGGGCGTTAGGATAATAATCGTCTTCATTATTAGTCAGTGCATTAAACCCACTGTTAAAAATACGAATAATTTCAGCTGATTCATTATTAACGATAGCTTCTGTTCGTTTATCCCAAAGGATTGGAACAGTGACACGGGTGGTTATCTCAGGTTCTGCCTTAGTATAAATTTGATGCGCATAGTCAAAGTTATAAAGCTTATCCCCCGTTGATCCTGGGAAATCTTTAAACTCCCAGCCTTGATCAAGCATCTCAGGGTGTACCACCGAAACATCAATATGCGCCTCCAATCCCTTTAACTTTCTAAATATGAGCGCTCTGTGCGCCCAAGGACAAGCTAACGAGACATAAAGATGATAGCGACCAGATTCAGCGGGAAACGTGGAACCATCTTCATTACTAACTTTGTCACGAAATTTAGATGCTTGGCGCTCAAATTTCCCACCGTTTTTGCTGGTGTCGTACCACTTGTCTTGCCATTTTCCATCAACGAGTAAGCCCATATGCCTGCCCCTTTTTATTACTTCACTAAACAATAAACTCATTTAAACATGTATTGGGTAGAACGTATGTCGCTTAAAATCGGATTTATTATTCGAAAAAACTGGAGTGTATTGATCTTTAGTGTTCACTTTTGAGATGATGCGCGCCCTGCTAGCGTGTTTGCATGTTTTTGTGTAAACACACGCCCTTGAGTTAGTTTATTTTTAAGTGAAGTGAAACATGTCTGATGATCCACGTTTAGGCGGTATTGTGCGTTTATATGGCGCACAGCAAACTAATAATTTAGCCAACAGTCATGTGGCTGTAGTCGGCATTGGCGGTGTAGGAAGTTGGACTGCAGAAGCACTAGCTCGTTCGGGCATTGGTACTATAACCCTTATTGATTTAGACGATGTTTGCGTAACTAATACAAATCGCCAAATTCACGCGCTTTCCAATACCGTAGGAGAAGCAAAGGTCGACGCCATTGCATCGAGAATTCACTTGATAAATCCTGCTTGCAAAGTGAACTGTATTGAGGATTTTGTCACCCCAGACAATACGGCCACACTTTTAACCAAAGAAATGCACGCTGTGGTCGATGCCACTGACAGTATTCGCGCTAAAGCGGCGATGATTGCTCACTGTAAACGCAACAAAATTCCCATTGTTACGGTTGGCGGTGCGGGCGGTCAAATAGACCCAACTCAAGTCACTAAAGGCGATTTAGCTAAAACAACACAAGACCCCCTAGCAGCTAAGCTACGCAGTGAGCTTAGGCGTAACTATAACTTCAGTAAAAACCCAAAACGTCGCTTTGGCGTTGAGTGTATCTATTCAACAGAGCAATTGCGCTACCCACAACCAGACGGCTCGGTTTGTTACAACAAATCTGCAATGGAAGGTGGTACTAGGCTAGACTGTGCAGGCGGCTTTGGTGCTGTGGTCACGGTAACCGCCACCTTTGGTATGTTTGCCGCTGCAAGTGTAATAAATAGATTAACTGGACAAAAATAGACTTTGGCCGATAACTTGCGCACAATAGTCAAAAACTTATAACACCTTGTCTTAACGGCTTTTTAAGCGTTAAATTGTTATATCAAAGGTATCGGTGAGAAGGAGAACAATATGTCACCTGATGAACTCAAAAAATTAATGGCAGATTGTGCGAATGACGCTGTGGCAACAGCAGCTGATGAGTTCGAAATTGTACTCGACTACTCACCTGCTAGCGTAGCACTGGTGGACGACATTCTACTTAGTTTTGTAGATAAATATCACGATTTAGCGTTAGAAGATGAGGCAGTGTTCACCATTTGTAATATCTTTGGCGCTTACATTGGAGAAATTTTAAAAGCGCAGCTAGATGGCGAATGGATTTACGATCAGTCAAATCCCAAAGCACCTGCTGTTTTTCTTCAGGTTGGTGAAAATACCTATGCCTTAGCGGGTATCTGCTATGAGCGCCTCGTCAACGATAGCCAGATAAGCGTAAAAGCCTATTATGAACAAGCGCTGGGCAACCACTTAGGTAGCCACTAACCTTCTCACAGTTTTTGCACTCAATTTAACGTATGTTCAGTTGAGTGCATTGAACACATTTCCAATAAAAATGTTTTTGAAGAATGAGGTTTAGGGATTAGGTGTTTCCCAATCCTCTATCATCCACTTTAAATGACGACTTTTTGAAATTGCGTATAAGGCTATACTGTAAAAAACGATCTTTACACCCGTAATAGTTTCAAAACCCCAGTGATGATGCATAGCGTAGTATAGCTGCACGCTCAATAGCGCCAACACACCGAATTGAGCCAGTGGTATAACCCACTTACGCCATACAAGGTACCCTTTTTTCCACAAGCGATCTCGTTGACTTACCAAAGATAACGCAAGTAACACGGGTAAACTGGCTGTTAGCCCTAATCCCAAGCTTTCTTTCTGCGGGTAGAAAAATGCGAGTAACTCACTAGTTTGGGTACGAGAAGCTAGCGAAAATATAAACGCTAACCAATCGATGCAAAGAAGAATAAGCACGCTATATAGCCAACGGGGCGGCAGAATTCTTCCTGACTCATCATAAAAAGCTAGCGGTAATTTGAGCATGTTTTCACTTCTACGTTTTCAACTTTGAATCTTCAGAACACCATAAGTTCTAATGATATTTATCTCTAAGAAGTGACTAAAGTGGGGGTAGACAACGCTTTTTTAAACCTTCTTGGTGTTGCTTTAACCATATAATCTGTCACTTTTAATTTTCATGCTTACGAAAAACGTTTACCTGCGCGCTATTTCAAATATGCGCTAACAACTTATATCGTCAACGCTAAACATATATACTGCGTCTACGCGGGTTTTCCTGTATAATCCGCGGCCATTTTAAGCTCAGTCATTTTCCAGGTGATATTTTAGATGACAGTAGAAACGTTTAATCCAAACAAAGTAGTAAATAAAACCACCACGCTAGAAACGCCAGTGAAGGTATTAAGTGACAACAAACCTTCGCAACAAAGCAATGGCAGCAGAATTGGTTTTGTTAGCTTAGGTTGCCCTAAGAACTTAGTTGATTCTGAGCGTATTCTTACTCAACTTCGCACCGAGGGTTATGACGTCGTCCCTACCTATAACGATGCTGATCTTGTTATCGTTAACACATGTGGCTTCATTGACGCAGCGGTTGAAGAGTCACTAGATACCATTGGTGAAGCGCTTAAAGAAAACGGTAAAGTTATCGTTACCGGTTGTTTAGGTGTTAAAGAGGACGAAATAAGAGAGCTTCACCCGAACGTGTTAGCGATTACTGGCCCTCACGCCTACGAAACGGTAGTTGAACAAGTACACGATCATCTTCCAAAACCCCAGCACAATCCGTTTGAAGACCTCATTCCTGACCATGGTGTAAAATTAACACCTCGTCACTATGCTTATTTAAAGATTTCAGAAGGATGTAACCACCGTTGCACGTTCTGCATTATCCCTTCTATGCGTGGCGACTTAGTCAGCCGCCCAGTAGGTAACGTGCTTGATGAAGCTAAGCGTTTGAAAGACGCTGGTGTTAAAGAGCTACTGGTTATTTCACAAGACACTAGCGCTTATGGTGTTGATGTTAAGCACAGAACGGGGTTCTGGAACGGCATGCCGGTTAAAGCACACATGCAGCAGCTGTGTGAAAAGCTGGGCGAAATGGGTATTTGGGTCCGTTTACATTATGTATACCCCTATCCGCACGTCGATGACCTAATACCGCTAATGAACGAAGGTAAGATCCTTCCTTACTTGGATATTCCCTTCCAGCACGCCAATAAACGCATTCTTAAATTAATGAAGCGCCCAGGCAGTGCCGAGCGCGTTCTTGAACGCGTTAAGAAATGGCGCGAGCAATGCCCGTCGCTTGTCATTCGTTCCACATTTATTGTTGGCTTTCCGGGTGAAACAGAAGAAGAGTTCGAAGAACTATTGGATTTCCTTCGTGAGGCCCAGCTTGATCGGGTTGGCGCATTTGCCTATTCACCAGTTGAAGGGGCAAGAGCAAACGACCTACCCGACCCAGTACCAGAAGATATAAAACAAGCACGCCTTGCGCGCTTTATGGAAGTACAGGGTGAGATAAGCCAGGCTCGTCTACAAGCTAGAATCGGTAACGAATATCAAGTTGTTATCGACAGCGTTGATGCGGAAGGTGCAGTAGGACGTACTTATGCAGACGCACCGGAAGTTGATGGTCTGGTTCATTTAAACGGCGTTTATGACGTAAAACCAGGCGATCGTGTATGGGCTGAAGTTATTCATGCTAATGAACACGACGTATGGGCCGTACTGTCTGAAGACCAAGACGAAGAAGACGAAGGCGCTGATACCGCGCTGTAACTTGCGATTAAAAAGCGTTCTAAACTCGCAACTCATCTATTCGTTATTTTTGTAATCCTATCGGCTAATTGCCAGTCGATAGGGTTTTATGTATAACGGACTCTATGCACAATTAAACAACTAATACTATCAACGCCACCTTCTGTGGTGCGTGAATAAAATATGGCAATGTTACCCTACTCCAATCCGAAACATTCTTCCCTCAACATCTTATCGTTTGGCATATTACTCATTTTGACTTTGTTGTTTAGCCCGCGTGCACTAGCCACCACAGAGTGTAAGACTTTACACACCGCGGGAGCACAACAGTGGTTTCCCTACGCATTTAACGAGTTTGAAGGAAGGCTAAAAGCTACGGGGATAGCATTTGACGTTCTAACCCTGCTAGCACGGGATTTAGGTGTCACACTAAAGGTAGAAACCGGGCTACCTTGGAAACGAATAGAATCCAAACTCGACGCGGGCGAGCTTGATATTTTGGCGGGAAACTATTGGAACGAAGCTCGTAGTCGAAAATGGCTTATCACTGCACCGTTTGCGGCAGAAGAGGTTTATGCTGTGCTTTCCCCTACACTTTCTCAAACGCGAGGTACCGATCTTTCGCTTAACGCACTCGCGCAATATATAGGTGTGATGCCTCGAGGAATAAGCTTAGGTGAAAAATTCGATAGCATTAAGTCAAACTTGAATATCATCGAAGTTAAAGACCACGACAAAATGTATGAAATGATGCGTCGACATCGCGCTGACTACGCAGTTTCCCCACAAAGCGCTGCACTAAGCCACTTGAACGCCTCAGAAAATGACGGCATGCAAATAAGCCAGTCACCTATATCATCAAACAATGTACATTTTGCTATCTCCGCCAAATCAAAGTGCGCATCACTATTTCCAGAGTTTAACCAAGCTCTTAGCGCTCGTTTAAAAGACGGGTCTGTTAAGCAAATAATTGATACGTATGATTTAACGCGCTAAAGCTAGGGCGCATTGGAATCATGTAGTTAAGAACAGGTGTAGTTTAAAAGTAAAAGAGCGCTTTGTTGTAAGCGCTCTGTTAGTGTGATGCATTATTAACGGAATTGTGGCAAGCCAACATTAAACCTACCAAGGCAACTCGTCACCATTTGAATGGATGAAGCGACCTGCGTTAGACACATTTAGCTCATCAATGCGTTGTGACAAACGCTCAGCACAGGTATCAGCATCAATATCTCCCGCTCCATTTACCATTTCTGTTTGAACGAATCCAGGGTGGAAAATACCTACTGCAATTCCCTTTGGCTTCAGATCATTCGCCATGGAAACTCCCGCCGCGTTTAGTGCGGCTTTGGACATTCGATAGCCATAATAGCCGCCTGAACCATTGTCTGCCATTGATCCCATACGGCTGGTAATCATGGCAATCTTACCGTCTTTTGCCATTGCGGGTAACAGTGTTTGAGTAACTAACAAAGGACCTAATGCATTAACTCTAAATTGATAATCAATGGTATTTGGATCCCAATCGTCGATACTCTCGCGTCCGAGCACTCCGGCATTATTAATGAGCAAATCGATGTTAACGTCCATTAAAGGTACAAGCTTTTCAGCCAGCGTCTCAGGTTGAGATACATCCACACCTTTGATGATTGTCACACCTGCACTGTTTAGCTCGTCGCAACTGTTTCGACAGGTAGCATAAACTTTCGCACCACGTGCTTTATATTGCTTGGTGAGCGCAAGGCCTATGCCTCTGTTGCCACCGGTAATAACTACGTTCATAACGGTTCCCTTGTTACAATGTGTATGCTCTAAAAAGGTTTCACTAACCTTTTACAAGAAGTGGCTGATTCATTAGGACCTATCGCTTAGTAAAGATAAGCACCAAGCCCTATTTCAGCACTCATTTCTTATTATTTTATAGTCTTCAAAAGGCGTTCTAGATCTTCTGGAGTATCAATTCCAACGGGAGGCGGCGCTATCGCAACTTCACAGTGAATTTTATCGCCATACCATATAGCACGTAGCTGCTCTAATGACTCAATTTGTTCCAGTGAACTAGGTGCATAAGCCACATATTGCTTAATGTATTGAGCGCGGTAGGCATAAATACCTATGTGACGTTTATAAAGCGACGTGTTTGCAGATTGTGGGTTTGCCATCATGTGATCCCGCTCAAAGGGAATGGGAGAACGAGAGAAGTAAATTGACTCACCCTTTTCATTCACCAATACCTTTACGATATTTGGATTAAATACGTCTTCAACACTTTCGATTGGCGTAGACAGTGTAGCCATTTGACACTGAGGCGCATTAGCAAGGTTGTCGGCAACCTGCCTGATATTTTCTGCAGGTATAAAGGGTTCATCGCCTTGAACATTAACCACAATAGTAGCGCTGTCAATGCCTTCTTTTTCCACTACCTCGGCAATACGCTCAGTTCCTGAATGATGATTAACAGACGTCATACAGACCTTGGCAAAACCGGCCACTACGTTTTGAATACGTTCATCGTCGGTTGCCACTATGATGGTATCGGCGCCAGCTTCCTTAGCACGCTCTACTACATGTTGAATCATTGGCTTTCCGCCAATTAGTGCCAGAGGTTTGCCTGGAAACCGGCTTGAGCCATACCGAGCGGGTATCACAACTGTAAATGACATAACTTTTATTTGCCCCCCTACTTACCACTTAATTAAACGTTTTGTTAGCGTGTTGCGTCTACTTCGTCTAACGACATTGCAGTTGCTTTACTTTCAATAAGTACAGGGATGCTATCTTTAATATCAAAAGCCAACCTGTCGAATCGGCAAATTAACTGGGTGTTGTCTTCACTAAGTACTAATTTTCCCTTACACACTGGGCAAGCCAAAACTTCTAAAAGCTTCTTATCAAAGGCCATTGTTATTATTCCTGTCCGTTTTGGTGAATCTTTAAACCTGCTTTGGCAAGTTTAACGTCTACTAAATTAAAAAAATCTGGCGCCAAATGAGCGGTAACGGGTAAAAACCAGCAATCGTCGTGAGCGAAAGGTGCCGCTTTTACCGCATCTTTTTCCGTCATTAACACTCTGCCATTAGGTATATCTGAAAGCGTTATAGCATGATGATCAGCCAAAGGAGTGGCAGAAGAAAGTTGAATACCCATTTCTCTAAGCTGAGAGAAAAAACGTTGTGGAGAACCGATCCCAGCAATTGCGCTGCACGGCACTTTTTTAATCTCTTCAAGCGTTGTGGTTTTCACTCTGTTAGCCACACAGGTAAAATCCCCTGCGACTAACGTCATCAAATATTGAGGCGCTACGGCATTATTGAATGTTGGCATTGAACGACTGTTATGAATTAACGCATCAACAGTATTTAAACGCCATTGTCCTTCACGTAGTGGCCCCATTGGTAACAAAAAACCGCTGCCTACTTTTCTGTCATCCATTACCACAACTTCAACATCTCGATGAAGCGCGTAATGCTGAAGGCCGTCATCACAGATAATTAAATCACACTGCAGCTCGTCACTTAAGTAAGCGGCTCCGCGCGCGCGTACTGGGTCAATAACTACATGACACTGGCTTCTTATAGCTAATAAGCGGGGCTCGTCGCCTACTTTAGAAGCATCGTCTTCGCCGTTAACTAATCGTGGATAAAACGGCGACTTAGCGCCATACCCGCGACTCAAAATACCAACTTTTACACCTTGCTTCTTATAGTAATCGGCTAACGCCAATACAACCGGAGTTTTACCGTTTCCACCTACCGAAATATTGCCAACTACAATGACAGGCGCACTCGCTTTGTAAGTTTTTTTAAGGCCTACTTTAAATAATAAACGTCGAATTGCTGAAACAAAGTAAAACAACAGCGCAAGCGGTGAGAGAAGCCACACCAAAGGATGGCCAAAATACCACTTATCGTGCTTGGTTTTACTTTGCAATTGACTCACTTAGCCTCACCAAATTGCAATGCGTGCAGCTGTGCGTAATGACCGCCTTTTTCAAGCAACTCATTGTGTTTGCCTTTCTCGAGAATGCGGCCTTGCTCAACCACCATAATGCAGTCTGCATTTTCAATGGTAGACAAACGGTGCGCCACTACAATACTGGTACAACGTTTTTGCAGCGTTTCCAGCGCATCTTGAATTAAGCGTTCAGACTCGGTATCTAGGGCAGAAGTCGCTTCGTCCAAAATCAGAATGGGCGCTTCGGCAAGGATTGCCCGAGCAATAGCAATACGCTGTCGCTGACCACCCGAAAGCATTAGTCCATTTTCACCAATAACCGTATCTAAACCATCAGGTAGGTTCGATAAGAACTCTTCAACATGCGCCATCTTAGCTGCACTCTCAATGTCTTTTCGAGATACATTCTCTCGCGCACCATAAGCAATGTTGTTCGCAATAGAATCGTTAAATAGCGTCACATTTTGTGACACGACGGCAAACTGCGCTCGCAGATTTTTTAGGTCAATGTCGTTAAGCGGCTTGTCGTCTAGGCGTATTTCACCTTCTTGCGGTACGTAAAAACGCGTAAGTAACGATGAGATTGTCGATTTACCACTTCCAGAGCGCCCTACTAACGCTATCGATTGGCCGGGGTTAGCAATAAAGCTCACATTAGATAACGCGGGCGTTTGTTTACCCGGATAAGAGAACGTAACGTCGGCAAATTCAATTTTTCCTGTGGCGCGTTCAACCTTTGTTTTACCTTTGTCTTCTTCGTCAGCTTCATCAAGGATCTCAAAGATACTGGCACACGCTGCCATGCCTTTTTGGAATTGGTTGTTAATGGTAGTGAGTTGTTTTAGAGGCTTCAGCAGCATTACCATGCAAAATACGACGTTGATAAATACACCAGCCGTTAGCTTTTCTAGCATGCCCGGCGTACTGGCTATAAACAGAACAACAGCAAGCGCTATTGATGCAATAACCTGAATTGAAGATACGCTTAATATAGAGGTCACATGAAGCTTCATTGACTGCTGGCGATTGTGATTATTTTTCTGTTTAAAGCGTTTTTGTTCTATTTCTTGGCCGCCAAACATGATCACAACTTTGTGACCTTTTACCGCCTGCTCTACTGACGACGTAAGGTTACCCATTGATTTTTGGATGCTTTTGCTAACGAGCCGAAAACGTTTACTGACAATAGATACAATCACCGCCACGATAGGGCCAATCAAAAGAAAAATAAGTGAAAGCTGCCATGAGTAATAGAACATGACACATAGCAAACCAATAACCAGCGCGCCTTCTCTCACCAATGTAAGCAGCGCCTTACCAGAGGCGTTAGCCACTTGTTCGGTGTCGTAAGTGACCTTACTTATAAGCCCGCCAACTGCATGATTATCGTGAAATGACACGGGTAAATGGATGTATTTATCGAACAGCTGTTGGCGCATGCGCATAACAACTTGGGCACCAATCCAGTTTAATGTATAGCTGCCTAAGAAATTAAACACGCCGCGCAATAGAAACAAAGGAACGATGGCGTACGCAGCCATCCGAAGATAATCTTTATCGTTATTACCTAGCGATTCATCAATCATTGGCTGTAGCTGTGAAAATACAAAAGTATCTACCGCGGAATAACCAATCATACCGATAATGGCAAACACAAAAGGCACTTTATACGCTTTCAGATACTGTAAAAAGCGCTTAATCTGATAATCCGAGTTGTCGGCTTGTTGCATGTAGTTTTTTTAACCTGTTTAAAACGTTAACGAAAACGCGTTAAGAGTATTGTACTCGTTCTCACTCTAATTCACTAATATAGAGGCAAAATTGGTTAGTCTGCCAACTAACTGAACAATGTGTGGTCACTTCACTATAATACCAACCCTCATAGGTAATTGCCCACTCAGAAGGCGCTGGCAAAGTTTCTAGCAAAGCATAGAAAGGCAGGAATGGCTGAGTGCGTAATGATCTATGTGGGCTGGTATATTCTAAAGGTTTTGCTGAATATTACTGTTCTAGCCAATTAGCCATGTTGCTTAATATTCACGGTGGTTCGGAGCTTGCTGTTAAGGTGCCGGCTTTTGTGTTGCCGGCTATTGAGGTGTTGCATGTCGATGAGCTAGGGTTGCGCTTCAAGATGACGCGGACTGATGCCTCGCAAATACCAGCGTTTATGCAAGGTTTGTCGCTGGGTATCTATACGATAACCGCCATGATTAAATGTTGCCCTGATATAACCGTGATAACTGGTTAAATACTGCTTTACTCCATGATACTTGTATCGTTTAGCCACTTCACTTGCCGGAAACTGCCAGCGGTTCTCGTACCCTTGGGTAAAAATCACAGCTTCAGGTGCAACGTGCTTTATAAAAATATCAGTAGATGAGGTCTTGCTACCGTGATGGGGCGCGATAAGAATATCAGCTCTCAACTTTGAAAAGCTTGGTATTAACGCACTTTCTTTTGCTGAATTATCTTCTATTTCAAGTGTGCCGTTTATTTCTTGTATGCCCTTTATTTCACTTGTACCGATTATTTCTTGTGTAATTAGGGCGTACTCACTCGCCTTTTCAATATCACCGGGTATAAGTACGCTGCCAGACTCACCAGAAACTTTAACCACACAGGACATGGCGTTATTGTCTTGCGTATTACCCACTGGCGGCCATAAAAATTCAATGGTCAAATTTTGCCATTGGATACGCTTGCCTCGTTCGCATCCCGAGGTTGGCGAATAGAAGCTGGCTTGTGCTGCTAATTTATGAAGCTCGACTGCAGACAAACCTCCCGCATGGTCGTTATCACTATGTGTATGAATAACAACATCGATGCTTGAAACATGTGTACTTTCCAGAAAAGGCAGTAGGTGTGCGGTCGCTGTGTGAGCAATACCGTTAAACTGAGCACCGGAATCAATAATGATTGCTCTGCTCCCTTTCGTAATAGCGATCGCGCTAGCTTGGCCTGCATCAAAAACGTGAAGCGCCCAAGGCTCCTCATTAACGGATAGCCATTTTTGAATGGAACTAAAAAAAGGAATAGACAAAATTAAGATACATACTTTTTTGTAGCGCCACCTGGGCAACAGAAAAATAACAAAAGCAGCAAGCAAACAGAGCGTAGCGCCATTACCCTGGTGAACATTGACTGCACTTAATGAAAAGCCACTAAGCAGGTTTAGGAATGACAATAAATACCCCAAACAGGTATCACTTGTTTGAAATAGTGCGCTTGCCAATTCTTGGACTGGGCCGAAATGAATAAAATGAAGCAGCAATAGAGAGAGTAAACAAATAGGCAGCAACAAAGTTATAACGGGTAAGGCAATCAAGTTTGCTATTAGCGCAATAATACTTGCACTATCAAACCATATGAGTGTTAGCGGCATCATTATCAGCGTTAGCGCTATTTGTAACTTTATTAGTGACACATACCAAGGTGCTCGTTGTAGCCCCCATGTGGTCACTAAAAACCAAATACACACCACCGCACCTACGCTTAAGTAAAAGCTTGCACTTAACATAGAAAGCGGGAAAAGTAGCAAACTTAACGCCAGCATAGCTAACGCAATATTTATTGGCCTCCATGCATTACGTGAAAGCGACAATACGCAGCCAATAGCTATAAGAAACCAAGCTCGCACAACGGGCAAGGCACTTCCGCTTAACAGCGCGTAAAAAAAACAAATAACCACAAGCAAGCAGAGCACTATGGTTCTAATCGGCGCTTTAATAGTTAATAACTTTGAACGTCGATTAGTTTTTCCCTCTCCATCACCTGCCTTTAATCTTAGGCTTGTTACGCTGGCTAAGAAGTACTGCACACTGCCGAATATATCGAAAACGTGTCTGAGTATGAAAACTATCGGGTTAAAAGCTAGTAAGCATACCCCGGCAATAAGTGATAAGTGCATACCGGATATACTAAATATGTGCCCGGTACCTGTGCGTTGTAACAGCACCCAGTTGTCTTTCGTAAACCCAGCCTTATCGCCAAGCAGTAGCGCACGCCACCAGTTGAGGTTATTGAGATTCAGCGCTTCTAGCGTTGTCGCAAGGTCATAGCGCAATGAATGATTATGCTTGGTTTTATCGTGCTCTATAGATTTAATGTATCCAGTGACATGAATAAACTGACTGACCAACTGCTGCTGGCGGCTTGCGCCAACGGGATTGGCCGTACCGTATGCAGGTTTAAGTTTAACAACCGCTGTAAACATGTCGCCATTGTGCAAACATTTAAGTCCAACAGACTTTTCTGACGCTTGCGGTCTCGCGCGATGCTTTACATCGTCTAAACCACGTTGTGAAACTTGCCCTCGCTCAGCTCTGTCACTTACAAACTTGTATTGGTTGTGAGCAAGGCGAGCTCTAAAGTTAAAAGCGTTAGACAAAATGGCATTCAATGGTGTTGGTACTGCGCCTTCATCTAAAAATGTTGCGACGCTCTCACCATTTACCGACGCGATGCTTACCACATAATGAAAAGCAGCCTCTGGGTTGTTACTTTTATTAGAAACGCATCCCTGCGATAAAACTCGCCCCGATATTGTGACATCTTGTTGAATTTTACCCTTGGGCAGTTGCCAAGCGTAGTAAAAATGCCCTACACTCGCCACCCACAGTACGCCGAGTATTAAGCCGCTCACTGCACAACATAGCTGCACATCAAAAATGGTCTTATTGGACCTAGGTTTTTCTAAATAAAACAGTAAGATGACAGCAATAGCTATCACCAATATGGCAATCATCAACGCCATAGTGTGGGTACTTGGAAGTTTTTGCCATAAAACTGCACTTATTGCGCCAACGCAAAAACAGCTTAGGCAAATTGTGATACGATTGACCATGTTTTCACGTAGCAATTGACAGTAAGTGAACGTTGCTAGTGCAAAACCGTGCTGCGCGATCCCGTTTGCTGTTATTTTTTCTGTGTTTTTTGTTTTTATTTTCGAGATGCATTGATATTTATGCCTAAGAAATTTATTCGACGTTTTTTGCCAGATCACCAAAGCATTAAGCAAAACAAAGCGTTAAAAATATTTGGTAGCGTATTGCACGAACCTAATTTATGGCACCTGAACCGTCGCTCTGCATCTGGCGCGTTTGGCATAGGTTTGTTCTTTGCGTTTTGGCCTGTGCCCTTTCAAATGTGGCTTTCTGCAGGTTTAGCTATCCCTTTTCGAGCGAACCTTCCCTTGTCTGTCGCAACAGTCTGGGTGACAAATCCATTTACCATTCCCCCCATATTTTATGGTGCTTACAAAGTGGGTACTACTGTACTTGGGACCAAACCTGAGCATTTTGAATTCCAGTTTAGCTGGCAGTGGGTGGTAGAAAGCATTAACACCATTGGCCCCGCCTTTTTAGTTGGTTGTGGTATTTGCTCTGTGGTTTTCGGATTGGCGGGTTACTTTTCGTTAAACTGGGTGTGGCGTTTTCAAGTGAAAAAAGCGTGGGAAAGACGCAGACAAACGCGTAATCAGACGGCTCAATAACAAAGCCCCATAGACCAAAAAGCAGCAAGAGAAAATAGCAGCATTTGCTTTCGATAAGCATTAAAAAAACGCCACATTTCAATGTGGCGTTTTTTTTTTCTTATCAGAAGTGAGGCTTGAGAATACCTGTGTTCTGCAACTGAACTGCGTTAGGTCGAAGAACACTGACGAAAAGCACTATCGAAGAGACTTAGGCCTGAATAGCATTCCTAGCGTTTATTTCACAGGTCTATTTTTCATGCTCGGCAAGAAAGGCAACCAGTGCAGCTTCATCCCACACGTCTACATCAAGCTCTTGTGCCTTGGTTAACTTAGAACCTGCCTTCTCACCTGCAACAAGGAAGTCAGTGTTCTTACTCACAGATCCCGCCACCTTAGCACCAAGTAACTGTAGCCGCGCTTTAGCATCTGAACGCCCCATTTCACTTAGCGTACCGGTTATCACGCAGGTTTTACCTTCGAGAGGCAAGTTACCCGAATCAGGCTTTTCAATGGCGGGCCAATTTATTCCTTCATTTAGAAGTGCGTCAATCACATCGGTGTTATGCGATTCGTTAAAGAAGTTGAATATATGGGTAGCTACCACCTCACCCACATCTTGCACTTCAACTAACGCTTCTAAAGATGCTTCACGAATGGCTTCCAAGGTTTCAAAATGCGCAGCTAAGTTTGCCGCTGTCGCTTCACCTACTTCACGGATCCCCAATGCGTATAGGAATTTGGCTAAGGTAGTTTGCTTTGATGCTTCAAGGGATGCCAAAAGCTTGCTTGCCGACTTCTCAGCCATACGCTCTAAACCAACAACGTCACCTAAAGACAGGGTAAAGAAGTCTGCGGGGCTGTGCACGAGATCAGCATCTACTAATTGGTCAACGAGCTTATCGCCCAGGCCATCTATATCAAACGCTTTACGCGAGGCAAAATGTTTGAGCGCCTGTTTGCGTTGCGCTGCACAGATTAACCCTCCGGTACAGCGAGCGACTGCTTCATCTTCAAGCTTTTCAACCTGCGAATCACACACTGGGCACTGACTTGGGAAACTAATGTCAGTTTCACTACCCGTGCGATTTGCTTCAACCACAGAAACTACCTGAGGAATAACATCACCGGCACGACGAATAACAACAGTGTCGCCAACTTTAACGCCCAATCTAGAAATTTCATCCTGATTATGTAGTGTGGCATTAGACACGGTAACGCCACCTACAAAAACAGGCTCTAAGCGCGCTACCGGTGTGATTGCCCCAGTCCTGCCCACTTGAAACTCAACGTCCACCAGTTTAGTTACTTCCTCTTGCGCAGGAAACTTCTGCGCAATCGCCCAACGCGGTGCGCGGGCTACAAACCCAAGGGTATTTTGCAATTCAATACGGTCTACTTTAAACACGACGCCATCAATGTCATAAGGCAAGTTATCGCGCTTTTCCAGGATATGGTTGTAATAATTTAAACAGCCCTTACCGCCTTCAGCAGTGTCAATGTCTGGGCACAATGGCAGCCCCCATTTACCTAATTGTGCAAGGCGCGCGCTGTGGGTTGTAGGTAGTTCAAAGCTTTCTGGTTGTACTACGCCTAGTGAGTACGCATAAAACATCAGCGGGCGTTTAGCGGTGATTTTCGAGTCTAACTGACGCAAACTTCCGGCTGCGGCATTGCGCGGATTGGCAAAGACCTTACCGCCCGTTTCTTTTTGATGTTCGTTTAATTTTGCAAAGCCATCTCGCGGCATAAACACTTCACCACGCACCTCGACGCGATCTGGATAGTGGTCGCCACGAAGGGTTAAAGGTACATTTGAAATAGTACGCACGTTAGCAGTAATGTTTTCGCCTACCTGTCCATCGCCCCGCGTTGCAGCGCGAACTAATTCACCGTTTTCGTACAAAATACTCACGGCTAAGCCATCTAACTTAGGCTCACAGCTAAAATCCAAAGTAGCAGTATCTTTAAGCCTGTCTTTTAAGCGCTTCTCAAATGCCAATAGAGACTCTTCATCAAAGGCGTTATCTAGCGACAGCATAGGCACATCGTGAGTCACTTGCTCAAATGCAGACAGCGCAGCGCCTCCCACCTTTTGGCTTGGAGAATTTGGGCTATGCAACTCAGGAAATTGTTTTTCAAGCGCTATTAGCGCCTGCATATCTCTATCATAAACCGCATCGGGAACCGAAGGATCGTCTAGTACATAGTACTGGTAATTGTATTCATTTAACGTGTTGCGAAGTTGAGCAACTTGTTGCTTTGCTTGTTCTAAAGAGTCTGACATGGAGATGTTTTCACGCCGTATAAATAATTAAAAGTTTTACAATTTGTAGCTTAGGTGACTTAACCTAAACGACCTTTTGCTTCAAATGAGGCATTGAACCGCCGTCTTTTTAGTCGGCTAGTATAATTTGTATCCTCGCTGTAGCGCTATTTAATAGAAAAGGACCTGGGTATGAGCCAAGTCCTTTTTATTACGCTAACACGCAAGCACGTACAAAGCGTGCGATATAGACAGTTGAATAGCTTACGTTAGCCGCGAGCAATCATACGCTTGCGTTCAAATTCACGAATTTTTTCAACGTATTGCTGTAGGCCTTGTTTAGTTAACACGCTTCGACGCCCGTCTAGTACCTGAGCACCAAACTCGTCTGCCAACTTACGAGCCGCGTTGTGCATCATATTGAATACTTGATGAGGGTCGCCTTCAATGGGCAATATCATAAACAAAGATACACCTTGGGTCTCAAAATTTTCCAGGTTATCAATATCAAAAACACCAGGCTTAAACATATTAGCAAGGCTAAATAATACTGGCCCCTTGCCGTTGGAGTTTACATGACGGTGGAAGATATCTTGGTCGCCAAACTTAAACCCTAGTGTAAGCAGCATAGGTAAAAGCGCAGCACCAGAAATTGGCTCACCTTCTGGCGTTCTAACGTTCAACACCAATACTTCAGGTTCAACATTAGATGATTTCACCGGCTCAGAAGTGCTGCTCGCACCGTCGCTGTGTGTATCATTTGCACTAAAGCTCTCTTCACCAAAATCAGTGTTACCTTGCTCACTGGTGTCGAAGTCTATACGCATTTGGTCATCACCAAAATTAGGCTCTTCACGCTTTTTAACCGGTGCTTTGTTTCGCTTACTACGTGCAAAACGTCGCGGCTGTTCATTTTCTTCCTGGGTACCCCGTGAAGAAGATACCTCCCCTTGCGCGTCTAAACTAAAGTCAGCCACTTCTCGCTCGTTTTTAGTTGGCGCTTGAACTGTTGCTGGTTCTTCTTCAAGCGTAGGGTCCACATAAAACTTTTGCGCAGGACGAATGGGTGCTGCAGGAGCCTGTTCAGGTTGTGCCTTAGTTTGATTGTCAGAGTACCCGTTATTTGCGCTATTCGCGTTATTTGCGTTATTTGCGTTTGATGACGCTGTATAAGACGCGTTTTGCGCACTGTCTTCTCGTTGAGCTTGTGACTCTGAGTGAGCTTCATCGTCACCCTCTCGAAGCAAGAAACCTGGAGGCTCAGGGAAAGCTGCAACCTTGTCATCGCTTTTATTTGTTGCAGTATCAATCGAGCGAGCCTGCCCTTTCATGTGAGGCTTGGGATTTGTTACCACTGAACCATACAGCTTGGGCGCTTCTTGAGCGTCTTCTTTATCGCTCCTTTTTTCGCCTTCTGTTCCACCCACTTTTACGGCTGGCGATATCGACGAATTATCTTTACTGCTGGCGTCATTGTGCTCTTCGCCAGCGGCATCCTTGTTGCTATGAACATCACTGGATGGAGTAGATTGAAAAGAGCGATTGCTTTCATCATCATCGAACTTTGGAGGCTCGCTGTCGTCACCTGGGTTATTCAAGGTGTCATCAAACGATGGGCTCGAAGCTGCGCTGTTCTCATCTGCTCTATTATGCGAGCTTTGCGAATTGCTAACCACTCGAACCGCACCAATGCCGAGTTCATCAAAGCTTTCCTGTGCTCCAGCTTCTATTTCGCTATCGTCGTCTTGCCACTGTCGGGGCTCTAAGCGCTCTTTTTCCGAAGGCTTTCCGTTTTTACGAATTTTCCAAATACCGTGGGCAAGCACTGCAAGAATAAAAACCGTGCCTCCAAGGAGTAAAAATAGACGTAATTGATCTTCCATTTAATTTCTTTCGCCCTTTGTTATGCTTCTGCGAAGGCTACGGCTTCATCAACATCAACAGCTACCATACGTGAAACTCCAGGTTCCGCCATAGTAACACCAGTTAAGTGACTAGCCATTTCCATCGCTATTTTATTGTGGGTGATATAAATAAACTGCACTGTTTGTGACATTTCTGACACTAAGTTACAAAAGCGCCCTACATTTGCATCATCCAATGGTGCATCTACTTCATCCAGCAAACAAAATGGTGCTGGATTTAATCTAAAAATAGCAAACACCAATGATAAAGCGGTTAATGCTTTTTCTCCACCGCTTAAGAGGTGAATCGTACTATTTTTCTTACCAGGGGGGCGAGCCATTATCGTCACCCCAGTCTCCAATAAGTCATCATCGGTAAGTGCAAGGTATGCTGACCCACCGCCGAAGACTTTAGGAAATAACATTTTAAGGTCTTCGTTAACCTGCTCAAAAGTATTTGAAAAACGCGTGCGGGTTTCTTTATCAATTTTCCGAATGGCTGATTGTAGCGTTTCCAAGGCTTCAGTAAGGTCGTTGTGCTGTGTATCTAAATGAGATTTTCTTTCTGACTGGGTTTCAAATTCTTCAACCGCAGCTAAGTTCACTGCCCCTAAACGCTGCAAATTAGCCTGCGTTTTTTCAAGGTCATCTTGCCAGCGTTTCTCTTCGGCGTCTTCGGGTAAGGTTTCTAGAATGTTTTTCAGTGACTGCTGTGTTTCGTCAAGCTGCTCTAGGATCGTGTTTGCGCGTACACGATACCCTTCAATATCAATGTTTAGTTTATCAATGTTTGTCTGTCGGGTTTGAATGTCTTTACCTAGAGCCTGATGCCCTTTTTCAGCTTCTCGCAACCATTGCTCAATATCTTCAAGGCTGCGCTGCTTAGCGCTTTTCAGCTGTTCTAATTCCGCTTTGTTTTCTAACAGCGACTGAAGTTCTGCTTCCTGAATTTCTTCAGGAGACGTCAGGTGCGCTAGTTCTTTTTGCAACCTTTCTTTGTTTTTTATGTATTCTTCACGCTGCTTGAGGTTACGCGTAACCTGTTCACTGTATAAGTTTTGATGATTTTCAAGCTGCTGCTTTTTTAACGCAAGCTCATGATTTTGCGACGTTAATGAATCGACTGAGGCCCGTAATTCTGACGTAGTTCGCTCATTTTCTTCACGCTTGGTGTTAACTTCATCAATGTGCACTTCATATTCAAGAATCTGCGCTTCTTGAAGTTCTAGTTTTTCAGAAAGTTGCGCTAACTGCTCTTCTTCTTTAACAAGCATTAACTCTTGTTTTGCTAATTCATCACTAAGTTTAGCACTGCGACTAGACTGCTGCTCTTGCTGCATTTCAAGAAAAGAAAGCTTGTTTTTGATTTGAGCTCGTTGGTTTTCTTTTTCAGCTAAGGCGTTTTGAGCCGTATGCTTTTGAGCTTCGCTTGTTTTAAGAGCCTGCTTCGCTTCCTCAATGGAATGCTCAATTTCTTCAATGAGACTTTCAGCGGCCTCAATTTCATCGGTAAGTGCTTTAATCTTGTTAGCACGCTGCAAAGCACCGTCGTTCACCTCACCTGGTTTAACAACCCAATGGGAACTTGCCCATAAACCTGAAGGTGAAATTGCGCTAGAAAAGCCATTACCATCGCTTTTCATCTCGTCACCAGATAAGTGTTCCACCTTACTTGTCAGGTCTTTATCGTCTTCACACAGGTAGATATCATCAAAAAATGCGGGAACCCGTGCCGGTGAAGTGTGACTACCGCTAAGCTCAGTTAATAAAGCATGAGCTAAAGATTCAGATTTTGCAGAAGTTACAAACACGTTTTCGGTGTAGACCTTTATGCCGGTGGGCAGATGCTCTTTGTTTTTAAGAAGCTCTTTTAAGGGGTAGCTTTTTGCGACAACAGGATCTTTTGCGTGCTGTAATATAGCCTCTATACAGGGTGCAAGCTTTTGACTTGAGCTAAATTGTTGCCAAAGCTTTTCTATTCCGTCTAATAGCATATCTTCGAAGCTAGAGGCGTCTTGCTGAAGTGCTTCTAATGCAGATTTGGTTGACTGGGCGGTTTGCAGCTGACCCAGCGCATCCCGTCGTTTTGCTTCAATGGTTTGCACTTCAACATGTTGTTTTTGCGCATTCTCGCTAGCTGCTTGAACCGCCTGTTTACCTTCATCAATATCAAAATCTAGC
This sequence comes from Alteromonas sp. ABD4_190, assembly GCF_056160105.1. NCBI lineage: Bacteria > Pseudomonadati > Pseudomonadota > Gammaproteobacteria > Alteromonadales > Alteromonadaceae > Alteromonas > Alteromonas sp. ABD4_190. The sequence goes on from NZ_JBSWWN010000002.1 coordinate 204,973, forward strand.
TCGTTTGCTTGCTCATCTAGCAATGCAATTTGCTCTGAGTAATCTTCGTCACCGAGTTGTTTTAGCTCGTCTTGCAGTTCGCTAATACGCTGAGATGTACGAAGCTGCATACTCATTGTGGACTGAATTTGGCTATGACACTGTTGCACGTCTTGTCGAAGCTGGTTGTACGTTTGCTCTTGCTCACGTGCTTTTGCGTTAAATTCTCTTAGCGCCTGCTCAACGTCTTCAAAACGCGCTTTTGCGTGTTCCAACTCGGCTTCTTTCAGTACAAGCTCTGGTTCAATGTTTTCAAGCGCCTCGTTTGATACGGCAAGTGCTTCCTGTGCCTCATCAATAGAGTGGTTTAGCAACTCATGCTGTTCGTTGATTCGCGCTAACTCTTGCTCTATTTGCCCTTTTCGCTGTTTCGCATGCAGAGCGTTTTGCTCTAATCGCGTAATTGCATTGCTTGTGGTGAATAACTGCTGCTGCAGATCATCGATGACTTGCTTGGTTTCAACCTGCTTAGTTTTATACGACTCAAGCCCGGCTTCATCACCTTGTAACCTAGCAGTCAAATCGTCGACTTCTATTTGCAGTGTTTGCTGCTGTTTTTGTAACGCTTCAATATGTTCGCTATTTTTAAGAAATCTAATTGCCGCAAGCTGGCCTTTTAACTCTCGAGCCTGAGCGCGCAACGTTTTATAGCGGGTTGCTGCGGCAGCTTGTCGCTGTAATTTTTCTAACTGCTTGCCAAGTTCATCGCGCACATCGTTTAAGCGTTCAAGGTTGTCCTGCGTGTGTCTTATGCGATTTTCTGTTTCTCTGCGACGCTCTTTGTACTTTGATATACCCGCAGCTTCTTCAATAAACACACGCAGTTCTTGTGGCTTAGATTCGATAAGCCGTGAGATCATACCTTGCTCGATAATGGCGTAAGAACGTGGGCCTAACCCCGTTCCTAAAAATAGATCGGTAACGTCTCGCCTGCGACATTTGGTACCGTTGAGAAAATAAGTCGATGTAGCATCTCGGGTAACTAATCGTTTAACAGACAGCTCGTTGTAGTTTGCAAACTCGCCCGCGATCCGCCCTGCACTATTATCGAAAACAAGTTCAACGCTACACTGCCCAACAGGTTTTCGTGAAGATGAACCATTGAAGATCACGTCTGTCATCGCATCGCCGCGTAAGTTCTTCGCTGAGCTTTCACCTAATACCCAGCGAACAGCATCAATAACATTGGATTTACCACAGCCGTTCGGGCCAACAATGGCAGTCATTTCCCCAGGAAATGGAATAGTAGTAGGCTCAACAAAGGACTTGAAGCCCGCTAGCTTTATCTTCTTAAGCCTCACGTATCATCCCTCTGATGTGCAGAGTTGATTGACGAAATTGTCATAGCTTCAGCCCAATATCCCTTGGCAGGATGCTGAATTAGCGGATGATATGGAAATGATGTAATCACACAGAAGGTTCTTTTGTTATTATGTTTCGACTCTACCAAAACTAACAGCTTGTAACAATTACCATTTCAGTGAGTTAGGCACAGAATGCGCCAAGGGCGTAGGATAGAGTAAATAGTTAATAAACAAAGCGTTTAAAATAACGCGAAGGAGTATGAATGAGTTCAGGTGGTGTGCATTATTTCTTTGAAGGCTTTTCGCTTATCAAAACGAAAGGGCTAAAGCGTTTCGTGTTTGTGCCCCTGACTATAAACCTTGTTCTGTTTTCCGTTGCTTTTTATTTCTTATTCGGCCAAATAGAAATGGGCATAGCCTATGTTATCGACCTTGTACCAGAATGGTTAGGCTGGATAAAAACGGCTATCAGTTTCTTCTTATGGCCTTTAGCAGTTATAAGCGTATTGCTTATTTTCGCACTTATTTTTGGCACCCTAGCCAACTGGATTGCCGCGCCTTTCAACGGCGTGTTATCAGAAAAGGTTGAGCGTCATTTAACGGGCCAAGACCTGGGTGATGAAGGCGTTATGTCGTTGGTAAAAGACATTCCTAGAACTGTAGGTCGCGAACTGACTAAGCTCATTTGGTATTTACCTCGCGCCATCGGATTTTTATTGCTGTTCTTTTTTCTACCTATTATCGGGCAAGTGCTTTGGTTCTTATTTAACGCCTGGATGATGGCGATACAGTATTGCGACTATCCTTATGATAACCACAAGGTAGATTTCACTCGAATGCGCTTGCACCTGGGCGAACACAAAGGAAAAGCAATGACCTTTGGCATGATGGTAAACGTGTTCTCGCTCATTCCAGTGGTGAACTTCATTGTTATGCCGGTAGCAATTTGTGGTGCCACATCTATGTGGGTAAGAGAGCTGAAGCCTACGCTTCGTGGGTAGCGAGAAATAACCCGCTTTTGCTAAGCAGCAACGGGGTTATATGGTCTATATGGGTTAAATTGATTGAGGCCGTTTTTCAAAGGTAAGATTGCGGCCTCTTTTTATAGTCACCTTTTTCATTTCTTACGGTGGTGGTAGAAAGAAACTAAGGCGCTAGTACCAGCGAGTCTGCGGTTTTAGTTGCCGGTAAAAGTTTCGTATTCAGCTAGCCAGTGGGCCGCCTCTTTTTGATTTCCGCTATTGTGAAAAGCTTGGAAAAAATTCATTGAGATGGGACGCTGCGCATTTTGCCTTTCAAGCTGTTGCTGCCAAAGTACCAGATATAAAGGCGGGATCACGCCGCTATCGTGGTGCTCCATAAATGTAATTCTTCGGCTAGGTTTGTAGCTATTAAGCCCCAACACTGCACAGGTTTTAGCACGAGCAATAATCGTAGCAGGGTCTATCGCCAGCCAATTTTCTACCGTTTTATGCGGTGCATACCAGTGATCAGTATCTACAATGACGTTAGGCGGAAGGAAATCTTCGATGCCATCTTGATCACAAAGTTTATTTGCCATGCCCTTGCCGATAGGGTATTCGTCTGCGAAGCCAGCAAAGTGGGCCAATTCATGTACGAATACCGAATAAGCATCGCTGATATCTAGATACATTACACCATTTTGAACATTCGCTTTACCCTGCTCGGCCACCACAACTGCATGACTAAACTTACGTTTTTTGGCGACATTCGCTAATGGGGAAATATTACACCCCAAGATGCCAGCCCTTCTATAGTTGGCATTGCACTCCAACACATCAGATTTAAGCCAAATAGGTGGAGCTAAACAGATAGAAAGGTCTTCAAGGCGCGCATCATCGTTAAATGACTGATAAAGTTCGTGCGCTCGTATGATGGTCGCCAAGCTTGTTGCGAAAGGTTGAACACGCTGCAGGCAATTTGCTTTATCCCCCCAACTGAAAGTGCCAGATTGCTTTATTGCTTGCGCCACTGAGTGCGGAGAATAAAGCTTAATTACATTTAGGGCTTTTTCCGCTTGTTGATGCCCTTTTTGCGCCGCAAATTTAAAATGCGGCTTAGCTTGCGAAAACTTGCCCTCGCCCCACAAAAGCATTGCGTACTTAAAAGCACTTTGCATATCAAGTGTTGCTGTTGCTGCCAGCAGTGGTTTAGCTAACTGCTGTTGTCCCTGAAGTAAGTACCAATCTGCCAATGCGGCCTGTGCAGGCAAATATTCTTGTAATGCAGCGCGTACCAGCCACTTTTCCCGCTTTTCTGGCGAATCGGTAGACATCGCGAAGGCTAACTGCGCTTCAGCTACATCGCCCAGTGCCGCTAAACGCATAAAACGCTCTGAAGCTCCCTCTTCGCCTAAAATTTGGTACAACAGCCACGCAGCGTCGGCATTTTCTAGATTAACAAGCTTCTCCAAAAAATAGGTCGCCGTATCTTCGTCAGTAATAGCAGTAGAGGCGAAGCCGTTGTTGTATGCGCTTTCAAATATCTCAAGCATATAGGCTTGGGCAGTGTCACTACCTTGCTTTGCAGCGAGCCAAAGCAGCGCTAGCGCGTTATTTTGTGTATTATTTTCAAGGGTAGTATCAGTGTTATTTGAAGCGATATTATCAGACTGATCACTATCAGACGTTCGTGTTTCCTCAACTTCTAATAAGACAACATCTTTATTGTGATGTGATGGTAATAACACGCTGATTGCGTTAGAGATAAGTTGAGGGGCATAGCGCCCGCTATCGCCCGCAACGATAAGCAGTGCGAAGACTGCTAAAAATAAGCCTCGCATAATGGTTTGCGCTTACTCTTCGCTAGCTACAACGTTGCTAGCTTTATCACGCAAACGATTAAGTTCCATTCTCGCGTAACGATGTTCTACGTAATCGAACACGTTTGTGCTAAGTGCAAGCTTGAAGTAATTCGATGCAATGCCGCTATTTCCCTGTAGAGAATGAAACTTACCTAAGTAAAAATACGCTTCACATAGTCGATCGGTTAACGCTTTTTGGCTTTTAACACCATCTAGCAATGAGTTAAGCACATCGTTTTCACCGACAGTACCTAGGAATAAATCCACAAGCGTAGTTGCCCAATGGGCATTGTCGAGCGTAGGTCGGATAGACGCTAAGTAAGTTTGCCCTTCAAGTTCTGATACATCGTGATGTGCAAAGTAAGCCCACAGCGCGCGAAACGGATCGCTGTCGTCTTTCTTAAAAAAGCGATTTAAATCATCAGTGGCAAGCTCTGCTCTGCCGCCATAATAAAGCGCAATACCGCGGTTTAAGAACGCGAAATCATACTCCGGATTAATTTCCAATGTAGAGTCAAAAGCGTCGTAAGCCTGAATAAAGTCACTCTGCTGGATATAGTGAATGCCCATAGAGTTATAGGCCTCTGCCAGATCTGGCTTTAAGTTAATAGCTTGTGTGTAATCAAATTGAGCTAGGCCTGCAAGACCTACACTGTCGTAAAGCATGCCTCGTTGAAAATGCAGTTCGGCTTTGTCTTCATCTGAAAGCGCCGGGCTAGTTAGTACCTGATTATAGCGTGCAATTGCCATCTCAGACCGAGGATTGACAGGAGCAGGCTCAGCTAAAAGTAGATTCCCCATCTGTGGTCTTTCCGAAACAGACGGTGTTTGCGCACAACCGGTTAAAATAGCAGCGAATAGAGAAAAAAAGATGAGACTAACGTTTCTGCACATGGTAAAAAAGCATTCTATAAAAAAAGAAAAAACCGCCTGAGTATTAATTATACGCTTGTTGCGGCGCTAATGCCGCCAACCTTCTCGCATTTGATGATAAAAGTAAAGTGTATTGGGTGGTTAACACAGGTAGCTATGAAGAAAAATAATTTAGAACAACTATCACAACTTGCTTTTAACGCACAGAAAAATTCTCATTCACCCTATTCCAATTTTAAAGTTGGTGCTGCAGTGCTTACACCAAGTGGCGAAACCTTCTCCGGTTGTAACGTAGAAAGTGCTGCTTTTCCATTAGGCCAATGTGCCGAGGCCACGGCCATTGGAAATATGGTTACAAATGGGCAAAACCGCATTTCACATATTGTAATTGCAAGCCCGAATGATGAGTTTTGCTTTCCATGCGGCGGATGTAGACAAAAAATTGCTGAATTTGCCCCAGATGAAACCCCTGTCACTATGATAAGTCAAAGTGGCGAGACATTCGAGACTACTATTGGTGATTTACTCCCCAATGCCTTTAGGGCGCACGATTTAGACAAGTAAGTTTAACAACCATACCTTGTAACAAACGAGGCTTAGGCAATGTTCACATCTACCAGCCTCGTTTTTGCGTTTCTATTAGCCAATAGCACGATTTATATATCAGCACATCAACGGCTTAGTAGGCTGTTTGATAGACAGTATCCTTCCTTGACTATCGAATGCTAGCGCAACTTGGGTACCCACGTTAATATCCCCTTCTATACGGCCATTAATATCTAACGATGCAATAAGGCTCTCAGAAACAATAACTCGCTGATTCTCACAATTTACTAATAGCCAATACCCATTTTGTGATTTCAAGGTGGCAGGCTGCTGGGTTACTGCTTTTGCTACTAAACTACGCTCAACATATTGCTGAGTGTAAGCATTGAAACGCGCTTGATAGTCTTCATTACTGCTATTAACCAGCAATTTATCTTCACCTTCAAAACCGTGATAATGAACAATGTCTACACTGTGTGCAGCGGTTTGCATACCTTGCGAGTGACGACTTTGAAATGTTCCGATGTTGTACACACCGAGCATGGCGACAATAGCAAAAGCCACGGCAGTAAATCGAAGGGTTGATGACGCGAAATAGGCGCGAAGGTGCGAAGCCAATGCAGAGAACATACGCTCTGTGTCACTTCCGTTTGAATTAACCTTGTTGTGCGCAAGCACGTTGGCGCGTACCCGGGCATTTGCTTCTTGAGCTGTTGAATCATTTTGCTTTTGGACCAGCTGGCTGCGTCTGAAGGCTTCTTGTAGCTCTTTATCTGAGATAGACATGATTACAATTTCTCCAGCATAATTTTAAGACTGTCTTTTGCATATCGAATTCGTGTTTTCACCGTTTCTTTTTCAGCGCCGCACGTATCAGCTATTTGCGATAAACTGAAACCCTCTAACTGCAGTGAGAGCGCCTCTTTCTGTTTGTATGGCAGTTGCGCTAAACAAGCTTTAAACACGTCTTTTTCTAACCCTTTAGCCACATCTTCTTCTACCGAAGAGTGCGCGTGCTTAACTAGCTCAGAAACAGTAAATTCCTCTACAGCTTCGTTACTATATTCAAGCTTGGCGTTTTTACGAAACTCATCAATAAGTGCTCGCCTGCCAATGGTAAACAGCCAAGCTTGGAAATTGTCGCCACTTTTAAATAAATGGCGGTGCTCAATAACTTTAATCCATGTACGCTGGCTTATATCTTCAGCTATGGTGCTATCGCTTAATACCTTAAGGAAATAAAATAGCTTAGTGCTGTGTAAATCAAAAAGTGCGGCTAACGATGCTTCATCACCTTTTGCGCTGTATTGCAGCATTAGCCTTTCACTCATTCCCAGCGATTTTTCACGCTTACCTTGAAACAGGCTTTGCAAGCTTGCGCCTATACTCATAGGCTGTCCTTATTGTTCTAGTTTGAAATCTAATACTACAACCATACCTGGTTGACTAACAGGTTTACCGCCGTCCAGCTTTGGCTTGTACTTCCATTTTTTAAGCGCGCGGCGTGCTGCTCTATCAAACACACGCTTGGGCTCAGAATCTAATATTTTTATATCAGATACAGCGCCGCTAGCACTTACCGTAAACCCGAGCTTTACCCAACCTTCAATACCGTCACGACTCGCTTCTGGCGGATAAGTAGGATCGACCCTAAATTGAGGCGTAGCCTGCATATCACCTTGAGCACTATTTAAATTTATCGATAAATTCAATGCAGTATTAGGAACCTGAGTGTTTATTTCGAAATTACCCGGGCCGTCATTTGGCTCGGGGTCAATCTCGACGACTTTTTGCGGCGGCGTTTTAATTACCTGCTCAATTGGCGCAATAGGCTTTTTAGTAATAGTCCGTTCATCTTCAGGCTGGTAGATGATAGGTTCAAAAAACACAGTCGGTGTCTCGCTTATGTTTACCTTATCTTGCTTAATAAGCTCTGCCATTAAGACGAAAAGCCCAGCCGTTACTACTCCACCAGCAAGAGTAATAGTGGCTACGTTAGTTGCGCGTTTGTGGAAAGGCGCTTTAGCGAATGGAAATATTGTCTTTTGTACTAAACGCTGAGATTTAGCGTTTGGTAGAATTGTTGTTTGCATAATGTTCCCCCTTTTATCACTAAACGGGGGAACTTAAGAAAAAGGGTGAAAATATTAAACGTTTTTATTCACCCTAAAGCTTGGAAAGTTGAGCTTTTATCTTTTTTTACGCTTATCTTTTTTCGCAATAACCCCAATACTTACCACTGACTCTCCTGCTCTCACCGGTGGCGTTTTATTTACTATCATTATGCGCCCAGATACCGCTGCGAATACTTCTTCGATTACATTGCCGAAATAATCGGTAACAGTACCTACCTTTTGACCTTCAGCAATAAAATTACCCACCTTTACGCTTGCAATAAAGAAACCGTCCTTAGTCACAGGAGTTGGTGTTACTGATTCATAAACACTTGGCTTTTTATTTTCTTTTGGCGTTCCACGCAGCATTTCTAAAAATCGCATAGAATTCTTAGCAACGTCGATTGCCTCTAAAACAAACTCTTCGTTTGATAAACCTCGATGACCAATTTCAGTGGTTAAGCCAGGCTTACCTCGCGTCATTGCTGCATTAGGATAAGAAATAGCATTTTCTGGATCGCGCGGACGATCTCCATAGAGAACAACATGGCGCATGCCTGTTGCTTTGGCGAGCGCTAAAGTGCGTGAATCAAGTTCTTCGTCGCCAACGAATGGGGCATACACATGATTAAGAAGAGTTTCGTTATTACTACCCGAGTGCATATCAATCAGGTAGTCGGCTTTACCTATGAATTCATTTGTAAGAATGTTTGCTATTTGTTCAGTGTGCGTACCGTTTTCGCTTCCAGGGAACACACGATTAAGGTTTTTATAATCCTTAGGATTTAGTGCGATGAGACGAGCATGAAATCCTTCTACGTTCGCCAAGTGTACTAGTACCAACACACCGCTTAGCTCATTCGGTTTTATCAATTTCTTCAGTTGCTGCAAAGCGAACATTGACGGATACTCGTCGCCGTGAACTCCAGCGGTAAGTAATAAAACGGGCCCCTCTTTCGTTCCGTTAATAACGGTTACAGGCAAGGTAACATCGTTTTTCACTGCTACATAAGACTGCTTTTCTCCAGTTTCAGTAGTCACTCCCATTAACTCATATGGCGCGTTTGCGAAAGTTTGAAAGCTTGTAAAACTGATAATTAAAGAACATAAAGCGCTGACCGCTTTCTTTTTGAATAACATAATTAATACCGTAGATAAAAATGGCGATAGTTAGCCAGAAACAAACGAGTGATGCAATGATATGATGACAATAGCCATCATTTTTTTGACATATTAACAAATTTAGCGACGTATCGTTGATTTTTTAACGAAGTTTCTGAGCATTAATATCCCCTCTATGGGTGGGTGCACAAAAAACATGGTTAGCGTATGTAATTGAGCTATCGTTACATGTAAAGCTTCTCTGCATGACGCATCATAGATAACAAATGTAGAGTTTTAGAAGTAATCAGCAGCACGAATGATGCAAGGAAACCTAAATAGTTTACAAGAAGTGTAGTTTTTTGATGACTTAGCCTACCTTCATAAAAAGCAACTTTGTGGTAGTCTACTTCTTATTACCATCTTGGCTTTTGTTTAACTTAGCTGCTGCCATAAAGCCGATAATAAAAATGGCAAAAATAACCACGCCGACCCAAATCAGTACATTAAAAAGAAAGTCCATGTCATTCCCTAATCGTTATTTTGTTGGCTAATTTTAACATTTATTTGTGAAATCTGATTAAATAGATCACAGAGTTTGTACGATAAATTTTAATACGTACATCTTAAATTTGTACTTTTTGAAACCATATGGAGCTTAATCATCAGACAGTCTTTATTTAAAGCTTACTATCTAAAAGTGCCTGAAGCGGCTTTGGCAAAGCATTACGGGCTTTGCGCGTAATCTTAACTTCATGTTTTTGCCACAATATTCCTACATACACCACGCCTAAACCAATAGCCGTTAAAGCAACAGGAAAAAGCCAACTGTCTCTAAACACATTCGAGGCCAAGTGCCCTAAATAGAAACAGCTACCTAACGCACCAAATATCACAAATACTTTTCGAACCAATAATGCGCCTAGCCCTACCATGACTAGGTTTATACAAAAATAGAAAAACTTTGAAAGTTCGCTGTCTGAGTTTTGGCTAGTAAGCCCGCCCCAAAACGCAATAATACCGAATAAATATAACCAAAATGCGTAGTCGGCAGAGTGCCTTGACCGTAAGTCAACCCAAAAAGCCAATAGGGTCATAAGTATGCCGAAGTACATGGATACTTGTGCGCGAAATTCCCACGTATGAGAGTTCCATATATCGCCTTGGTCGATGAAAAGCATGACAGCATCCATACTGGTGTACCACAGTGTTACTGCAATAGGCATTATCAAAAACGGATACTTGTACCGCCAAGCTATGATTAAGCCAGTCACTAAAGTGCCTAGTTCCATGTATAACCACAGCCATTTAACGCGTGTATGAAACTGACGATAGACTGCATCGTTCTCGGGCCAAAGGCCAAGCCACTGTTGAAAACCGTAGATAGCAAGCGGTGTTAAACACACTACAAAGGTTGCGCAAATACCGGCAGGAATAATAAGGTTTTTATTTGCTAAAGAGTTAGTAAGCTTTATCCCTACACCAGCGTAGAGCAATGATATGAAGATTATCCCCAGGCCCCCAAACTGTTCCCACCCTAAATTCATAAACAAAGTCATGGCGCCAATAGCGATAAGGCCGCCCAGGTAATAGAGAATATGGGTAAAAGTGAAAGCAGGAGTATGCTGGCTTTCTGCCTGAAAAAAGCTGTAGAGCTCAACGCCCTGCTGTTCAGAGATAATATTTTTCGCTACTGCTTTTTGAATACTTGCTTTCGATACTTCCATGTACTTCTCTGATTTAGCTTGTAGAAATTAGAACTTTTACTTTACTGGGTTACAGGTAAAAAACCAGCCTGGAGAAATTACAGAGTATTAGTTGCGTGTTTTTCGTAAGTTTTCTCAGACTTGTTCCACGTTAAGTGGCCAAAAGCGATACCTGCAATGGGAAAAATGATCAAAGCGATGATTGGGCGCACCCAAACATTTTCTAATGGGTCAAGAAATTCCATTAGTAAGGCCCAGAGGATGGCAGTAGGTACGCCCCACCCTAAAACACCGTTTACTAAAACAAAGCGCTGTTTGCCTTTCTCTCGCGTTTTTGCCCACTTTTCCATGTTCATTGTTATACCCTTTTGTAAAATTAAGCAATCAGCGCAAGGCAGACCAAACCAACGGCTAAGCTAACAAAACCAACAGCGAAAGTTCTTCCTTCGTCTCTACCCGCTCGCGGATATTTGCCAAAGGTTAGAAGCTTAAGCACCACATGGCCTGTACCAGTTATCACGAAGTTAATGATAGCGTCTACGACTATCCACTTGAGTATTCGAAGTACAAAGCGGCCCAGCGGTTCTAAAACGTCTTCCATAACATTAATGCTCTTTGTTGGTTTTACTAAATAGTGCTTTTACTAAACGGTGCTTTTATTAAACAGTCGCTGTCTTTTAATTTTGTCGCTAACGACGCCCTTTACTTGGTATTCTGGTTCGTCTAACGGCGAGACTACATGCCAATTTCACCAATAAAAATCAAGGCCCACATAGCCAACACAGCGACAAAATTGATGATAAACACCATACCACGCAATCTAATATTGTCGGTAAATATTTGAACAATGCTGTGCAACACTCTGCCAATTACAAATACCCAAGCCAAGTAGATTTGCACACTGTCTATTGGCTCATCCATTGCGATAAGCAATACACTGGCAATGTAAAAAAATATTGGCCACTCGAATTGATTGCTTAGGTTTGCGCTGATTTTAGGCTGAATAGTGTGAAAAGGGAGTGAGAAGTGTGCTCATAACTGCTACGTGATATAGGTATTATAAACTTCGCCTATAAAGAAACGGCTTTAACTCGGCGTTCGCTGTCTATGTAGAAAAGTGAATACCCCTTTGTTTTGAACTGTTCTCGCAGCGTTAAAAGATGCTCTATATCTTTTTCAATCACTATTAGCTTTTTATGCCCGGTATTATCAAGGGCGGACATCAATGCCGCGCCGTTGTCTTTGTCAATCTGTGTACCAGCAACGATATAGCTGGTATCCGTAGACATAATCAATAAGCCTTTACCAAGATCCGCTGATTTCTTACTTGTAGAAGCACAACCAGCAACTAGAACGCCAATTAAGAGAAGAGAAGTCCAACTTTTCATAGATATCCTTTTAATTTGTGTATCGCTTTTTGTTTGAAAGTACCACGTTTCGTCTTAAACGAAAACTTTCGTCGTCTGTGCTTTTTTGGAGCCTATTTACAGCCGTCTTGAGATGGCAAAGCTAAATTTGCTTTCAAATGGCACTATGAATATATGCTTGCTCGTTAGGATAGTCGACAACAATGCGCAAATACTTCAGTGCAGACCCACCTAGTGCCCCATCAATTCGCCTGTCCATCATAGAAGACATAAATTGATGAAAATTAGGGTCGGGTCTGCGCGTGAACCATACAGGCCCTATCGTCGATTTACCAACGGTTATAGCCGGAACGCGAATCATATCTTGGTTTGAAACTCGGCATCCGTTTTCAATCACTAACCAATCGGAGTGAGCTTTCGTCCATTCATCAAATATAGAAGCAGCTATAAAGGACGTTCCACTTTGTACTTCTGGTAAACCTGCGACAGTTGCTGCTTCACTTGAAGGCCATGCTGACGCACCTGTATCTAGAAGCATGGGAATTAATTTTCCATCCACTGAAATATCAATACTAGCGAATGCTAACGTGTATTGCCCTTCTTCATTTTTCTGAAACCCTAATGGTACGGTTATTAATGTGTCTGATAGAGGTGCTTCATTTAAAACAGATATGCTCTTATTGGGGTAATCGAATTCAATAATCTTTTCAGCATGCCAGCGCCCACCTAAGGTCCCGTCGCTCATTCCATTCCGGCTAATATCCCCTTTTGGCACAACTTGTAACTTGCCTTTCCACCAATTATTAAGACCTGCACCTGGTATAGAAACAGATTTATCAAACTGAGGCATAGAAGTAACCTCGATAGGCCCATCTTCGGCTTCTTTTGTCTGTGTATGCCAATGGTATTTATCACTCAGTTCTTTAGAAATCGCATTCCACCCGCCACCTGTATCCGTAAAAAAAGTAATAGTTGTACCATCAGTAAGCTTTGGTGTTAGGTAGATCAAATCATTTTTAAATTCACTGGGTAACTCATCAGAAAAGCAAAAAGAAGAAGGTAATAAAAATAAAACGAACAAAATAGTTTTCATGCTGGCCTTCCTTTGGCAATGTTTTTTGTGCGAAGAATTGTGGATATTATTAATAAAGAAATTTAAGCAAAAGCTGTACTTGTTCTTAAATGCTAGCTAAACCGAAATACCAGCTTTTTTCATTTTTAGTAACCATTTTTTTATGACCACTATAGTTTTCATAAAACTGCTGGTGTGCAGTATAAGAAAACGTATCGTCTCTTTTTGTATATTGGGCAATCCAGTCTATCAGCATAGGTAAATTATTATCTTGCGCTTGTTTGGTATCGTATTTATGGGGCTCCCAAGGTCGTGCTTTCGCGTTAGCAATACACAACTCAATGGGTAAGTTCATAAATATAATTTCTGAAGACTGCCCCTCTACAAGCTTAAGCAGGTCTGTGTAACACCCTTCAATTACCCAAGTCTCATTAGAAGCGGTAAAAGCCTGTATCTCTTGATCCGACTCTTTAACCGGTTTTCTTTCTGGCGGGCTAGTGGGTTTCCATGCAAGGGTATCGAGATCTAAATGCGCTAAACCTTGAGTTTCACACAAACGGCGCGCTAGCGTAGATTTGCCAGAACCGGAATTTCCAAATATTAAAATTTTAGTCAAATCTTTGTCCCTTCTTAAAGCCCTTTAGCACTTGTTAGAAGTAAGTTAGCAAGTGTTTATTTCCCAAACTTTTCTTTTATTAGCACATCAAAATACTGAGTATCGTTCGGGCTTGCTTGGAAGTTTTTAGCAAAATCGCTGCTACACCCAGGATTACAAAAGCCTACCGTATAGCCACGATATTCGGTTAGCGAATCAGGTTTTACTGGTTTGCCAGATCGAGGGCAGAACTTGTTAATGGGCTCCATTGCTTTTCCTTAAAAGGTACTTACCACATTGCTTTCAAATTCCAAATGAACGATCGCAAGATTCACTACTTACCATGATTAAAATGAAAAAGTTCGCCGATTGCCCATCCAATTGATATAGCGGCTATATAAGCAATTGGGCTGTATAAAATCATAAGGCCAGCACCAATATTCGCGCCACCACCAACAAACACAAAAACCTGCCCGTAACTAGCAGATGTCACTAACAATGCAGCTAAAGTCATAAAGAGAAGGCTTCGCTGGCTCAGTTTATTGTTAAAGGCCCCTAAAACAGCAAGTACTATAAAAGGCAAACCGGGCAATATGCCCCAATATAATAAATTAAGAGATGACGTGGCCCCGCCACCGGCTATGAAAGCAGTTAATGAAAGTATGGCACCACCTAGAGTGTTAAACGCTAACAAAGCGATTCTACTGTTCATATATAAACCTAAATCCTTTTAATCTTGCAGAGTAAAAATTCGACGAAAAGCATGCGCTTTTTTAACGCTTATATCGTGAATCACCCTTTCACAACAAGAAGCTCTTTTTTCGCTGCGCGTCTTTTCCGTTTAAGTCGTTACACAACTGGCAGTCGATGTTCTTTTTAAAATTGTATGCACGACGAGTGGCAAATATGGCTATGGAAATAACGGCCCAGGTTAGTCCAAATGTTACAGAGTAAGAAACTGTTTGACCTTTAATATATTGAACGCTAGAAAACAAAGCAGACAATATGGGAAAAGCAATACTGTACTGAAAAATCCATTTCTTAATTGGCATGTACATTCCTTTTTTCTCATTCAATTTACAAATTAAATGTATTACTTAGAACGCTTAAAGTATACCTGTCAGAAGTACCGTAAGTGTAGGTTTAAACAAATAGCTATAGCAGTACAGGCATTCTTACCGTTCATCCAAAGTACTCGTATCGCCCAAGGATTTCAAGGCAGCATAATGATAGTCAAAATAAAGCTGAATCGGAACTATCCAAATAATTACCCAGGCATTATCGCTAACGGACATGAACACCACTAAAAATACAAAAACACATAAAAGTGACTGTCTTATTTAGTCATCAATATTTTGCTTACAGTCTAATAATTCTTCAATGGTATAACTTGAAAAATTGTGTCTGCTCATGACTTCATCCTTGCTGTTTGTTCTATAATTTATAAGCCAACTGCGAACAGCCAAGAGCTCTAGCGGCCCCACACCAATTTCAAACGGCAGAATTACATTTTTTAGCTACTGCCAACGATTAATTCCCTGCTTTACCCGCTTCAAGTATTGGAAGGCCAGCTTCGGTTGGAATATAGATGCGTTCACCCTTTCCATCTTGAAGCCCCTTAATCCATACGTAACGAAGGTATTCTTCATTTCCCTTAAGAGATTCACCGATGATTCTATTAGCCTCAGCAGCAGCTTTTGCACGCTCGATATCCGCTTGTCCCTCAGCTTTAGCCTGTACAATTTTCGCTTCACCCTCTGCTTGAGCCAATGTTACTCTCGCTTTCGCCTGCATCAGGGCTGCTTGCTCTCTAGCTTTGGCTTCTTCAATCAGTATTTGTTTGCTCCACTCTGCTTCTTTTAGTGCGGCAATACCGTCCATCTCTTTTTTATATACTTTGTATTTTGGCCAACCCCAAAATAATGCAGCAATAATTAATACAACTGATACCACCAAAAATACTAGACTTCCGAAAGCTATAGCATGTCTATTTGGGTGCATGTTCTCTCCTGCTTTTTATTGTTATTTAACGTTTTAACATTAGAGGCGTGATTGCTTACTTTATAAAAATGTAACCCTAATTGCCTATTTAATATTGCATGTTGTGCTAGCAACGCATTGAGAGCTTAAAAGTTAAGTTCTCTTTAACAGCTAGCCACTCTGTATTAATAATTGAAAACACAACCGTATCTCTATAACCACCATTTGGCATTTTTTGATGATTCCTTAGCACACCATCCTGTTTAGCACCTAAACGCGCAATAGCATTACGTGAAACTTGGTTATGCCAGCTTGTTCTGAACTCTACAGCGATTGCTCCGAGACTTTCAAAAGCGTGGGTAAGAAGAAGTAGCTTACATTCGGTATTGCATGATGTTTTCTGATAGCTTTTGCTGTACCAGGTGTAACCAATTTCCACCCTTTGATTTAAAAGGTCAGCATTACAAAAGCGTGTTGAGCCGATAACCTCTTCACTCGCTTTGTCTATAACCACGAACGGTAACGATAGCCCTTTAGCTTTCTGCTCTAATGCTGTCGTAATATAGTCATCTATGATTTCAGCGTTTGGTACAGAGGTGAACCATAGTTTCCACAATTCACCGTCGCTTGCTGCGTTCACTAAAGCGTCTGCATGTTCCATCGTTAACGGAGTGAGCTTTATATTCTCAGACTCTAACTCAATATCTTCAAACCACATTTCACTTTCCATGTATTTCTGACTGTATGTTGCTAAGCATACAATGATTCCAGGAAGTACGTTACACCTAGCGAGACAATAACAAGCGATGCATTAATTAATGCTCTAAAGGGCAAACTAACCCGCCCGTACGTTCCCTCGCAAACATGCCTGTCTATTTTTGCTTACTGATTAATAAGGTCAGCATTACAAAAGCGCGTTGAGCCAATAACCTTCCCACTCGCTTTTTGTATCACGACAAAGGGTAACGATAGCCCTTTGCTTTTCTGCTCTAGTGCTGTCGCAATATAATCACTAATAGTTTCAGCGTTAGGTACTGATGTGAACCATAGCTTCCACAATTCACCGTCCATCGCTGCATTCACTAAAGCGTCAGCATGTGCCATTGTTAAGGGAGTAAGCGTTATATTTTCAGATTCTAATTCTACGTCTTTAAACCACATATCACTTTCCATGTCTGATTAGTTGTATGATGTTAAGCATACAAGGTTTCCAAAAAGTACATCATACCTAGCGAGACTAAAATAAACGATGCATCACTAAGATGCCTGTCTTGTTTAATCGTTTGTTTAATCGATATTGTTGCTTTAATTTAAAATAAGCGTCTTTGAGCACAAGTAGGGTTAAAGGTTGTCGAATAGTTTATTTGGCTTGTTTGTTACTCTAACTTCCGCATTGCCAGCTTCACTATTTTTTAGTTGGCCGAATTTAAAAAGCTCTACATTCATTTTACTTAATGTACTAACAAGCCTAACGAAATCGTTACTATCTCTCTGCGATTCGAAGGCATATTTGATAATGGTTTCCCCTTCGATTTCGGCCACTTCTGTTATAGAAATTGTAGATGCTTTTTGTGCCTTAACATTCTCTATCCAGTTTGTGTTTTTTATTTTTTCGTACAACTTTCTTTGAACCTCCCCATTCTGACAAGGTTTGTCAGAAAAGCTGAGAGCGCCACTCTGTGATTTACATTTGTAAACTTGAGAAAACACAGGGGTAGAAAAAAGAAAGAGTGCAGTAATAACAACGTATTTCATATTAATTGTTTCAATTCCCTCATATCATCTAAGCTTCGTACAACTTAAAAGATTGAAAATAGTCTGAGATGATAACCGGAGAAAGAGGTACCTTTAGCTATTTAAAGATTAAAACCAATTGGCGTGAAAGCATTCTTTTGTCAAGCATTGCTGAGGTGATGAGGATGCCCCTCCCATCATTAACTCAACTTTTCTGGGAGGGGTCTAACGAAATGTTTGAATTTTATTCCGTTTCTGCATCTAGCGCTTTTTGTTTTGGTTTTTTAAAAAAGTAGTAGAGCCCTACAACAAGCATTAGTCCACCAAATATCAATGCACCGGTTTGGCCAGCCTGGTACGCCGAGGCCCCTTGCTGTGGTTGACTTAAAATTCCATTAAAAAAAACAGCACCACCCCATAACGCGCCTATAGCACCAAATATTTTGTTTCGCATAACTTTTCCTTGTAAAACTGTTAGTTTATAGGTCACCCAGATAATAATTTTTTTAGTAATACTGGGGACTTGTTCCTTAATCTCGTAATTACCTTAAACTATTGAAAGCCGTTAAACAACGAAAAACCAGCTTTGAAAAGACATGCTCTTAGCGGTGATAAATATTGCCAAATATTATTTCCATGGCTGTATGGTAACCGCGAGGTGAAAATGCAGACATAAAATGCAGACATGACTGTCTTGTTTGGGGCTAGGCATAACTAGAAAAATCATCTGAGTTGCTATCTAGAAAACTTAACATGACAGGCATAACTAGAAAAATCAAAACTGTCCCCTCGTACACTTTCTTAAATCTAACTCCCCATTCAAACTGCTAAACGAGTTAATCAGAGTAAGACAGTTGCAATACCTAAAGCCCGAAAGTCGCAAATTAGTTTATCGGATACGCCCTATTATCACTGTATTTCCCGCTGTGTACGTCGTGCCTTTTTATGTGGCGAGGAAAACGATAGAAGTTTTGAACATCGTCGCCAATGGGTAGAAGACCGTATTCATGTTCTAAGTGAGGTGTTCGCCATTGATGTATGTGCTTATGCAGTAATGAGTAACCATACGCACTTGGTATTACACGTAAACAAAGAGAAAGCAGACGCACTAAGTACAGAGGACGTGATTCAACGTTGGCACAAACTGTACAAGGGCACATTACTCTCGAAGCGCTACATGTCAGCAGATTCACGTAAAGAATTACATGAAACCCAAATTAAGACGGTGGAGATAACGGCTGAAGTATGGCGTAAAAGGCTATTTGATATCAGCTGGTTTATGCGTGCACTGAATGAATATATTGCTAGGGCCGCAAATAAAGAAGACAACTGCACAGGGCATTTTTGGGAAGGACGGTTTAAATCGCAAGCGCTACTGGATGAGTCAGCCCTTGCCGCCTGTATGGCTTATGTTGATTTAAACCCAGTACGAGCAAAGATGGCCAAAACGCCTGAAATATCGGACCATACCAGCATTCAATACCGTATTAACGCAGCCAAGGTAGGCAAAACACCGAAAAGACTTATGCCTTTTGCAGGCAATCCAAGGCAAGAGATGCCACACGGTTTACCTTTTACTCTTCCAGACTACTTACAGCTTGTAGATATAACCAGCCGATATATTCATCCAAATAAACGCGGCAAGGTTCAGAATAACCTCCCCCCTATTCTAGAGCGTCTCAATATTGAACACGAACATTGGATAACTTTAACCACGCAGTTTGAAACCTGCTTTAAGCACGCCGCCGGCAAGGTGACTCATTTAGAGCAATACGCGCAGAATCAACATCAGCAACGTGTGCAAGGTCGACAAAGTGCAATGCGCTTACTTGGTTAGCTCTACCGGTTAGTAGATAGCAAGACGGACACAAAATGTATATTTCTGCACAAAGATTTCTGCCTCGTTAAGTAGAAGGCATTTTTACAATGCGCATCCGCATGCGTATACTAAATATATAAGACTATTTGGAGTGATAACATGCAAGATTTATATGACGTCCATGCCCCAAAAAAAGCGACTAACTTAAGCTTAAATAGCGACTTATTGCAAAAAGCTCGTGACTTAAAAGTTAACCTATCTGCAACGTTAGAACAGGCACTTAAAGACAAGTTAAAAAGCGTTGAAGAAGAAAGATGGAAAAAAGAAAACAAAGCTGCCATCGCTGCGTACAACGAGTTTATTGCTGAAAACGGCTGTATAGGTGATGAGTACAGGAACTTCTAATGGCACAGTTTGATGTTTACAGAAACCCAAGCTCAAAAACAAATAAAGCTTACCCCTTTCTTGTAGATGTTCAGAACTCTGTAATTGACCAGTTAGCAACAAGGTTAGTTGTACCTCTGATAAAGAATAAGACTAGAAATAGTCTTTATATGAAAAACCTAACACCGGAGATAGAATTCGAAGGCGAGACGTACCTATTCCTGGCTCAACAACTGAGTTCCATACCCGAAGATGTGCTAAAAGACTGCATCGGTTCTTTAGCGCAATCCCGCGAATTGCTAATAGGTGCAATAGACTTTGCTATTACTGGAATATAGCCTTCAATAACAACTCAGATAGGTGGGTATACAGAAACATGCCTGTCTAGAAAAGAAATATGCCTGTCTTGTTTAGTTTGTTTCAAACCTATGAAGCATAAATGAATAGTTCTTTTTTAATGTAATCCGTTTTATCGCGTTGCGAGCTTTAGGCTGATATTCGCGCCAGTCCCAATGATTGTCTATGAGAATAATTTTCGATATGCCAAATCGCTCTAAATCATCTAAGCTGTAATCCCATCCTATTAAATCTTTGCCAAAAAAAGATTTTAATTTATCCCACATGGTCATTTCATTATGTCCGTACACAGTAATAAGATTGTCTACTCCTATTCTATGATAAAAAGCAGCTTCTCTTTTTCTCATTTTGGGTAAATAGCTAGAATAAAATGATTCGTCAGAATCTGTGGTATCCCACTGTTTCTGCCAAGCACTTCCGTGCCACATTAAAATTGTGTCTTTATGCAAGTATTTAATATTACCAGCGGGTAAAACATAGTTTGCACACGAGGATAAACAGAGATTTTTTATTTCGATATTTAGTTTATTGCTGTGTATCCACTCACCGAGATCCATCCCTGCACCAATTTCTCCACCTGAACTTGAAATAATAAGTTTTTTTGGCTTTTCCTTCGACTTTTCAAATGCTTGAAAAATCGTTAGGTTCGAAAACTTAGTTATCGACCCTTCGTATACTAAAACGTCATTTTGGATGCCTACAAAGAAATTGCTTTCTACATCATTTTTTTTAGCGCCCAACGACGTGCAGGCTACACACCCTAAAAGAACAAGAATAAAGAGAAATTTCATCTGACATCCACTTGAAACATAACACCCACATAAGGGGCAGTAACGCGTGGGCTAAAATCCGAGCGAAGCGACAGAGCCCACGTGTTACTGTCCCAGCGAAGCGACTTAATGTGTTTGTTATAATTTTCTATTATAGACTTCCTCTGCGCCCTTTGGAGCGGGCAATAGAAGTTTCCCCTCTCTGATACAGAATGTATTTTGTTGTATATCCAGTGGTATTCTTGTGTCTTCAAATTGAAGGACAAAGCAGCCTTCATCATCCGGTGGAGTTATTAGCGAGAAATGAGTTCTTATGGGGTTTCCTCTACTTGGATAAACAGAATATAGGCCGTCAGATATTACTATTTCCTGACTTTTTAATATCTTTGAGAATTTATGAACTTCTTCTTCATTCATTTCTGAATTTTCAAAGCTTTCAATTGTTTCTGCCTTACTGAAAATCCAGTGTCCAATAAATTCATACTCTGTACTTTTGAGAGTCTTCGCAATCGTATAGTTGCTAGATAAGATTAGGCTAACCGTGATAACTGTAAGAAACGCCCTTTTCATTAAAATTACCCCTAAATTATAACACCCAAATAAGGGGCACAAACATGGCGGCTATAATCGGAACGAAGTGACACAGCCGCCATGTTTGTGTCCCAGCGAGCGAAGCGAGTGACTTAATTTGTTTGTTATACGCTCAAAGCCTTTTGCCAAAAAACCGCACTACCTGCTTTAGGATCTAATTCGTAACCACTGAAACCAAATTTTTCGTACGCCGCTTTAGCAACGTTATTGTTACTCAATACTTCTAATGTGATTTTGCAACAGCCTAAGCTGAGTGCGATAGATTCCACTTTTTCGAGTAACTTTTGACTTAGGCCCATTCCCCTAAAATTTTTGTGAACACATATATCATGGACGTTAACAAGAGGCTTGCAAGAAAAGGTAGAGAATCCCTCAAAGCAATTGGCCAAAGCTGCAGGAGTTTCGTCGACGTATATTAAAACACTAAAAGCTTGAGGGATTTTGGAAAGCTCTAAAGTGAGATTTGCCATTGTATTATCCGAGAGAGGTTTTCCTCCTCCCATCGGGTCGCAAGCGTACTCATTTAATAGAAACGAAATATCTTCAGCGTGCTTTTCGTTTTTGTAATCGGCTTTCACTAATTCTATATTCATAGTGGAAAATTTTCCTTAAGCGTATAACTTCCAAATATGGGGCGCAGACACGTGTGCAATAATGGCGAAGCCGCGCACGTGTTTGCGTCCCAGCGAGCGCCAGCGAGTGCCATAATTTGTTTGTTATGTGCGAAATATAATAAACCTTGAGCCAATTACTAGTACCCGTAACGTTTAGGATTTTTAAAAATTGAAGATACGGTTTCAAGAGCTGACGAATAACTCAATCCACATTGCTCAAGAACTTCGATGGCGGCTTTACAATCTTTTGACTTAATAGCTGCATCAAAGGAATCGATTGCTTTTAAGGCAAATAACCTTTCATTTATTGTCATCCCTTTCAGTTCTTCCATTTTCAATTAACCTACTAGCACATAACTTTTAAATAAGGGGCGCAGGCATGTGGGGCATAATGGCGAAGCCGCCCCGCATGTATGCGTCCCAACGAACGAAGTGAGTGACTTAATTTTTTTGTTATGTGACGGTTTCACTACTGCTTGCTACCCCACCGCCAATTTAATCTTTCACCTTTGATGTAACACACGATTATTAATGCGATCGTATACGCAAATGATAAACCGATAAAAACGCGGGAGTTACTGGTAGGCGAACGCAAGAAAGCAGTGACAATCATTGCGGCAATATAAACTAACAAAATAGCCCAGCCTTGCCACGTCACTGGGAGTCCCCAACCAATTCCGTAAGTCTTAGCTGGGAACCAATAATTCGAATCTTTACTCTTCACTATGGTTCTTCCTTGTAGTCACATAACAATTTACTCGTCCCCAAACCGTCATGCTAATCCACACCATTTTGGGGCACTTCTCCTTTTTTCTTCTTACAACTCTAAACCATAACCAACAGAGAAATAAAGAAAAAACCGTAATGTCGTTTTTCGATCATTTATTAAAAACACCAAATCGACATGCAGATGATTTCGGTGTATTTAACGCTACACAAACATGCCTGTCTTATTTAGTCCTTTAGTTTCGTGGTCCCAGAAATGAACCGCCCCATTTACTTCAATGAAATAGTTTCCTGATTCATCTTCTGCCAATACCTTGCTCTCGGCAAGAGCACTAGGAAATGGCTGAGAAGCCTCACGGATTATTCCGAATGCCACACCTTTTTCACTTATGAATACTTTTGCGAATGTACGATTCAATTCAAAGTACACAAACGTGCCTGTCTTGTTTAGTAGAGTATCTTACCATTTTGCCCCCAAAGGATAAGCTATAGAACTTGAGAACGGTCAGTAGAAAACATCCATAGGTATTGGCTGCTCTTTATTAGAAAAAGTACATAAAAGGAAAAGCAACCAAAATAATAGATAGCATTATATTCCAAAATAACTTTGTGTCTAAATACGACCTAATAGCAATAATGGGCATACATATAAACTTTGGAACGCCTGTTAATGTTGAATAGATAGCGACAGATAATACGACAATATCTAGTAATGACTTGGCTACCTCTATATACCCAAAGTCAAAAATAAGGTCGGTATATAGGCATAAAAGAAGCGCGACTGAAATGAATAAAACTCCTTTATTTACAAAAGCTTCAATTATATCACCAAACCCAGGCTCAACATAACCAAAAGCAAGTCGAACAAACCTACCTGCTTTAGTTGCATTCCATAAGTTTTTTATCATTTTTAACGATTTTTCTTTTTGTCTTTTCATTATTACTCTTAAGATAAACCTTAATTAACTTCTCTGTTTAACATAGGACAGACAACACTGTGTAAAACTGGTCTTACCCACTAAAAGTGGACATAACGCCTTGCTAAGAGGCGAGTAATTGTTGGTTAAAATGTGTAGCGAAGCGGAACCGAGCCTACTGTTACGAATCCTACCTGAACAACTTGTTATAGCTATAAGTCATCGAGTATATCATTCATAAAACCATCAATATCGACATCACGGTATTGAATTGCTTTTAATAAATCCCAAGCATTCGACGTTTGTGGGAAATCAAAGATAGAGTTATCACCATCAATAAAACTGATTACTGTTCTCGCTCGCATATGAAACACATCTTCATCGGTATAGTATTTATACAATTCTTCATACACACGTAAATTCTTGTTTTTATATTTCGTGGTATAAACGTGATTAATCTGGTTACCATTTAGCAATAACGAATTGGGCGCGTCAGATCTCAACCAAGTTATTTTTTTTTCTTGAGTAAACTCAATCAAAGTATCCACAAGCTTTACAAATTCTTTCTGTGTTGCCATATCATTTTCCAGCCATCAATTCTTTTTTTACATTATGTAATTCAGCAATTACAACATTAATTCCTTTGGATACATTTCGAGCGTGTTTAGACTCAGGCTTAAACTTCCATCCAATAAAATTTCTAGTTTTGTATAACCAAACTCTTCTTCGTGCTGATTTGATATCCGATAACAAATCGCCAGATGCTCCTTTTTTAGCGGATCTTAATGTAACGTCTGCTAATGCAATGAGTTCATCTATATCATCTTGATTTTTCTCATAGAAAATTAAGCTAGCAGTTATATCAGAAGATATCTTAGTAAGTGTTTCTGAGTACTCTTCCACTCTTGAGCGAAAAAAAAATTCTTTTTTTATGGTAAAGACCATCAGTAAAGTAAATACTGAAACGGCAATCCCTATTATTGATGCCCAGCTTCCATATTCAGATAAAGACAGGCTTGTTAGTGCATTCAATTTATCCATATTAGTAAATACTATTTTTACCTTTTAATTATGCCGAAAACTATAAATGTTCACCGAAATTAGAAATAGCTATAACTTTTAAATAAGGGGCGCAGGCATGTGGCATAATGGCGGAGCCGACCCGCATTTATGCTTCCCAGTGAGCGCAGTGAGTGACTTAATTTTTTTGTTTGGAGTTCGCTAACTCATTTAGCTTATCTTTAGTATCATCATTGACTGAGCCAAAGAGCTCTTGCTCAATTTCCTCTATTCTTTTCCACAGCTCTAGATCTGTCTCTCTAGCTCCAACATAGAAAGGTTTCAACCACCCTAACGCTCTGAATAAATAAAACAAAAAACCAAGACCACCAATAGAGTTACTTAAAGGGATGAATTCACTCATGATAAAACCAAGGCCAAGAAATACAAAACCTCGAAGTAAGTAGCTTAAAGCTTGATACATGGACATTGAAATTATTTCATGACGCATATCTCCCTTTGTTAGTTTTCTCTGCATATATTCCCTATAAAGGGTTTCTTTTTTATAGGCCGCGTTAACAAAAGTTATTTTTGTTCCGATAAAGCTAAAAAGGTATTGCCCTATAACTAATATCAACCAAAAAAGTGCAGAGCCTAAAGCTCCTTGGATAATCACATGAGAATCAGTAATTAATTTGAAGATTGCATCCATACTTTGAAAAACTCCTAACAGCTTACTCGTCCCTAAACCATCATGCTAATCCGCACAACTTTCGGGAACCTGTCCTTGTATTTAGAACTACAATACCTCACAACCAACAGAAAAATAAAGAAAAACCGTACTGCCTTTTATTAACCTCATTATAAAAACACCAAATCACCGAACACAAACTAACACTGCATTCCTTCACACCCAAAACCAAAAAAGCCAGCATAAGCTGGCTTTCAAAACACAAAAACAAATTTCGTCCTAACTAAAAACTACTTCCCCTGCCTAGCAGCCAGCTTCTCCAACTGCTCATCAGTAGCAGGAAGCTGATGCTTCTCTTTCCACTCTGAATACGGCATTTTATATACCACTTCGCGTGCGGCTTCGTAGTCGATATCAGCGCCCTGCTCGCTTGCAGCGGCTGAATACCATTTTGCCAAGCAATTACGGCAGAAATCCGCCAAAATCATCAGATCGATGTTCTGAACGTCTTTATTTGCGTCTAGGTGTTCTACTAAGCGGCGGAATACCGCTGCTTCAACTTCGGTTTGCGTTTGCTTATCCATTATCTAATACCTCTAAAAAAGCGCTGTTCGTTATGGTTTAAATGTATGGATTAACGGGAATAATCCAACCCGCTACCTCTTTTAAAACCTATAACGAAAAAAGGGAGCCAAGCTCCCTTTTTACTTAAACATAACTAACTAGGTTTAAACCTAATTGATATTACTCTGCGTCGTCAGACTTAGGCGCAGGCTTTTCTAGAAGCTCTTTAATGCTTAAACGTACACGGTTCTGGCGGTCGATTTCCATAACCTTAACGTCAACCATTTCACCTTCTTTAAGGTAGTCAGTAACCTTGTTCACACGCTCGTGAGCGATTTGTGAAATGTGAACAAGACCTTCTTTACCTGGAAGTACTTCTACGAACGCACCGAAGTCTACAATACGTGTAATCTTACCGTTGTAAGTCTTACCAACTTCAATTTCAGCCGTTACTTGCTCAATCTTGCCAATAGCGATGTCTGCTTTCGCACGCTCTGTCGCGAAGATTTTGATAGTACCGTCGTCTTCAATCTCGATGTTAGTGTCAGACTCTTCAGTAATTTGACGGATCATTGCGCCGCCTTTACCGATAACGTCACGAATCTTGTCTTGGTCAATCTTCATTGTGTAAATGCGTGGAGCAAATTCACTTAGCTCTTCACGGTGACCGCCAATTGCTTCGTCCATTACGTTAAGAATGTGCAAACGTGCTTCTTTTGCTTGTTTAAGCGCAATTTGCATGATTTCTTTAGTAATACCTTCAATCTTAATGTCCATTTGAAGTGCAGTAATACCTTCGGTAGTACCCGCTACTTTAAAGTCCATGTCGCCAAGGTGATCTTCGTCACCAAGGATGTCTGAAAGTACAACAAAGTTGTCGTCACTCTTAACTAGGCCCATTGCGATACCCGCAACAGACGCTTTAATTGGAACACCTGCATCCATAAGCGCTAGTGAAGTACCACATACCGACGCCATTGAAGATGAACCGTTTGATTCTGTGATTTCAGAAACCACACGTACTACGTACGGGAATTCTTCTTCACTTGGCATTACTGCTTGAATACCACGCTTCGCTAGACGACCGTGACCAATTTCACGACGCTTAGGCGAACCAATCATACCGGTTTCACCAACACAGTATGGAGGGAAGTTGTAGTGAAGCATGAAACGGCTGTCGCGCTTACCTTGAAGCTCGTCAATCATCTGTGCATCACGCTCTGTACCTAAAGTAGCAGCAACAATTGCCTGCGTTTCACCACGGGTGAATAGTGCAGAACCGTGAGTACGAGGAAGAATGCCTGTTGCTACGTCTAGAGCACGAATCATTGCAGGCTCACGACCGTCGATACGTGGCGCGCCAGAAAGGATGCGTGAACGTACTACGTCAGACTCAAGTTCGTGAAGAAGGTCTAGTACTTCTTTCTTGTCTTGCTCTTCGTCTTCAGCAAGGATAGCTTCTAGTGCTTTATCAGTTGCTGCAGTTACTGCGTCTTTACGCTCTAACTTGTCAGAAATCTGGTAAGCCGCTGTCATTTCAGCTTCAGCTAGTGCTTTAACTTTATCTTTAAGTGCAGTGTTTTCTGCTTCTGGTGCCCAGTCCCACTTCTCAGTGCCAACTTCAGCAGCAAATTCATTAACTGCGTTAACTACAGTTTGAAGTTGCTCGTGACCGAACATTACCGCACCTAGCATAGTATCTTCAGAAAGCACGTCAGCTTCTGATTCAACCATAAGTACTGCACCTTCAGTACCCGCAACAACAAGGTCAAGCTGGCTTTCAGCTTGCTCTTCTGCGCGTGTATTTAGAATGTATTCGCCGTTGCTATAACCAACACGAGCCGCACCGATTGGGCCGTTGAAAGGAATACCTGAGATAGCAAGCGCTGCAGAAGTACCAATCATAGAGATGATGTCGGTAGGGATATCTGGGTTAGCAGACATTACAGTAACAACAACTTGTACTTCGTTCTTGAAGCCTTCTGGGAATAATGGGCGAATTGGGCGGTCGATAAGACGCGCTGTCAATGTTTCGCCTTCAGATGGACGACCTTCACGCTTGAAAAAACCACCTGGGATTTTACCCGCAGCATACGCTTTTTCTTGGTAGTTTACTGTTAGAGGGAAGAAGTCTTGATCTGGCTTGGCTTCTTTTTTACCAACTACTGTTACCAGTACAGACGTGTCGTCCATGCTCGCAAGAACCGCAGCTGTCGCCTGACGAGCAATTACACCCGTCTCTAGAGTTACAGTATGCTGTCCATACTGAAATGATTTAGTAATAGGAGTCACTATTTGTCCTTTAATTTCAATCTTTATTTTATCGCTTTTAAACGCGGCGCATAGTATAGCTTTGAAGTAGCTGTAATGCCATTGCCAAATACAGCCCCGCGTGGAATTTATTTAGTGAATTTGCGAAAAATCGCTATCAACCATAGCACCATGACTATATGAAATATCTGTGAAATTTCAATTATTGACTATATTTTCATCATACTGACACAAAACAGCGTATGCTAGAACAAAAAGCGAACAAAGAAACACCCCGTAACTAATGCTGTGAACCATATACTGGTAATAAAGATGCGGGCAATAAAGATTATTCATAACAAGAACGTCTAATATTAGTGTGCTAAGGAGATAACCATGTTGGTACTTCGACTTAATAAAGCAGGCATGCCACAAGAGTGGATAGATGTTGAACAAGCCGCAAAGCTTTACAGTCAGGACAAGGTGCTATTCGAGCTAGGCAGCGATGCCATAACCCTTAAAGGTGGCTGGAATCACGAAGGGCTGCAAAGCGAACTTACCCTATCAAGTATTATCGCTTGCGACGGCAAGGTAACAGATTTATCTGGCAAAGTTGCCCTTACCAACCGCTATTTGTTTAGACGCGACAGCTATTTGTGCATGTATTGCGGCAATAAGTTTACGCCTAAACAACTTACCCGAGACCATATTATCCCTCGCTCTCGCGGCGGAAAAGATATCTGGACGAACGTAGCCACAGCTTGTCAGCGATGTAATCATGCTAAAGCCGCTAAAACACCTGAAGAAGCGAATATGCCTTTACTCGCTGTGCCGTTTAGACCTAATGTTTACGAGCGTTTTTATTTAATGAACAGACGTATACTGGCAGATCAGATGGCGTTTTTAGAAGGGCATTTTTCCCACCAGCGGGAATGGACATGTAACGAATGAAATGTGGCGGATAAAATACAACGAGTAAATGGCAACAAAAAGCATTGAGCGACCGATAAATTCGAAAACAGGTCGCTCCTTTGTTAAGTATTACAACCCTGTACTCGTTGTCGCTTGCTGTTCTGTAGTAGCTTGCGCTTGAGGATTGCTGTTACCAATCTCGCTTTGCTGTTGCATTAGCATAGTCTGCTCTTCTTTTTGCGCTCTAAACCACAGGCTTAACCAGTCAGAGCACATCTTATGTTCTAGCTCATGAGCTTCCGCTGTTGGGCAGAAAAGACTTACCTTTACCACTACTTTCGCCAGTTCATTAGTTTTGATCTCAACTTCTGGGTCTATACGAATAAATTCTTGTTCTAAATGGCGTTCAATTAAGCCTTTGTAACGCTCAGCTACATCGCGAAAGTATTCACAGTGCGCTTGAGCGCGAGCGTGAAAAGCGGGTAACAAGCTATAGGCATTTACCGTAGGTTCGTTGACAATTTCAAACGAGTGCAAACGATAGCGGCGCATAAAGTTAAGGTTACGCACGGTTTGGGTAACTAGCTGACTGTTAGGTACGTAAACGTGTTTACCCGTGTAGTTGAAGCTTTCCGGGTCAACTTCTAGAAGCGCAGTTTTTGCCCAGTCCATTTCTACTACTTCACCAATGATATTATTCATTTGGATCCAGTCCCCTACCCTGAATGGCCTTGCCCCTAGATAGTAAATGAAGCCCATAAAACATTGAATGAATTCTCTGGTGGCAAGCACTATGGCAACCATAAATGCAGCAATGGATATAGCGAGTGTTTGTATTTCAGAGCTCCACACCATCATCAATACAATGATGATAAAAGCGTTCCCTAACTGCTCTAAAATATTAATCTGGTTTCTTCTATCTTCCCCGCGCTGAGAACTGATGCGTCTTATCAGCAACAACACACCTTTTTTAGAGAAGTGCAATACAATTAAAAGTAGTAGTGATGTCAGCAGTTTATACTCACTGGCAAACGCAATAAGCTGATTCCATAACTGCGTGGGGTCTATCACAATCTCCATGTATGCTCCGTCTGTACTGGCGAGGGTAAATCTTTGAATGAAAATAAAAAAGCGCCGACGAATGTCAGCGCTTTTCATTATGAAGCATGTAAACCTGCGGCACAATGCCGACCAGTTGCAACAAGTATTATTTAGTCGCGAATTTGGCCTTCACCATTCACTAGGTATTTCTCTGAAGTCAACGACTCTAGGCCCATTGGACCGTAAGCATGTAGTTTAGTTGTAGCGATACCAATTTCGGCACCTAAGCCAAGCTGGCTGCCGTCAGAGAAGCGTGAAGACGCGTTAACCATTACCACACTTGCATCTACTGCGCGTTGGAATAGCTTACCTTTCTCAGCATCTTCAGTAACGATAACTTCTGTGTGGTTACTACCGAATTGAGCAATATGATCGACAGCACCCTCGAAGTCATCAACAACGCGAATTGCGATTTCTAAACCAAGGTATTCTTCGCCGTAAGCGTCTTCTGAAATTACGTCAGCGCCGTCGAAATACTGGCTACCTTTTTCGTTTACGTGAACCGTTACGCCTTTCTCTTTAAAAGCATCGGCCACTTTAGGTAAGAAATCGCCCGCAACAGCTTGGTGTACAACCAACCCTTCAAGTGCATTACATACACCAGTACGTTGAGTTTTCCCGTTTAGAAGTATAGCCATAGCTTTTTCTAAATCAGCATCTTTATCTACATAAAGGTGGCATACACCTTTGAAGTGCTGGATAACCGGTACTTTAGCGTTATCGGTTACGTAGTTAATAAGGCCTTCACCACCACGTGGAATAATAACGTCGATGTAGTCGCGTTGTTCCATTAGCTCTTGCATTAATGCGCGGTCTGGGTTCGGTACAACGGTAACTAGCGCCTTAGGCAAGTTATGCTTTTCAAGCACGTCTTGCATAAGTTCAGCAATAGCTAAACTTGTATCAAGGGCTTCTTTACCGCCTCGTAAAATCACAGCGTTGCCTGATTTAAAGCACAATGCGCCAGCGTCAGCGGTAACATTAGGTCGTGCTTCATAAATCATGCACACAACGCCTAGCGGTATACGCATTTTCTTAATTTCAATTCCGTTAGGGCGCGTACCAATAACACGCTCTTTGCCTACCGGATCGTCTAGCTCAACGATAACCTCAATGCCTTCAGCCATTGATTCAATACGCTCATCGTTAAGGATTAGGCGGTCAATCATGGCTGCATCTAAATTATTTTCTTTAGCGCGCGCAACTTCCTTTTCGTTTACTTCAATAATTTTGCTTTTATTTTCACGAATTGCCGCGGCCATATCAGTTAACACCGCGTTTTTCTGGCTCTCACTTAGAATTGCCAGTGTACGTGCAGCTTTTTTCGCCTGTTGTGCTAACTCTGTAATAATACTCATTCTTTCTCCAGATTTGCTATGTGCTGATCAGAAATAATTGGCCCTGTTTTTTCCTCAAACTCGTGGGCAAATTCTTCACTTTCCTGATTCGCAATAAAATTCAATAAACAGCTACTGTAGTTCGACTTGGCTTTCACCAATTTAGTGCCGTCTTCTTTACGTACCAATATGGTGTCGCCTACCGAGAACTCACCTTTCACGTCTATAATTTCGCTACTTGTTAGTTGCTCTGCGTCAGTATGTAAAGAGTCGTCGAAATCGCCTTCTACTATCACCTCACCTTGCGCATTTGACGTATGGCGCATCCAATGCACATTCTCTTGCATTGGCTTGGCGTGAGGTTTGAAATGCGTGCCAGGGTTTTCACCTGCTAGCAGCATATTAAACGACAGTTCAGTAAAGCCGTTAATAATATATGTATCTATACCATGCGAAACAGCTTTCTCGGCCGCTTCAATTTTGGTGCGCATACCACCGGTGCCAACACCGCCTTTAACCGCACCACCAGCCATGTCGTAAACGCTCTGATCGATGGTATCAACCGATTTAAGCAGTTTTGCGTCGTCATGTTCATGTGGGTTCTTGTCGTACAACCCATCAATGTCTGAACAGATGATCAGTGCATCAGCTTCAGCTGCAGACGCTACCATGGCCGATAAATTATCGTTGTCACCAACCTTCAATTTGTCGGTAGTTACAGTGTCGTTTTCGTTCACAATAGGCAGAATGTTGTTGTCTAACAAACTGAATATGGTTTCACGAATACTTACGTAACGCTCTCTGTCTCTTAGGTCAGCATGGGTAAGTAGCATCTGGGCAGACGGAAAATCGAACAGTCTGTCCCACGTGGCAATCATTTCGGTTTGACCCGCCGCTGCCATGGCTTTCTTAACCGCGATATCTGACTTTTCTTGCTCTGGAAACAGGTGCGCACCCGCTGCGACAGAACCGGAAGACACGAGTACAACCTGTGTACCGTTAGCTCTGCATCGCACGATAAATTGCGCAATGCTCAAAAGATAATGACTGCTACAACCTTGCTGGTTGGGCGATATTAGTGCACTACCTACTTTGATGACTACGCGTTTCCAATTAGGATGACTCATAATAAACTTTTTAACCTTAAGATTGTTGATTCGCTAATTCTTCACTGGCTTGCACAAACGTTTCTTGTACGTTCGACGATGGATTTTCGCTAAGGCGACTTACCATGTATAGCGTTAACGTACTTACCGCAAACCCTGGAATAATTTCATAAATAACGCTGCTTAACGTTTTACCGTCAGCTAAAACAGGCGCATATATCCAAAACAGTACGGTCACCGCACCACTAATCATACCCGCCATTGCCGCTTTCGCTGTCAGGTCCTTTTTATACAGACAAAACAGTACTAATGGACCAAATGCGGCGCCAAAACCGGCCCAAGCGTTACTTACTAAAGATAAAATTGTGTTCGACGCATCCATGGCTAACAGCAATGCAACTACAGCCACACCTGCTACACCATATCGCCCTATTGTTACCGTTTGCTTTTCACTTAACGATTTTTCAGGCGACTTTTTACTTACCATTACGCGATAAATGTCTTCTGTTAACGAACTTGCGCTAACTAATAACTGCGACGAAATTGTACTCATGATGGCCGCTAAGATTGCTGCCATTAAAAATCCACTAATTAATGGATGGAAAAGCAACTGCGAGAAAATAATAAATATCGTCTCTGGGTCGTCGACTGCAAGGCCAAACTGGTTAGCATAAGCAATGCCTACAAAGCCTGTAGCTAACGCACCAATAATTGTCACTGTCATCCACGACATGCCAATATTTCGTGCTGTGCCTATAGCTTTAACAGAGCGAATTGCCATAAACCGCACGATAATGTGTGGCTGGCCAAAATAACCTAAGCCCCATCCTAAACTTGAAAGCAAACCGACTATCGTTAGCGTTTCTAACGATTCTGAAAAATTCGGTACAGATTGATAAGCGGCGCTTGTCATTTGCGATACGCTATCAAACTCGGTAAATGCGACAATTGGCACTAAAACCAATGCCACAAACATAATGCACCCTTGCACAAAGTCTGTAAGGCTCACTGCTAAGAACCCACCCAAGAGTGTGTAAGACACCACAACACCTAGAGTGATAAACAAGCCCAGTTGGTAATCGACCGAGAATGCACTTTCAAACAGCTTACCGCCTGCTACTAACCCTGCAGATGTATAAAGTGTAAAGAACAGTACAATGATTACCGCCGAAACGATTCGTAAGCTTGAATTTGGCTTATTGAAGCGCTTGGCAAAGAATTCAGGCACAGTAAGTGAGTCATTAGCCACTTCGGTATAAACGCGAAGTTTAGGCGCTACTAGTAAATAGTTAGCTAAAGCACCAGCAACCAAGCCTATCGCGATATATACCGCGTCAAAACCGGTTAAATACATGGCGCCAGGAAGACCCATTAACATCCAACCTGACATGTCAGATGCACCCGCAGACAGTGCGGTAACTTGAGGGCTTACTTGTCGCCCTCCCAATATATAACCAGAAATATCACTGGTAGATTGTCGGTAAGCAAACAATCCTATCCCCAACATCGCTATAAAATAAACGGCTAGTGACAGGTAACTTTCCATTGGCATAACGTTAGTTATTTCCTCTATTGCTCTTCGAAAACTCGTCAATGATTTACCGTTCTGAACCTTTGCAACAACACATGTCGATGCAAATAATTAAATCGAACAATAATCATTAGAGCTCTAACAATATAAGGATTTGACAAAAAATTTCAAGTTTAATTTTTAAACAACTTAGTTTAAACAGCATTGATGTTTAAATTAACACCAACCATGTTTCACAGTACTTTAATTTAAAGCAAAGATATTTTAATTATATTATTCAGTATATTAGAAAACGTTACTTATTCATGGAACAATTTAACTTAGCGGTTAAAGCATAGAAAAAGCACAAGTTTACTATCAGCTAAAACATTTTCATTAAAAATGCTTTGTTACGCACATTCAGATGAAATAACATCCAAAAGAAGCTTTTCTACAGGCAACAATTGGGTTAGTTGTGTACAATCTTCGTTATTTAGTGAACGCACCTTTTCTATAAGCATCTCACACGCTTTCTTATCGTTTTTAACGGTAAATAGCTTCGGATGAATATAATATTTTCGGCATACTGTGGGCGTATTTCCAAGTTCTGCGGCGACGACCTTGCTTAATGTGCTTTCCCACTTTTTGGTTCTGGAATTACTAACTTGGTCATAGACGTAAGGAAGGTTGGTTAATGCGAAACGACTAGAAGCCCAGGTTCTAAAATCTTTGCAGCTGAACTGCTCGCTTAACTCTTCGTGAATGAACGCATTTACGTCCTCGCTAGTGATATCGTGCCAATGCTTGCTCTTATCTTGATAGCGGAAAAGGCAATAGCCTTGCTGCTGAGCGCAATCGCAAATCAGCGAGGCAAGTTCAGGATCATTAACCTTTAAAGTTCTTGGTTTACCATGCTTTCCTATGTACGCAAGTTCAACACTATCCTCACACTGTAATTGCACGTGTTTACGCCGCAAGGTTGTTAGCCCGTACGTTTCATTTTCTTTGCTATATTGAGCATTGCCTACCCTCGCACCTGTGTAATCAAGCAGAAGGCATACCAGCGCACAGGCGCGTTCTTGTGTCCACGTTGGTTGTGAAATCAAAGAAAGGCAGTGTTCTCGAAATTCAGAAAGAGCGTTGCCGAAAGCAAGCAGTCGCTCGAATTTTACGACTTGCTGTTGTTCGTGCCATTTATCATGGTAAATATACTGTTTGCGCCCTTTCTCATCATAGCCAACGGCTTGAATACTGGCTTTACTATCACGGCTGATAAAAGTGTTTTGCCAATTGGGTGGAATAACAAGCTTTTTAATACGTTTAATCACCCGCTCGCCTGTTACTTTTTTGCCACTGCTATAACGATAGTAAAAACGTTTGTTCCCGCAAGGGATGCGTTTAATTGTCAGGTGGCTATCGTCTGAATACACATTGCAGTAGCCTTTAGTCCTTTCCATTTTTATTTACTCCTTTCGCCTTACTTGGCCCAAACAATAATAATTGAATAGCTATGAGGGCACGCGTTAAGGGCGGCTTTGCTTCAATACTGACATGCCGTTGCGTTTTGGTGGAAAGGTCAGTTTCCCCTCGCACAATAGTGCTTATCTATAAGTAGAATTTACAGCTACAATAAGGTAATTGATCACTCGCCTTAAAACCTTTCGCGAGTTTATTTATCTACCCAGAGCTTTATCTACCCGGAGCTTTTTCTATCAACAATGGCTTTCAACCTACGCTGTAACAATTTTTCACATCCCGTGTAAAATAATCGCAGTATCTCCCCTCATCCTCACCCGTAAAGCTGGTAGAGGCACCGACATCCCTAGTATTTGTGGTCGATAGCCCGCCCTTTTATTAACTAAATCATATGTAATGAACATGTAATATCGTTACTTTTCAGTTAGTTATATAATACCACCTTACAAATTAAACTAAAGTATTAGCGCTACTCGTACTTCAGCGGAATACAAATTGAATAGTTAATTACAAATAGTGAATAGCTGCAGACAGTTGAAAGAGACATCTGCAAATAGTTACTTGCGAGGTTTATGTGAAACAGATTATCGGCAAGTAACCCGTTGAACTAATTAAGTGAATTTAATTAGAGAGTCCAAGAAAGAAGTCAAGGATTTAACCATGAGTATTCAGAATTCGAACAAGCTTGATTCAGAAAGCGCTAAGAGTAGCGAGCATGAGAACTTAAGGGCTAATGTCGTCTCTAACGATGAGCTACAAGTGGCTGCCGTATTTAGTTCAAAAGAGAAAGTGCGAGAAGTACTAGAGATAGTGCAAAACAGAACATCGATTGAACCGTCTCAAATAGAGGTTATAGAGGCCGGCGACCCTAAGTTAAGCGAAAAGCTAGAGCGAAACAGCGAATCAATTGGAAAGAGCATGTGGTCTTCTCACCTTCTTCTTGGTTCGCTTGGTCTTGTAGCAGGTTTAATTGCCGCTTTTCTGCTAACTCAATTTGGGCCAGCGCTTACGCAGCAAAACCCGTTGTTTACCTACATTGCATTAATTAGCCCTGGCCTCTTCATTGGGCTGTTCGTAGCTGGGTTAATCGGCTTGCGTCCGGATAGAAACGAAGTGATACAAACAGTGAGGCATGCAG
Source organism: Alteromonas sp. ABD4_190 (assembly GCF_056160105.1). NCBI lineage: Bacteria > Pseudomonadati > Pseudomonadota > Gammaproteobacteria > Alteromonadales > Alteromonadaceae > Alteromonas > Alteromonas sp. ABD4_190. The sequence continues at coordinate 241,490 of NZ_JBSWWN010000002.1, forward strand.
TTCGCTATGGCAAAGTGGCGTTAGTGATTAATCTTAGAAAGTCTCAATCATCATCAAAGGTGTCGCAAGTATTAAAGCAGCATAGCGATAACGTGGTTGAATCAATTCGGTAGTGAAATTAATTACATGACATGAAAGCGTGCCAAACGGCAGAATGTGTTAGAGTATTTAATTGTTGATTGAGCTTGCGACTTAAAACTCGCTTCTTAAAAGATATTGAAGGGCAATATACCGAATTTCGCGTATATTGCCCTTTAACGTTTGGTTTGTAGCAATTTGAAAGAAAGACTAGGCACCAATTGTATGGATTTGATATTTTTTGATTTAGATGGGACTTTGTTAAATAAGTCTTCAGAAATTTCTTCTTTCACAAGAGAGACCTTGGGCTTATTGAGTAAAAAGGACATTGCCTTTACGGTAGCTACAGGGCGCACAATGCATTCAGCGCAGTTTGTGCTGAAGGATCAGTCTTTTGTTCTGCCTCATATCTATAATAATGGCGTAGCCATATGGGACCCAACCGGTAACGCTTTAACGCTAGAAAACCTGCTCGCCCCAAGTGAAGTTAATCTCATAATTGAGCACGCAGTCAAAAACAATATCACGCCGTTCATCAACACTGTGAATATGGACAGCCCTAACCACGAGCACGTGATCTATCATTCAGCGCCGAAACATCAGGTAGAACTCGATTTAATCGAAAAATACTTTTCGCGAACAAAAGCTCGGCTTGCCCCCATCGAAACCTTACCCGCTGATGCTCACATTACCAATATCAGTATGATTGGTGATGCAGCGCTTGTTTATGACATCTACAAGCAACTAAACATGCATGATGAATTAATAGCCTATTCTGGCCCTGCGATTGAAGGTGATGAGTACCGTTGGATGGATGTGCATCACAACCTTGCTAATAAAGGCAGTGCAGTTGAATCATTACGCAATCAATTAGATGCAAGCAACGTTATTGTTTTTGGAGATAGTGATAACGACTTAAGTATGTTTAAGCTTGCAGATGAAGCTTATGCACCTTCAAACGCAAAACCTTACATCAAAGATGCCGCTACTTCTGTAATAGGGCATCACGATGAAGATGGCATCGCTCGCTTTTTAAGAGAGCGATTCTCACTCTAGGCACTACGGTAAACAAAGCCTAGAGCCTTTTCTAAAGCCTTGAACCGTAGAAAGTCTTTTAGCCCGGAAAAGCCTCTAGCCCAGGGAAACCTAAAAGTAATGGTAGCCGAGAGTCTATACGCATTAGGCTACCATCAAATTACCATTCGATAGGCTTTCTGTCTTTTAAGAACTGTCCGTGAGGGCCGCCTTCTTCCATAGTAGCTAGCCAAATTGCGGTATCCGCACCTTCTTCTGGAGTTTTAGGCGCGTCGCTGCCACCCATTCGAGTATGCACCCAGCCAGGCGTCATGCTGTTTACCGTAACATCAATATTTCTGCCATCTGCAGCTTTATCGACCTCGGCAGCCATCTTCACAGTAAGAGCGTTAATGGCGGCTTTCGTTACTGCATAGCACAAAGGCCCTTTTAAGCCTTCCGCAAAGCTACCGTAACTGGAACTTACGTTAATAATACGGCCATACCCTCGTTCAATCATTTGCGGTAAGGTTTGTTGAATAAGCGTTAGTGGCGCACTCACGTTAACCTGCATAGATTTCGCCAAACTTTCAGAATTTACTTCTTTCCAATCGGTGTCGTCTAATATCCCCGCGTTATTTATCAGAATATCGATAGGGCCATACACGGCTTCAGCACGCACAAACGCGTCTACAATGGCGGTTTCGTTATCAAGAGGCAATTCAATAACATGTAAATCCCCACCTACTATTTCCTTTTTAGCTTCAAGGCCTGACTCTTCATCTCGACACCCCATCAATACTTTGTAACCTTTTGACAGCATCCCTTTCACTATTTCCAGGCCTATACCTCGATTGCCACCAGTTACTAATACGTTTTTCGTCATACCAATACACTCCTTGCATTTACGCTTGGGCTTGTTTTGCCTCAAAACGATTGGATAAATAAAAACACAGCGGGAAAATTACACTCCACACTAAAGCGATGAAAATATAAGAGAGCATGATACTGGCACCTAACTCGACCGCACCGAACTTGGCTCCAGCTATATAGCTAAGAGGCGCAAAGACAGCCCCCGCGATTGCTGCAATACCCATTCGACCGTTGAACGCAGTTAGACTGTGATAAACCGTACCCGCGAACGCGGCCCAGAGAAGGCTAAGCCATATGGGAATTGGCCAAAAGCTCACCAGCACCTCTGTCTGATTGAAAATAAATAGCCCGCTTAAAGTGAGTAAGGCGTCGACCACAGTGCCAAGGAGAAAAACTGCACTCATAAGCTTTAGGTCTTCGACACGTTTTGGGGAGAACACAATCCAAATCAAAAGTAGCCCTAAAACGGGAAGTACAGCGCTGTTTTGAAACAAAATCACTAACCACCATATGGATTGAAACCAGGCGAAATTGACAACTTTGAGTACCACAGTTTTATTCATTACGAACACTCTTACTTTTCATAAAAAAATATACGCTTACCGTCTATTGATAGTTCAAATCTAAGCTATCAAAAGTAAACGAAAACAAACGGGTGTAAGTATGAATGCATAAGCTATTTGCTTTTTCCAATTACAAAGGATGTGTTATTCGTGAAAATGGTTAAGTACTACATACTGGGTGCACTACTAGCGTTGGTGCTAACGCTAACTGTGCCTGTGATATTGTTAAAAATTGCATTTGGATGGACAGCCTTTTCGCTTATAGCGGTAAGCAGTGCCTATTTACTTAATTACCCAAGTTTATTTCGCAAACGCGAAGATGGATCTATTCCCTTCTATATCCGTTGGGTTTTCGTACCCTTCTTACTGGGTTCGTGGCTTTATAACGAGTATGCACGTAGAACCGATAAAGTTCCCCCACTACAAAAAATTGAGCCCAACCTATTTCTTGCGTGCAGAATGTCAAGCAAGCATGTGGGCCTGCTCAACGAAAACGGTATTGAAGCGATCTTAGATGTAACCGCAGAGTTTGACGGCTTAGACTGGACTGCCTATCAGGAAGACTTTCGCTATTTAAACGTACCTGTACTTGACCATACCAGCCCGACACCAGAGCAACTCGTACTCGCAATCAATTGGCTAAATCAGCAGATATCTGAAAGTAAAAATGTAGTAGTACATTGCGCGCTGGGGCGTGGCCGCTCTGTATTAGTCGTTGCCGCTTTTTTATTGGCGAAGAACCCAAAACTGACAGTGGATGAAGCTTTAAGTCAAATTAACAAAATACGCCAAACCGCAAGGCTCAATAAACGTCAGTTAGCATCACTTCAAAAAGTAAGAGATGGCGGCTTGCTGTCACTACAGAAAATGCTAACGCTTATTGTTAATCCCGTAGCGGGCGGTGGTAAGTGGGCTCAGTACCGAGACGAAGTGCTTTCTAGACTTAACGAGAAATTCAAAGTCACTGTTAAGGAAACCACGCCAGATACAGATGGCAAGGCACTCGCTGAACAAGCAAAGCGAGATGGTGCCCATATTGTTGTTGCATGTGGCGGTGACGGTACATTAACGGAGGTAGCATCAGCGTTAGTGAATACCGACGTTACCATGGGAATCATTCCCTTTGGTACCGCTAACGCATTAAGCCAAGTACTTCACGGATACATCAGCAAAGTCACGCCAATAAGTACCGCCTGCGACATCATTATAAAGGGTAACACGCTCTCTATTGATACGGCGCGGTGTAACGACCACGTTATGCTTTTAGTTGCAGCGGTTGGTTTTGAAGAGCAAATGATCTCTGCTGCTGACCGGGAAGAAAAAAACATGGGCGGTCAGTTTGCTTATTTAAAAGGGCTTTGGAATGCCATTTCAAATAACGAAAATATGACTTTTGAGGTAGCAAAAGATGATCTACCTGTTGAAACATTAGAAACGCCGAGTTTTGTGATAGCAAACGCGGCGCCAATGACTACCGCACTTGCACAAGGTGCCGAGCCGCCAGATATAACCGATGGTAAGCTTGATTTAACCTGGCTATTGCCACAGCCAAGTTCTGATAGACAGTTCGCTTCGCTAGCGGAACTTGTGTTAAGCCCGGCAGAAGCCAAAAAGCAATCCGATTCAATACGCCATGAACGCGCAGCACGTATTACATTAACATTCGACAAACCTACCGCATACGCAGTAGACGGTGAAATTTACGAGGGCGATAAACTTGTCATAGAAACATGCCCACGCAGTCTTACCGTACTCACTAATTTTGAAGAAAAGGATTAAATAGTACATGGCTCAAAAAAGTAACTTTGAAGAAATCTATGACTTTTTAAACGATAAGTTTTCTAATGAGACCGAGTATCTACAAGCAGTACATGAAGTACTTGAAGATATTGTTCCTATTTATAACGCGAACGAAGATTACAAGGCATTTGATATTGTAAGGCGCATTTGCATGCCGGAGCGCATTATCTATTTCACAGTCTCTTGGATGAACAGTGAAGGCAATATTGAAGTAAACCAAGGGTGGCGGGTGCAGCATAATTCAGCAATGGGCCCGTACAAAGGTGGGTTGCGCTTTCACCCAACTGTTAATCTATCAGTGCTCAAGTTTCTTGCTTTTGAGCAGTGTTTTAAAAATGCCCTTACTGGTCTGCCCATGGGTGGCGGAAAAGGAGGCTCTGACTTTAACCCCAAAGGCCGGTCAGACAGAGACATTATGTTGTTTTGCCAAGCATTTATGCGTGAATTGCAACGACACATAGGCGCAAACACCGATGTACCTGCTGGTGATATTAACGTAGGCGCGAGAGAAATAGGTTATCTATATGGCGAATATCGAAGGTTAAACAATAGGTTCGAAGGCGTTTTAACCGGTAAAGGTTTAGAGTTTGGTGGAAGCTATGTGCGTACTGAGGCCACAGGTTTTGGCTTAATCTACTTTTTAGAAGCGGTTTGTAAACAGCGAAACTCGTACATTGAAGGCAATACAATTGCAGTATCTGGTGCAGGAAACGTAGCACTGCACGCGGCGCTTAAGGCGGTAGAGAAAGGTGGAAAGGTAATTTCGCTCTCAAACAGCCGGGGGCTTCTACATGTTGAAGAAGGGTTATCGGATACGGCATTAAAATGGGCAATTGATAACCACGCTAACCGAGATAATATCCTTGTAGACATGGCTGATAAAAAAATGGGGAAATGGATAGCCAATAAAAAGCCATGGCATATAAAATGCGATATTGCTTTACCTTGTGCAACGCAAAATGAACTGCTTGAAACGGACGCCAAGGTATTACTAGATAACGGCTGTAAGATGGTTTTAGAAGGTGCGAATATGCCGTGTACAAATGAGGCGCAAACCCTTTTCTTAGATGCCAAAATTGTTTATGTGCCCGGAAAGGCATCTAATGCAGGTGGTGTCGCCTTGTCGGGATTAGAAATGAGCCAAAACGCCGTGTTCAATCAGCGCAATGCGAACGTACTTGATGATCAGTTATACGCTATTATGGAAAGCATTCATCAGCGCTGTGTTACAGAAGGACAAGGTGTAGGTGATGAACACGATTATATCGACTACATGAAAGGCGCTAACATCGCAGCGTTTAGACGTCTTGCAGACGCCATGGTCGCACAAGGCGTGTAGCACGTTTACCACATATTTCATTCGATAAATTCACGACAATACTGCTGTGAATTTATCGGTAAGTAACCTGTAAAATTTGCGTTTTTTCTGTTCTCTTTTACCCACCCCCTGCATCGTTCAATAGATTTTATTATAAAATTCAGGAGCTAACAGACTTTTTATTCATGGAACAATAATAGCATTACCCTTGGTGTGATTAACTTTTTAGGTATTTATAAGGAACCACCTATGAAAATTTTTGAAGCTTTACGCCAAGACCATGAGAAGCAACGTTTATTGTTAAAGATTTTAGCTGAAACAAGTGGCGATACAGCTGCACGCCGTGAATATTACCAAGAGCTCAAAACTCAGCTTGAGAGTCATGCTATTGCTGAGGAGCGCCACTTTTATGCTCATCTTTTAGAAAAAGACGCCACCGTAGATTTGACCCGTCACGGAATTGCAGAGCATCACGAGATTGATGAATTACTAGCTAAGCTTGATGACACCGATATGAGCTCACCTGCATGGTTACGTTATTTGAAGACACTTCAAGAAAAAGTGGAACATCACCTTGCTGACGAAGAACAGGAGTTCTTCCAGGTAGCGGGGAATGTGCTTAACGACCGCCAGAAAACAAAACTTGCTGATGAATATCAAAAAGAGATGAAACAGGAGTTAGACGACGAAAAACTAACGGCGTAACATAGCCTTGGTATCCATGGCGGTAGTATTCAATCCGAAAGGCGTCATAAAGTAAAAAGCCAGCTATTCAAGCTGGCTTTTGCATATTTAGTGTTTGATTGCTCTTTCACCTATAACAGATTACTGAAGCGCTCAAGTGCCTACTTTTTAGCGATGATGTAAACCGCGTGAATTACACCTGGAAAATAGCCAAGAATGGTCAATAAAATATTGATCCAAAAATGCGCGCCGATACCGACCTGTAAAAATACGCCTAGCGGTGGAAGTAAAATTGATAAAAGTATACGAATGATGTCCATAGTAAATTCCTTGTTTTTGAAGTAATTTCACAACTCAGTAGGCAAAAAACTCACACTTTGATGAAAGTGTTCAGCCTGCGGAGCGATTTTCACGCTTCATAATGGTTGTTTGCATTTTAGATGCCATGTCAGCGTTGATAAACGATTGAGCATCCCATTGACTCCAAAAATATAAATTTTTTGTAATAAGAAAGCTATTCACCGAAAGGCGTATTTTGCAGCCAATCTTCTAGGTCTGGACGATTAAGCGGTCGACTGATGAAGTAACCTTGCGCGATATCACATCCCCACTCTTTCAAGATCTCTAGCGACGCAACATCTTCCACACCTTCAGCCACCACTTTCAAATTAAAGGCATTCGCCAAACTAAGCACAGTATGAACAATTTGTTGATCGTTCTCGTCGCTTGCCAGAGTAAGAATAAAGCTCTTGTCTATTTTAATAGTTTTAACAGGTAAGTTCTTTAAATAGGCCAGTGACGAATATCCAGTACCAAAATCATCAATTGCGAAGTGAAATCCTCTGGCGGTTAATTCGTTAAGGTTTTCAATCGCAAGTGCAGCATCAGCAACTAAATCGCTTTCGGTTATTTCAAGCTCTAAAGAATCTGGTGATAGCCCTTCTTTCGTTAACAGGGCTACTAACTTGCTTAGTAACACTTTATTCTGAATGTCTTGTGTCGACAAGTTCATGGCAACAGTAAACCGATAACCTTTCGACCTAAAGTAAGACAAGTCAGTAATGGTTTGTTGCATTACCCACATAGTTACTTTTTCAATCAACCCTGCTTGCTCGGCGATGGTGATAAATTCGTCTGGTGGAACAAAACCAAGAACACTGCTGCTCCAGCGAATTAACGCTTCCATGCTACAAACTTTCATCGTTTGTAGGTCAACCTTAGGCTGGTAGACCATAGACAATTCGTTTTGCTGGCTCGCTAGTACCCGTTTCAACTCTGTTGTAATTGCAAGGCGACGGTTATATTTATCTTCTAAATCAGTTCGATAGCGAACACACCAACTGTCACTATGAATCGCTTCATCGGTAACTATATTCATTTTTCTGAAAAGTTCTTCAGAAGACGTTGCGTCCTGCGGGCATTCGATGATTGCCATAGCAACTTTCACGGGAATAGCGATTAAATTACTCTCAACAGGCTGCTCTAATATGTGCTTAAGCGTTTCTAGCTGATCATCATTAAGAGATTCCTGCGATATATATAAAATCTCACCGCCAGCAAGGCGTGCAGACGTGCCAGGCCAGCGCTGTAAACGCTCAGCTAACGCTTTTAACGTATTGTCGCCATTTGAATAGCCATACAGGTCATTAATAGTTCGAAACCCAATGACGGTAATAGCCACAACTTGAACAGCCCGTCCTTCTTTGAGCTCGGACTCGAAAAAGCCTTCAACATAGTTGCGATTAAAAAGTCCAGTTAACGCATCGTGCTCTGCTTGGTAGCGTATGTGCTTTTCACGACTTTTAATACTTGCTTGCATACTGTCTACCGCATTTGCAAGCTCTGTGATTTCTTTTAGTTTGGCCGGTGCTTCAAGGGTTGCCCCATAGCTCCCCGTAGCCACTTTGTTTACTGCTTTTACCAATTTAGATACAGGCTCACTTACATTTCTTGCTAGTAAAAGAGAAAGACCCATAGCGATAAGAATTGCTAATAAGCAAAAAGCCAATATGGTTAATTGAATACGCGTGAAAGCGTTGAAATAAGAGGTTGTATCTACAGCTAATGTAATGGCAACAGGCAAATTTTGCTCTGAGCCAATACTTACCTGGCGCGCAAAATAAGTTAATTGATTTTTAAAGGTTACGTCTACCCAAGACGGATCTTGTTCAGATGATATTATTCTTTGCGCTTCGGTCCTATCTAATGTTGCCTTTATAACCTCGCCTGTACCTGTCTCAGAAATGATGATTTCTGCATCGACAAGTTGCTTCAACTGTTCAAGTAGCGCAGTGTCAAATTCGACACCAATTAACAGGTAATATCTAAGTGTAGGAATTTCTACACGAATTAGGTTTAGCTGAACTAAATTATTATTTACAACAAAAAGGCCGCTGTCTCGCCCTTGTGCAACGAGCGACAAACTGCTCTCTACATCCTGACCAACTTCGAATAAGTTCGTATGAGTTGCAACCACCTTATGGTCTAAGCTCACTAGCGCGATAATTTGGGTATTAAGGCGATCGGCATAACTCGTAAATGCAGCTTCAATAGAGGGTATATTCTCGGTTCCAACGGCGCGCCGGAAGTCAAAGGAACGAGATAGGACCTTGGAAACACTTTTAATGACGGCTTGCCTGTCGGCAACAACTTTATCAAAAACTTTCTCAGCTAAAAGAATATCGTGATCAATATTTTGGACAACGAGAGTGTTCGCGGAACGCCAGACAGCGCCAATAATCAGAAGTGATGCTATTACAATCCCTATTAACAAGGTTTGGAATAAAGTCTGACTTAGTGTCTTTTGCACTATAGTGCCCCGAAAAAATTGTTGTAACTTTAAAGCTGTCGAAATAGGTATCGAAGTTAAGAATAGCTGATTAACAATAATAGGGACAGGTATAACATGCTGTAAATTTTAGATTTTAACGCTTTGTTACAAATACTGTACCCTCAACATATATTCGCTACACTTTGATTGGCACAATAGGCAGGCTACAAAAAGCAAAAAGCCAGCATGACGCTGGCTTTTATTATTAATTGGTGCGGAAAGCGGGACTTGAACCCGCACGAGCTATGCTCACCACCCCCTCAAGATGGCGTGTCTACCAATTCCACCACTTCCGCGAAACTTTTTATATGCTTAGTTTGAACCTTCAGAGCCATCAGCTACTGGCACATCAGATGCATCAGTTACTGGCACGTCAGAAGCGTCTGCTTCAACCGCTGGTACGTCGCTTTGCGCTGCATCTTCAATAACTGGTACATCCTGGTCAGCCGGAAGCTGAACTGGCTCTTCAACAGCCACTGGAACTTCTAAGTTATTCCACTCATCTTCAGCACTTTCACGATTTGCGGTCAACGCACCTAGTGTAAGGCTTATGAAGAAAAACAAGCCTGCTAAAATACCTGTGGTACGCGTCATAAAGTTACCAGAACCCGATGAACCAAATACAGTGTTTGAGCCACCTGAGCCAAATGAAGCGCCCATATCTGCACCTTTACCTTGTTGAATCAAAACGAATCCAATAAGTAAAAGCGCTACAATTAGGTATGCTACTAATAGCACTTCGTAAATCATAAATACCTCGTCAGTTTGCCGCTTGGCAAATTGAAATAAAATCTTCAGCCTTTAAACTGGCCCCGCCAATCAAACCGCCATCTACGTCTTTTTGCGCAAATAAGGTGTTGGCATTATCTGGCTTAACACTTCCGCCGTATAAAATACGAAGGCCCTGGGCCAGTTCTGTGTCTACTTTACTAAAGTAGCCACGAATAAATTCGTGAACGTCTTGTGCTTGTTCTGGGCTTGCAGTTTTACCTGTACCTATTGCCCAAATTGGCTCGTAAGCTATAACTGTTTTGCTTAGTTCAACCACAGACATTGCATTAACAAGAGCGTCTAGCTGTTCACCGACAAACGACTCTACGTTGTCAGCCTCTCTCACTTCAAGGGGTTCACCCACACAAATGATAGGAACTATGCCAGATGCGACACACTGCTTAGCTTTTAGCGCTACAAGTTCGCTTGACTCACCTTGGTCTTCGCGTCTTTCAGAGTGCCCAACGATTGCGTATTCACAACCTGCTTCTTTAAGCATTTGGACTGATAACTCACCAGTATGTGCGCCATTTTCTAAATGACTTACGTTTTGAGTACCGATAGCAAATGAACGAGTTTCAAATGCGTGTAAAAGTAGAGAAGGAGCACAAATCACGATTTCCGATTCAGCTTTTACATCAGCAAGTTTCTGATTAAATTCAGCAACTAATGCTAAATTTCCATTCATTTTCCAATTGCCAGCCACGAATGGCTTTCTTACATTTTCACTCACAACGCAGACCTTAGCCCTGTCTTTAAAGCGGGCGTGATATTAACTATTTAATTGAAAAGATACAAGCACAAAAAGCAAAATTTCCTGCTACGCCAACTAATTGGCGAGATTACGAACAGTTTCTGCAATATGCTCAGCCCATTTATGAGATTGTGCATCGTCGTTCGACTCTACCATCACTCGAATTAGTGGTTCAGTACCGCTTTTACGCAGTAATACCCTACCCGTCTTACCTAATGCAGATTCCGCTTCTTTCTTTGCGCTTTGTACATCTTGATGTGAAAGATAATCCACTTCTTGGTTTGCGTAACGCACGTTAACCAATGTTTGCGGGTACATGTCAAAACCGCTCGCTAAGTCGTGTAGATCCATATGAGAGCGTAACATAGCAGCAAGTACCTGAAGCCCTGCAACAATACCATCACCAGTCGAGCTCATATTAAGGTTAAGTACATGACCTGAATTTTCACCGCCAATAGCCCAGCCTTTTTGCTGCAGCAATTCCATCACGTATCTGTCGCCTACGTTACTTCTTACAAATGGAACGCCCAGCTTTGAAAGCGCATTTTCAAGACCTAGATTACTCATCAAGGTGCCAACGACGCCACCTTGCATTTTGCCATTTTTAAGTGCGTCACGCGCGATGATGTAAACAATCTGGTCACCGTCTAAAACGTTACCGAGATGATCAACCATCATAATGCGATCGCCATCGCCATCTAGTGCAAAGCCAAGGTCAGCGCCGGTTTCTTTAACCTTTTCTACAATGGCGTTCATAGAAGTTGCGCCAACGCCGTCGTTGATGTTTAGGCCATCAGGCGCTGTTCCCAGCTCAATGACTGTTGCGCCTAATTCGCGAAGCACATTTGGTGCTATGTGATACGTTGCGCCGTGCGCGCAATCTACCACTATTTTTAGACCTGTTAACGATAGCTCAGACGGGAATGTACCCTTACAAAATTCAATGTAACGACCTGCTGCGTCATTAATTCGTGTAGCTTTACCTAACTTGTCAGAAGCTACGCATGTCATTGGGCGCTCTAACATGTCTTCAATAGCTAGCTCGATGTCGTCATCTAGCTTAAAGCCTTGAGCAGAGAAGAATTTGATGCCGTTATCGTAAAAAGGGTTATGGGAGGCACTGATTACGATACCCGCTTCAGAACGGAATGTTTTCGTTAGATACGCAATAGCCGGCGTGGGCATAGGTCCTAGCAAGCCGATATTAATGCCTGCAGCCGATAGACCAGCTTCTAGAGAGGACTCTAGCATGTAGCCAGATATACGTGTGTCTTTACCGATAAGTACTTTATTTGTGCCGCGGCCAGCTAGAACTTTACCTGCGGCCCACCCTAATTTGGTAACAAACTCTGGGTTGATATTGCTCTCACCCACTTTTCCACGTATACCATCGGTGCCGAAATATTTGCGCTGAGTCATTATTATTCCTTATTTAATCGTATTCAGCATTTTCACGATATTGACAGCGTCCGCTGTTTCTTTAACGTCGTGAACGCGAATAATCTGTGCGCCCATTTGGGCGACAATTGTAGCGAGGCTTACGCTTCCAGCCAAGCGCTCATCTACTTTTCTGTTAAGCAAATTGCCTATCATTGATTTGCGTGACATTCCAACTAAGACAGGAAAGCCCAACGACATAATATCAGGCAGATGTTTAACCAGGGCATAGTTATGCTCTAGCGTTTTACCAAATCCGTAGCCTGGGTCGAACATTATCGACGCTTTCGCAATGCCAGCTTGCTCACATACTTTTGCGCGAGATATTAAAAACTGGATTACTTCGTCAATAACATCACTATATTCAGGGTTGTTTTGCATAGTTCGAGGTTGCCCCTTCATATGCATTAAGCACACGGGGACGTTAGCATCAGCTGCGGCTTCCAATGCACCGGGTTCTTGTAAAGCACGTACATCATTAATTAACCCTGCACCCGCGTTGACTGCTTCACGCATTACTTCTGCTTTACTGGTATCAATAGATATCACAACATCGCTATTTTTAGCGACTGCCTCAATAACAGGTATTGTGCGGTCTAGTTCTTCTTGCAAAGATACATCAGGGGCTCCAGGTCGTGTAGATTCTCCACCAATGTCAATAAAGGTCGCGCCATCACCTATCATACGATGCGCATGTTCAACGGCTTGCGTCACATTGGCGTGCTTGCCACCGTCAGAGAAAGAGTCAGGGGTTACATTTAATATGCCCATCACATGAGACTGTGATAGGTCGACGAAGTGCTTTCCAAACTGCATGAATTACTCGCATTATTGTTCTTTAAAGATGAAGCTATAAAGCAAACTGATTTTAACCCACAGAGATAGCGATAAGCATTAGATTAAAATCAAACTGCTCTAACAAAAAACGCCAGCTGAACTGGCGTTTTTTAATTAGTGTAGAGGCTTAGCTTGGAATATCGCCCGGCTTGCCTACAGACGGTTTATCAACACCATCGTTTTTAATTTCACCTTCGCGAACTGGTGCACCACCACTTGGCTTATCGCCACCAGACGGCTTGCTGTCATCCCAGTCTGCAGGAGGACGAACGTCAGTGCGGTTCATCAGATCATCGATTTGCTTAGCATCAATGGTTTCGTACTTCATCAGTGCGTCTTTCATTGAGTGTAAGATATCAATATTGTCTTCAAGGATTTTTTGAGCGCGTTCGTAGTTGCTGTCAATCAATGACTTGATTTCGGCATCAATAGCACGTGCTGTGTCATCAGACATATTCGTTGCCTTAGACATAGACTTACCTAGGAACACTTCACCTTCGTCTTCAGCATAAAGCATTGGACCCATTTTGCTCGACAAGCCCCACTGAGTCACCATCTTACGTGCAATTTCAGTTGCGCGCTCGATGTCGTTAGATGCACCCGTTGTTACTTTGTCGTCGCCGTAAATGATGGCTTCAGCAATACGCCCACCAAACAAGCTAGAAATCATGCTTTCTAAGTGTTGTTTAGAATGACTTACACGGTCTTGTTCAGGCAAGTACATGGTCACACCCAACGCGCGACCGCGTGGAATGATCGATACTTTGTAAACCGGATCGTGCTCTGGCACTAAGCGACCAACAATGGCGTGACCTGCTTCGTGATACGCTGTCATTTCTTTTTCAGGCTCAGACATCACCATAGACTTACGTTCAGAGCCCATCATGATTTTGTCTTTCGCTTTCTCAAACTCTTCCATTGAAACCAGACGTTTGTTACCACGGGCAGCAAACAATGCAGCTTCATTTACTAGGTTCGCCAAATCGGCACCTGAGAAACCTGGTGTACCACGAGCAATAACAGAAGGTTCTACGTTGTCAGCAACAGGTACTTTGCGAATATGAACCTTAAGAATTTGTTCACGACCGCGAATATCTGGCAGACCTACTACAACCTGACGGTCGAAGCGACCAGGGCGAAGTAGCGCAGGGTCAAGAACGTCTGGGCGGTTAGTTGCCGCAATAACGATGATACCTTCGTGGCCTTCAAAGCCGTCCATTTCAACAAGCATTTGGTTAAGCGTTTGTTCACGCTCGTCGTGACCACCACCTAAACCAGCACCACGTTGACGGCCTACCGCGTCAATTTCGTCAATGAAAATAATGCAAGGCGCTGCTTTTTTGGCTTGTTCGAACATATCACGAACACGCGATGCACCAACACCTACGAACATTTCAACGAAATCAGAACCCGAAATAGTAAAGAAAGGTACTTTTGCTTCACCCGCGATAGCTTTCGCAAGCAACGTTTTACCCGTACCAGGAGGACCTACCATTAGCACACCCTTCGGGATCTTACCGCCAAGCTTCTGGAACTTAGACGGGTCGCGAAGGAAGTCGACTAATTCAGAAACGTCTTCCTTAGCTTCATCACAGCCTGCTACGTCAGCAAATGTCGTCTTGATTTGGTCTTCACCAAGTAAGCGAGCTTTGCTCTTTCCGAAAGACATAGCGCCACGGCCGCCGCCACCTTGCATTTGACGCATGAAGAATATCCATACACCAATAAGCAATAGCATGGGGAACCATGAAATGAAAATTGACGTTAGAAGAGACTGCTCTTCCGGTGGTTCACCGTAAACTCTTACGTCGTTTTTAACTAAGTCAGATACTAACTTGTCGTCGAAGTAAGGTACGAATGTTTGGAAAGTTTCGCCTGAACGCTTTGTACCGCGAATTTCGCCACTATTGTTGATGCGAACTTCACGAATATTTCCCTGTTCTGCTTCTCTCAAAAACGTTGTGTAGTCAGTTTGCGAACGAGACGATTCACTCGGTGAAAAGCTCTGAAAAACCGACATTAAAACAACGGCGATGACTAACCATAAGATTAAATTTTTTGCCATATCGCTCAATGCTACTAACCTCTATAAACCCGAATTGCTTGTATATTCAACAAGTTGTTTATTGAATAAACGGCACAACTCGCAACGAAAACCGCTTAACCCAAAGCGTACTACACTTTATACCCACAAGCCACCAAATACACCTCACGAGAACGTGATCTGGACGAGTCAGGCTTACGCGTCTTTATGGTTGTGAAAGATTGTTTAAGTGCGTTCATGAACTCAACAAAACCTTCACCTTGGAACACCTTAATGACAAAAGAACCTCCAGGCTTTAAAACTTGGTGACACATATCTAGCGCTAGTTCGCAAAGGTACATAGAGCGAGATTGGTCAACCGAAGCGTTACCTGCAAGGTTCGGTGCCATATCAGACAACACAATATCTACGGTGTTCCCACCGATTCTGTTCAATAGTGCGTCGAGAACCGCGTCCTCTCGGAAATCACCTTGTAAAAAGTCTACGCCAACTATCGGATCCATGGGCAAAATATCGCACGCGATAACTTGACCATTGTCGCCAACAAGCTGTGCAGCTAGCTGAGACCAGCCCCCTGGTGCAGCACCAAGGTCTACAAGTGTCATTCCTAGCTTTATGAGCTTATCTTTTTTCTGGATTTCTTCCAGTTTATAAATAGCTCGCGAGCGCCAACCTTCCTTATTTGCTTTTTGCACATAATGGTCGTTGACGTGTTCTTGTAACCAGCGTTTACTGCTGGCGGAGTGTTTCTTTTTTGTCATTCCAGTACAATGTCATTAGGATTGTAGAGAAGATGGCGTTAGAATACGTTATTTCAAGCATAAACTAACAGATTAATTGTAAGAAATATTACTAGATGAAACTTTCAAATAAACAGAAACAATTCCTAAAAGGTCTTGCACACCCGTTAAAACCTGTTGTGCAGCTAGGCGGGAACGGCCTGACAGAAGGTGTCGTTGCAGAAATCGACAACGCACTTAGTCACCATGAATTAATTAAAGTTAAGGTACCAACTGATGATCGCGAAGAAAAAGCGCTTATCATGGATGCCATCGTACGTGAAACCAACTCAGTTAAGCTTCAGGTAATTGGTCATACGCTAATTATCTACCGTCAAAGCGAAGACTGTAAAATTCAGTTGCCAAAATAGCGGCAAAATAACTGAATAAAAGGTGCCGTTCCCTTTCGGCACCATAGTTTTTCTTCTTACTTCCCGTTAACATCACGTTAATAATAGTGAACAAATAGGGTTTAAGGGAAAACTATGACGCTAAATAATCTTACCGCCGTTGTCACTGGCGGTTGCTCAGGACTTGGTCACGCCACTGCTATCGCGCTTCGCGATGCGGGTGCCAACGTCAGCCTTTTCGACCTAAACGACGAACTTGGCGCGCAACGTGTTGAAGAATTAGGTAGTGACAATACACATTTCACCAAAACCGATGTTCGTGATGAGGCCTCTGTTCAAGCGGCTATCGATGCTACCACTGACAGGTTTGGTGCTATTTCACTGGTAGTCAACTGCGCTGGTATCGCACCCGCAAAGCGTTTACTCGATAAAGAAGGCAACCCTGCCCCACTCGGCGATTTTCAAAAAACTATCGATATTAACTTGGTCGGCAGCTTTAATGTGTCTCGCTTGGTTGCAGCAGCTATGGCCAAACAGTCGCCTGTTAACGATGAAGGCGAACGCGGCCTTATTATCAATACTGCTTCAGTTGCAGGTTACGAAGGTCAAATAGGTCAAACTGCTTATGCAGCAAGCAAAGGTGGAATTATTGGTCTAACCCTGCCTATGGCTCGCGATTTAGCGCCGCTAGGAATTCGCGTTAACACTATAGCGCCTGGCGTGATGGGCACGCCTATGCTGCTTGCTATGCCTGAAAAGGTGCAAGACGCCCTTTCTGCCAACGTACAGTTTCCTAAGCGTCTAGGGCTGCCCGAGGAATTCGCAAAACTGGTTATCCACATGGCGAACAACAGCTATTTAAATGGTGAGACCATTCGCTTAGACGGCGGCCTTCGCATGCCGCCTAAGTAGTTAAAGAAAGTTAATCAACGAGGCAATCGGTAACGCCTCGTTGAATATTAAACGCTTAGGGTAGTCAATACCTACACCCCCAATAAATACCGAGTTATAATTAGATCTTAACGATACCGCGAACACTATCATAAATTCGAGTATGGGCTCTTTGATTAGCTTTTGCTTCGTAAAGTGCCTTATCAGCTTTTAGCAATTGGTGAGCAATCGGGTTCGTTTGTTCAAGGTCATCTTTTTCTAAGACAGCAGCACCAATACTTGCCGTTAAGGCCTGTCCGCTGGGTAAACTAATTTTGCTTATGCCATTATGCAGCCGTTCGCTAAAAGGTTTTATATCTTTTATATCCGTGTTAAAAAGCACGATTAAAAACTCTTCGCCGCCCCATCTCGCCACAACGTCAGTCTCACGCACATGCGCTTTCAACACGTGAGACAATTTTATTAGTATTCTATCGCCTTCTTCATGGCCAAAGGCGTCGTTAATCTTCTTAAAAAAGTCGATGTCTAAAAGCAGAAAAGATAGAGGGACAAAGGCGCGACGGGATTGAGAGATCATTTTTAACACATCATCATTTGCCGCGCGACGATTAAGTAGTGGAGTCAAAGTATCTCGACGGCTTACGGCCGTAAGCTCTTCGGTCTTCTTTTCAAGCTGGCCTTTTGCTTCTAACAACTCTTGATAAAGCTTATCTCGTTCTTTTGCAACGTATATCGCCCAGTACAATATGTTACCTGTGACTGTGATATTCGCTACAGCGGGCACTCTAGCGCCCGAGCCCGATAGCAAAGTGATTTGAACTTCTAGATATTCACCATTGGCAAGGAGTATTGGTTTTATATAACTTTCATAAAATATCGAACTCGCCTTAGAGACTATATCGATTACTTTCTTCCCAGAAGTCCAATCTAACCCTAGAAACGACTTAGCATGAGGATTAAGCCATTTTATTTCTGTCGTTTCAAAATCCGATTTAAGTAACAAACAGGGAAAGTCTTCCTCTATTGCTTCTTTCAAGCTGCGAACCCCTCAAATAGGGTAAACACAGTAGCCGGATCAGTCATGTGTAAACAATGTCCATAGGCGTCGACGATATGCATTTTAGCGTCCGGAATAGCGTTATACATGTATTCCCCCACGTTTGTTGACGCTAAATTATCGTGCTTGCTTTGTAAAATAAGTGTAGGAAGCTTTAGTTTTGGGAGTTGTGCTCTGTCGTCAGAGAAAAACGTAGTTTTGGCAAACGGCTTGGCATATTTAGGATCCGTAGAGCAGAAGCTTGTTTCAAGTTCTTGAATTAAGTCTGCGTTATTATCTTGCCCCATTACCAAAGGCGCTAAATAATTTGCCCACCCCACATAGTTCTTATCCATAAGGTTTAATAGTTCTTCTAAATCTGCTTTGTCGAAGCCTCCCATGTAGTCAGGGGGGAAATTTAGAAAGCAGGGGGACGGACATACCATGGCAAGCTTAGAAAAAATGTGAGGTGATTGGATAGCCGCGCGCATGCCAACCATACTGCTAACCGAGTGCCCGATGAAGATTACATCCTGGAGGTTTAACGCCTCACATATTTCTATGACATCTTGAGCATATCCATCGAGTGTCGCATAGCGATTAGTATCGTAAGCTGAATAATCAGAAGCACCGCATCCTACATAGTCAAATAGAACTACTCTATACTTTTCTACAAGGAAGGGTAATAGGTGGCGCCACATCTGCTGATCACAGCCAAAACCGTGGGCTAACATTATAACCGTACTTCCTGAACCATGAGTTGTGACGTTATTCCTAGCCACTACGCTGCAACTTGGCTGCATGGTTTACCTTCTTATTTTTTTTAAGGGGCAGCACGATTAGTTCTAACATTGATGCGGGTAATAATGTTATGAGTACCAATGCTGCCTAGCATATGTATTACTACTTATATATTACACCAAGATACCATTACAATTTCAGGAATAAGATTATCTTTTCGTCTATTCCCCATCACCACCATTAACAATAAGCGCGATATTGTATAAACGGTTTACCGCATGGTAGTTAATAGAGTTTTTAGGGTAGCGCCCTTTACTACTAATTTTACCGGCTTCTTGCTCCATCAAAATAGTCAGCGCATCGTCCACGGTTTCAACAGTATAAATGTGAAACAGCCCTTTTTTCACGGCGTCGATAACTGTGGCATCTAACACCAAGTTTATTGCATTCGATTTAGGAATAATCACGCCCTGAGTACCGGTTAGACCACGGTGTTGACATAAGTCAAAAAAGCCTTCTATCTTTTCGTTTACCCCGCCAACGGCTTGCACTTCACCATATTGGTTTATTGAACCTGTAATAGCCAAGGTTTGTAGGCATGGAATTTCAGTCAGCGCAGATATAAGCGCAACCAATTCGCCTAGTGATGCACTGTCACCGTCTATATGACCGTAAGACTGTTCCAGCGCGATGTTTGCAGATAACGTTAACGGGAAATGCTGAGCGTATTTATTACCTAAATAGCCGTTCAGCAACATAACCCCTTTAGAGTGTATGGGCTGTCCAAGCTCTACTTCACGCTCGATATCAACTACGCCACTTGCCCCGGCAAATACAGTAGAGGTAATGCGTGCGGGTGTACCAAATGCGGTGTCACCAATATCCAATACGGTTAATCCGTTTACTTTTCCTACCGCTTTGCCTTCAGTGGCAATGAGCACGTGCCCTTCTTTAATATCATTTAAAAGCGTTTGACTAACGCGGCCCGTGCGTCGTTTTTTGGCACTTAATGCTGTTTTTAAATGATCAAGCTCTAGCGTGTCGGCATTCGACTTCTTACAGAAATAGTAGGCTTCATTGACCAGCTCGATAACTTCAGCAAAATGCGCGGAAAGCTTTTCTTTGTGTTCCGCCATTCTAAGTGAATATTCAACCAGCCTGCACATGGCATTAGCCGTTATACCTTCAAGCCCTAGTGTATTAAGATGCGCGCGCACCTTGCCTACAAAGTCGAAAAGCGCCTGTCTGGTAACGGGAATTTCTAAGTCAAAATCCACTAACACTCTGAATAGCTCGTCAAACTCGTCATCATAATCTTGCAGGGTGTAGTACAAATCGCGGGAGCCTAACAAAACGATTTTCACATTTAAGTCGATAGGCTGAGGGTTTAGCGTGATGTTATTCACCATACCCACGTCTTGCTGCGGTAAGTCCATGCGCAAGCGCTGGGACTTAATGGCAAGTTTCAGGGTATCCCACACAAAGGGCTGCTCTATTAGTTGGTCGACATCCAATAAAAGGTAGCCACCATTTGCCCGGTGCAGCGCACCTGACTGTATCATTCTGTAATTGGTAAATACGCTACCATGAATGTTGGTGTATTCAATTTTACCGAACAGGTTTTGATAGGTAGGGTTCGGCTCGTAAATAACAGGTGCCGCTTCGTCTAATTTATTTGATACCAATACATTAGGAAGAAACTGCTCTTCTAAAAATATCTTCTTATCAAAATCGTCACTCTTTTCCTCTTTTTGCTCTTCATTATGAATAACTAAGATAGCGTTAACCAAAGCGGTTTTAAGCTGTTTTAGATACTTCATAACCCCGAACTCAGAGGCATATTTATGTTCAAACACTTTGATAAGCGGCTTAATCACGTGCTCTGCGGTCTTTTTGTCTAGCTCACGCAGACGCTCTGAGTTTTCCCGTTTCCACGTAGGTAAACTCAACAGACTTTCACTCAGTCTGTTTTCTAAGTCATCAATGAGCGTGTAAAAGCCTTCTCGCTGCTCGTCAGTGAGCGATGCAAAATCAGTATCTCTTATCGGCTTGCCGTTGATGATGGGTGAAAACGTAATTGACCCACCCTCTTCGTAAAGGGCAACGTCGTTAGCTTGTGCGTAACGCTCTACAGCATCTATAGCAGCGTCGTACTTTTGTTCAAACTCTCTGGAGATAGAGGTACGGCGGCGCTGATAACCAGGGTTATCAAATGCAATAGGCAGTGAATCCAACACATCATCAATAAGTGCAGCCATATCTTTTTGAAATGTCTTGCCACCACCTGGCGGAAATTTTAGCGCTACAGGCTGGCGTTCATCATCAAAGTTGTTGATATAACACCAATCATCGGGTGCGCAAAGCTGTGCGACTTGGCGTTCAATGTAGTCTTTTACTAAAGTGAAACGCCCTGTAGCAGGCTCACCCATTACGTAAAGGTTGTAACCTTTGGTGTTAATACCTAATCCGAATGTGAGCGCTTCCCGTGCACGCTCTTGCCCAATAAAAGTCGCGTTGAGCGCTTCATCGTCTTTTAAGGCACTGTTTACCGCTCGGCGATTTATGGTAGGTGATAGCGCGTCTACATTTAACGCATATATATTAGTGTCTACAGACATGCCTGTTCTATTTTTGTTTCTTTACTTAAGTGAAACCCTAATTAACAGCACTGTCAAACGGTTAACTCTAATAAGGCAGCTTTACGTTGTTAATTGCACAACAAACAACCAGCTTGGCATCTTTATGTATTGAATAATGCATAACGAACAGGTACTGAGGTTTCTGTTCATATTGATACATAGAGAAACAAGGTGTAGCTTTTTAACGGCAGTAAGTGCGATACATAGTGAAATTTAGATTAGCAAACAGCTAACACGAATAATAAAAGCCAAAGGTTAGAACAATGACGACAATAACGAAAGCTGGCAAAACCGTGCTCTTTTCGAGTCTACTGGGTGCTATATTTTCTCCATTTTGCCTCGCTAAGGTAAACTATGCGGACAATTCTGGATTTTCTATTACTAACGAAAGTGAAAGTACGGCCCCTATCGAAACAGTGTATTCTCACTTTATTCAACACGTGGATAAATGGTGGCCGAAAGATCACACTTGGTGGAAGGGTACGCTTAGTATTGATGAACAAGCCGGTGGTTGTTTCTGCGAAGTTACACAAACAGCAAGTGCGGCACACATGCAAATAAGCTATGTTGAGCCTAACAAAAAAGTGGTAATGACCGGCGGATTAGGTCCTCTTCAAGAAATGGGCTTATCAGGTGCGCTCACTTGGGAATTCAGCACCGCAGAAGAAAACGCCTCATCGAACGATGATACAAAGCGCGAGCCCTCACCAAAAACAAAAGTTACCCTTACCTACCACGCCTCTGGCAATATTCACTTCAACGGACAACGAGCATCGAACGAGGACGCTGCCAATTTGGTTAAAGTTGTCGATAAAGTGCAGGCGCAGCAGTTAAATGCATTAACCGCCTTTAGCAATAAACAATTTAACGAATCGGATAAAGACAGCGCTAAGCGTTAATAGAAATGACCATAAATAGGTCGCTATGTGAATTTTACGCGAGAGTTTAAGCAAGTCATCTTCGTTAACGCGCTTAAACTGCTGCATTAATGCTCACTTTTCATGCAAGCAGAAATAAATATTGCCTAGTTCAGTGTTAAGCTATTGAGGCATGGCTTAGCGCTGGGTTATTCTATTGGGCTATATGTATGTAAAGTGGGAAAATCCCACGTGCGGTTAAATGGCAAGAATGCAGGAGAGGTTACAAATTCTTTTGCAAATCGTTCGCCTTGTGCCGCCCCATAAACGTTTTAACTTTTTAATGCGGAAGCCTAAGTTTCATGGCCGATAATCAGTACAATCCGAAAGACATTGAACAGCGTGTTCAGCAATACTGGGAAGATAACCAATCTTTTAAAGCAAACGACGATGTAGATAAAGAAAAGTTCTACTGCCTGTCTATGTTCCCATATCCTAGTGGCCGACTTCACATGGGCCACGTGCGCAACTACACCATTGGTGACGTGATCAGCCGTTTCCAGCGCATGCAGGGTAAAAATGTATTGCAGCCTATGGGTTGGGATGCTTTCGGTCTACCGGCAGAAAATGCAGCGATTAACAACAACACTGCACCGGCGAAATGGACATACTCCAACATCGATTACATGAAAAACCAGCTTCGCTCGCTAGGTTTTGGCTACGACTGGGATCGCGAAGTAACCACATGTAAATCAGATTACTACCGCTGGGAACAGTGGTTCTTCACACGTCTTTACGAAAAAGGCCTTGTTTACAAGAAGAACTCTACTGTGAACTGGGACCCTGTAGACCAGACTGTTTTGGCCAACGAGCAGGTAATCGACGGTCGCGGATGGCGCTCTGGTGCGCTGGTTGAGCAAAAAGAGATCCCTCAGTGGTTTATTAAAATTACTGACTACGCGGAAGAGCTTTTACAAGACTTAGAGCAGCTTGAAGAATGGCCAGACCAAGTACGCGCAATGCAGGCAAACTGGATTGGCCGCTCTGAAGGCGTCGAAATTACCTTCGATTTAGCGTCAGCGGTTAACGACATTGCCGATTTAACGGTATATACCACACGTCCGGATACCTTCTACGGCGTAACTTATGTAGCAGTAGCGGCGCAGCACCCATTAGCTGAGTTTGCCGCGCAGTCGAATCCAGACTTAGCGGCCTTTATTGAAGAGTGTAAGAACACCAAAGTTGCAGAAGCTGAATTAGCGACGATGGAGAAAAAAGGCTTTGCTACTGGTTTTGAGGTTATTCACCCACTAACCGGTGAAAAGCTTCCAATTTGGGTCGCTAACTTCGTGTTGATGGACTACGGTTCAGGAGCAGTTATGGCTGTACCAGGTCACGACCAACGCGACTGGGAGTTTGCCACAAAGTACGATTTGCCTATTAAGCAAGTTATCGCACCAAATGCAGATGATGAAGATAAATGCGACCTTTCAGCTTCTGCGTTTACCGAAAAAGGTAGCTTAATTAATTCGGAAAAATTTGACGGGCTTGAGTTCGATGCGGCATTTAACGGTATCGCTGATGAGCTTGAAAACAAAGGCTGTGGTAAGCGCAAAGTAAACTACCGTTTACGTGATTGGGGCGTAAGCCGACAGCGTTACTGGGGCGCACCTATTCCAATGCTTAATTTGGAAAACGGTGAATCGGTTCCGGTTCCTGCTGACCAACTGCCGGTTGTGCTACCAGAAGACGTAGAAATGAATGGCGTAACCTCGCCAATTAAAGCTGACCCTGAGTGGGCCAAGACTACATACAATGGTGAAGCCGCGTTACGTGAAACTGACACCTTTGATACCTTTATGGAGTCATCTTGGTATTACGCACGTTACGCAAGTGCTACCAATAACGATGCCATGCTTGACCCGACTTCAGCCAACTACTGGCTACCGGTAGATCAATATATTGGTGGTATCGAGCACGCCATTTTGCACTTGCTTTATTCGCGCTTCTTCCACAAATTGCTACGCGACGAAGGCTTGGTGAACTCTGACGAGCCATTTAAGCGTTTGCTGTGTCAGGGCATGGTATTAGCCGACTCTTACTACCGTGAAGACGCGTCTGGTAAGAAAACTTGGTTCTCGCCTACTGAAGTAAGCACAGAGAAAGATGACAAAGGCCGCATTGTTAAAGCGTGGCTAACCGATGACGGAGAAGAAGTTATTCACGGCGGCATGACCAAAATGTCTAAGTCGAAGAATAACGGTATCGACCCACAAGAAGTTATCGACCTATACGGTGCCGATACAGTCCGTCTATTCACTATGTTTGCAGCGCCACCAGAGCAAACACTAGAGTGGGTTGATTCTGGCGTTGAAGGTGCAAACCGCTTCCTACGTCGTATTTGGAAGCTTGTTACCGAGCACGTGGAAAAAGGCACGGCAGAAGCTATTGACGTTAAGTCACTGTCGAAAGACCAGCAGGCACTTCGCCGTGAAGTACACAAAACGATTGAGAAAGTGTCTGATGACTTAGGTCGTCGCCAAACTTTCAATACTGCGGTTGCTGCAGTAATGGAGCTACTGAATCATCTTCAAAAAGCGCCACAAGAAAACGCTCAGGACATCGCCATTATGCGCGAAGCTTGTGAGTCAATCTTGTTGCTACTTAACCCTATTACCCCGCACATCGCTCACGAGCTTTGGAAAGTACTAGGTCACAGTGAAGATATCGATTCAGCGCCATGGCCACAGGCAGATAAAGCGGCATTGGTTGAAGACGAGAAACTTATTATTGTTCAGGTTAACGGTAAGGTTCGCGCGAAAATGACCATTGCTGCTGATGCAAGTAAAGAGACAATTGAAGCATCTGCGAAAGAGCAGCCTAACGTTCAGCAATTTATCGAAGGTAAAACCATTCGCAAAGTGATTGTTGTTCCTGGCAAGCTTGTAAACATTGTAGCTAACTAGGTCAGATGGTGATGAAAAAGCACTTACAATTTGCTGTCGCTGTGTTAGCTACCGTTTGGGTTACAGGCTGTGGTTTTCATTTGCGAAGTAGCCCTAGCCTTCCCGACGACATTAACACGGTTGCCATTGAAAGTGCTCGAGCACACGCGCCCCTTGCGCGTGCGCTCGATAAACGCCTTAACGTTTATGGTTTATCTAGTGTTAACGTGGATGAAACAACCCGCTCTAATCAACAGGTAAACATTTACTTGCTACCAGAGAAATTAGAGCGCCAGTTGCTGTCTGTTTATCCGTCAGGGCAAGTTGCCGAGTACGAGCTTATTTACGTGGTTCGTTATCGTGTTCAATTCCCCGGTAAAGAAGCGGTAATGGCCCAATTTGAAGTGGTACGTGACTATCAAGACGACCCAGATCAGGTGTTGGCAAAGTCTCGTGAACTTGAACTAATGTTAAGCGAAATGCGCAACGAGGCGGCAGATATTATGATTAGGCGCCTTTCTAGTCAGGCAGCGGCTGCGCCAAACGTATCGTCACTATAAAACAAATAGACATCAGAATTCTTCATGCAAATTTATCCAAACCAATTTAGCCAAGATATTTCAAAGGCATTACGTCCATGCTATTTGGTATTTGGAGACGAGCCTCAGCAAAAATTTGATGTTATTGAACAAATTCGCACTAAAGCAAAGGCCAATGGTTTTGAAGAACGCACTGTACTTGTTGCTGAAACAGGCTTTAACTGGAACCAGTTAATTGAAGCTACGCAAAGTATGTCGCTTTTTTCTAGCCAGCAGTTTATTGAATTAGAGCTACCCACTGGGAAACCAGGCACTGAAGGCAGCAAAATGCTGCAAGAAGTGGCGGCGTCTTTAAACCCCGATATTCTGTTGCTTGTTCACGGCCCCAAAATAGGCAAAGACGTACAGCGCGGCAAATGGTTTAAGGTTCTCGATGAACTGGGGGTATCGGTACTTTGCTATCCACTGGAAGGCAAGCAGCTAAACGTATGGTTGAATCAACAGCTTAAAGCCCATCAGCTTTCCGTGACCGCGACAGGCGCCAAAATGATTGCCGATTTTTGTGAAGGCAACATGCTGGCCGCCAAGCAAGAGATTGACAAACTCGCTCTGCTCTATCCGCAACAGTCTATCTCAGATGAGCAAATTGAGCAGGCGATGGTGGACCAATCACGTTTTAACGTGTTCCAACTGGTTGACGTAATGCTTAGCGGTGACAGTACTCGCTGTATCAAAATGCTCTATCGATTAGAAAGCGAAGGTCTAGAGCCAAACATTATTATCTGGGCGCTTGTGCGTGAATGGGAGCAGCTATGGAAGCTAAAACTAGCTCAGCAAAGCGGCACGCCTATACAGTGGCAAAAGTTTGGTATATGGCGCAATAGGCAAGGCTTTTATCAAAGTGCATTGAATCGTTTGAGCCTTGCACAGCTTGAAGATATACAAAAAGCACTTACACGAGCTGACCATGCATTTAAACAAAATGTCATTGCCCGGCCCTATGTTGAAATGTGTCACCTTTGCATGATGTTCATGGGCATAGATCTTCGCGAAATCCCGCTGTTACAAGCGTAAAAGCCCTAATAGGTTATGGATAAGGTAAGGACAAGGTAAATAAACAAGTGAGTCAATCACGCTCTTCTCAATCAAACCCGCATGTAAAAGCTATCCTAGGCGGTACTTTTAACCCACCACATAAAGGTCATATTGGTGCTGCACTGAAAGCCGCTGATGAAGTGGGTATTGAACATGTTTATCTAATGCCGTGCAAATTAGCCCCCCATAAGTCGGTAGGCGTTTCAGAAACCCACCGGGTAAGAATGATTGAACTTTGTGCCCAAAACAATGACAGACTTATTCCAGAGTTAATTGAACTGACGCTTCCGTCACCCTCTTATACGGTAAAAACACTGCGAGCGTTGAAAGAAAAAAGCAATGATACAATCTGTTTTTTCATCGGCGCAGATTCACTGTATAATCTGGATAAATGGTACGAGTGGGAAGACCTGCTCGATTACTGTCACTTAGTGGTTATGCGCAGAGACGACGAAGAATTTTCGCCTCCCCCTGCGATACAAGCTTGGTTAGATCGTCATGTGACTAACGATAAAAGTGTTATTCACACGAGGTCTTCAGGCCATGTAGTGTTGACCAACACACCACTGTATAGTGTTTCATCTACTGAAATTCGTGACGTATTAGCAGATGCTGCCACGTCTGACGAAGCGAATGCGCCAAACGCTTTAAAGGCTGCTTCTGCCGAGTCTTGGCTAGAAGAAAGCGTATTAGCCTACATAAACGAACATCAGTTATATAAAAGTTAAGTAAGTGAGGAAAGCTCTTGGAGAGTCAACAGCTCAAACAGTTTGTTAAAGATAAAATTGACGACATGAAAGGCCGTGATGTTATCGAACTAGACGTTCGCGGCAAATCAACAATTACAGATACCATGATCATTTGTTCGGGTAACTCTAAACGCCACGTATCTTCTATTGCTGAAAACGTAATGGTTGAAGCAAAAAATGCCGGCCATGCTCCTGGGAGTGTAGAAGGTAAAGAAACAGGTGAATGGGTTCTTGTGGATTTTGGTGATGTGATTTTGCACGTAATGCAGGATGAAACCCGTGATTTTTATCAGTTAGAAAAACTGTGGGCGCAATAATTTAAACGTCAGCTAAAAATACATAGCTACACGGTCGATAAAGGCCATACCTTTTAAGCGTATGGCCTTTATTGTATAAAAGAAAAACTAATTCCTGCGGTAAGGGTATATTAAGTGCGTATACAAATTGTGGCGGTCGGAACAAAGATGCCAGGCTGGGTTAACACAGGCGTTGAAGAATTTATTCGTCGATTCCCCAGCGATATGCCGGTGTCATTTACTGAAATTCCCGCAGGTAAACGGGGTAAGAACGCCGATATAAAGCGCATTTTAGAGAAAGAAGGCGAGCAAATGCTAGCCGCTATTCCCAAGGGAAACCGCATAGTTACGTTAGAAGTAACGGGTAAGCCTTGGGACACCCCTACACTGGCTAAACAACTCGACAATTGGAAAATGGATGGGCGCGATGTAAGCCTTCTTATCGGCGGGCCTGAAGGATTGGCGCCTGAGTGCATTGCTGCTTCTGAACAAAAGTGGTCCTTATCAGCCCTTACTCTTCCCCATCCTCTTGTTAGGATCATTCTTACAGAAAGCCTATATCGCGCATGGTCGGTGACGCAAAATCATCCATATCACCGTGAGTAATTGGTCGCTTAATTAATGCAAAGGAA
This sequence comes from Alteromonas sp. ABD4_190, assembly GCF_056160105.1. NCBI lineage: Bacteria > Pseudomonadati > Pseudomonadota > Gammaproteobacteria > Alteromonadales > Alteromonadaceae > Alteromonas > Alteromonas sp. ABD4_190. Next base: position 270,042 of record NZ_JBSWWN010000002.1, read on the forward strand.
GTCAATGCAACGAAAACGTCAAGCAATACGGGACCACTCCGCAGAAGCGAACTTGTTCGCGCGCCGAGCGACCATTGCTTTTATTATTGTTGTGGCCATGTTGGGCATTGTACTTAACAACCTTTATTCTTTGCAGGTTACCCAATTCGAAGCTTACCAAACCCGCTCTAATGGTAATCGAATAAAAGTTTTACCCGTAGCGCCCAACCGTGGACTTATTTACGACCGCAATGGCGTACTTTTAGCTGAAAACCGCCCAGTTTTTAGCCTAGAAGTCATTCCCGAACAGGTCGATGATATTGACCAAACCCTTGCCGATTTAACTGAATTAATGGACATCACAAGTGATGAGTTAGAGCGCTTCCAGTCCACGCTTAAAGGAACGCGAAGATTTAAACCCGTAGCCCTTCGCACACAATTAAGCGAAGAGGAAGTCGCGCTTTTTTCTGCCAGCAAACATAAATTTCCCGGCGTGCAAATTGAAGCCCGTCTAGCTAGACATTATCCGTACAAAGAAACCCTCACTCACGCCCTCGGTTATGTGGCACGTATTAATAAACGCGACTTGCAAAAGCTTGTTGAAGCGGGACAAGAAGATAATTACGCGGCAACTCATGACATTGGCAAATTAGGTATTGAGAAATACCACGAAGAGCTGCTTCATGGAAAAGTGGGTTATCAGCAGGTCGAAGTAAACAACCAAGGCCGAATTATTCGTGTACTCAGTGTTGAGCCACCAACACCGGGCAAAGACATCGTACTTAACCTGGATTTAGAGCTTCAGTTAGAAGCCCAGCGAATAATAGAAGGCATGCGCGGCGCTGTAGTGGTTACCGATGTTAAAACAGGTGGCGTACTGGCACTTTACTCTAACCCTAGTTACGACCCCAATTTATTTGTGCACGGTATCAGCAGTAAAAATTATTCAGCGCTGTTAAATTCAGCCGACAGGCCACTCATTAACCGTGCTACTCAAGGTCAGTATCCCCCTGCCTCTACCGTTAAACCCCATTTAGGTTTGGTTGGTCTTGAAGAAGGCGTTATAACGAAAGACTACACTATAGACGACACAGGGCGCTATAAATTACCAAATGTGTCTCATGTGTGGCGTGATTGGCGTCGATGGGGTCACGGCAAAGTAGATGTATCAAAAGCCATAGAAGTATCTTGTGACACCTACTATTACGAATTGGCTTATAAATTAGGGATCGATAAAATTAGTGAGTCTATGTATGAATTCGGCTTTGGCGATTTTACCGGTATCGATCTTTATGAAGAATCAGACGCGAATATGCCAAGCCGCGGCTGGAAACGCGCTCGGTTTAATCAACCCTGGTACATTGGCGACACTATACCCGTTGGTATAGGCCAAAGTTACTGGACCACCACACCTGTACAGTTGAATACTTCTGTCAACACGCTTATCAACGCTGGGGAACGCTATATTCCTCAAATTATTCGCGGCTATATGAATACCGATAGCACTGTCGACTTGATCCCGCTTAAGTCGCTTCGGCCTATAGAAATTAAAAACCGCGACAATTTGGATGTAGTGTTAAACGCCATGCGTGATGTGGTAAGCGGCGAAGAGGGCGGAGCGCGTCACGCATTTGCCGATACGCCATACGATTCTGCGGGTAAAACAGGAACAGCACAACTATTTACTGTTGGGCAAAGTGAAGAGTACGACGCCAGTAAGATAGATGAGCGTCTTCGCGACAACGCCATGTATGTAGGATTCGCGCCTTTCGACGACCCAGAGATATCGGTTACCGTGGTACTTGAAAACGTAGGTGGTGGTAGTAAGAACGCAGCGCCTGTCGCACGTCAAATCATGGATTTCTATTTCAGAGATCGTGTCTTTGAAACTGTAAAAGCTGACTCGGCAAACAGTGACAAAAAATTAGGGACAAACCAGTGAAACGAACCACCATTAACCCTAATAAAATAAGTTTTCTTCAGCGCATTCATATTGATGGCTGGCTGCTCGTTGGTCTACTAGTGTTAAGCTGCGTTGGATTATTTACACTCTATTCTGCATCTGGACAAGATATGGAGCAAATGGAGCGTCAGTTTATCAGACTGGGTTTTAGTTTTATCGTCATGTTCGGCCTAGCCCAAGCCCCTTTAGGCGTGTTTAGGTTTTTCTCAACCTATGCCTATGCTGCTGGTTTATTAATGCTTATAGCCGTATTGCTGTTTGGCGACATGGGTAAAGGTGCACAGCGCTGGCTCGATTTAGGCTTTATTCGTTTTCAGCCCTCTGAATTAATGAAGCTTGCCGTACCTATGATGGTGGCGTGGTATATTAGTAAATTTACTATGCCGCCTCGCACCACACATATCATTGTTGGTTTTGGCCTAGTGGTTGTGCCCACCATCCTAATTGCTAAGCAACCCGATTTAGGAACTTCACTGCTAATTGCGAGTTCAGGCATCTTTGCCATATTTCTAGCAGGTATGAGTTGGCGTCTTATATCAATAGTCGGCGGGCTTATCGGTGCATTTGCGCCTGTTATGTGGTTTTTCTTAATGAAAGACTATCAAAAGCAACGGGTTCTCACCTTTTTGAACCCAGAAAGCGACCCTCTCGGCTCTGGCTACCACATTATTCAATCTAAAATTGCCATTGGTTCAGGCGGCGTTGATGGAAAAGGCTGGCTGCAGGGCACCCAATCGCAACTAGAGTTTTTGCCAGAACGCCATACCGACTTTATTTTTTCTGTATTTAGCGAAGAATTTGGTCTTACCGGTGTCATGTGCTTAATGGCAATTTACATTTTTATTATTATGCGCGGTCTGATCATCTCCAGTCGCGCTCAAGATGCTTATTCGAAACTACTCGGCGGTAGTATCACCCTTACCTTTTTCGTTTACGTGTTTGTAAACATGGGCATGGTTTCCGGATTACTCCCTGTGGTAGGCGTGCCCCTCCCCTTGGTGAGTTTTGGTGGAACATCTATGGTGACTTTGATGGCAGGTTTTGGCATTCTTATGGCCATTGCTACTCAAAAACGTTTAATGTCTAGATAACTTGTATGTTACAGCGCCTTTTTTCGGTACTTGATTTAGTTAATGTAAGCGCATTTCAAGCAAACTTACGAAACGCAGATTTCGTGCGTCAACACTTTATGCGTTGCGGCGCGGCTGTACTTACCGCCATTGTATTAGTGGGGTGTCAAAGCGCGCCTTCACAATCTAGCCGCTACACTCAAAAGCAAGACTCTGCACCAAAATACGTTGCAAAAAAGCCTGAGACATTAGACGCGGTACCAAAGTACGAAGCCTATCGCATGTTCAATAGCAGGCCCTACAAGGTACTTGGTAAACACTATACGCCAATGAATAATGGTAAAGGCTATGAAGAGGTGGGCTATGCGAGTTGGTACGGTCAAAAGTTTCATGGTCATTTAACCTCAAACGGTGAAACCTATAACATGTTTGCTATGAGCGCAGCTCATAAAACACTGCCGCTTCCCTCTTATGTACGCGTAACTAATTTGGAAAACAACAAGCAAGCCATAGTTCGCGTTAACGACCGCGGTCCGTTTCACGATAACAGGATCATAGACTTATCTTACGCCGCCGCAGTGAAGCTTGGCTATCACAGTAAAGGTACGGCAAAAGTTAAATTGGAAGTTATCCATTTTGATGAACAAAACAATGTCACGGTAGGCAATAACCCAACGGTTACCTACGATGAGTACTTAGGCATAGCTGTAACTCCTCCTTCAGAGGTAGCCAGTACGTTGCCTACACCACCGCTTGCCCCAGCGTCATCTGATAAAAAAGCAAGTATACCAAGCAGCAATACAGTGGCCGAAGCTGTTTACATACAAGTTGCCGCGCTCTCAAATGCTGAAAAGGCAAAATCCATTTCCAACGTACTGTCGGCCTTGTACCAAATCCCTGCTCATTTGCCGGTGGCTGATAACATTTACAAGCTCCAGCTTGGGCCTATTCACGACGAAGCTGTCGTGGCAGAGGTGCTCGAGCAGTTAAAGCAAAACGGTTACCCTAACGCTTACGCAATTACACAAACGCTATAAACTGTAAACGGGTTATCAGTAGCCAGTCTTCTTGTACAGTGTTGTTCATACCCACTAAAGGTTGCCAACACCCAAAAATAAATAAGAACTTGTTATCTCGCCAATGTATGCCCGTTTATAAAATCAACAACAATATGGCAGCTTTGTGTCATTCAACAGGCAATATCACGGTTTCTTCGCCTTATCCCTACTATCACGTAAACTTTTTTGATAAAACCTAGTCTTATAAGCAGCCTTTCGTTAAGATCTCTGTTTGCCCCCACAAATAAGTGGGTGAATAATTAGGGTTCGGTTACGAACTGGATAAAAGCTAAAATTGGGTAGCCCTGTTTTGCGGTCTTCGCTTCGCGGTCATCGCATCAACAAGGTAAGCTTTAACTCACACGGACAAACGGTCAAAGAAATTAGAACCATGCTCAGAATAATTCAACGCGCTAAACCGTCATTACTTTCATTTGCCTTTTTGGTGATGGGGACATTACTGCATACAGCAAACGCAGCAGTAGTCACACCGCCTGCCCCAACTGTAGCTGCAGAAGGTTTTTTACTTACCGACTATGAAACCGGTAATGTTATTGCATCAAAAAACGCAGACATGCAGCTTGCACCAGCAAGTTTAACCAAAATCATGACTATTTATGTTATTGGTAAAGAACTTCAAGCAGGCAACATTAGTCTTGACGATGAAGTCACCATTTCTGAGAATGCATGGGCGAAGAAATTCCCAGATTCTTCAAAAATGTTCATCGAAGTAGGTACACAAGTTTCTGTACGCGACTTGCTGCGCGGTATCGTTGTACAGTCAGGAAACGATGCCTGTGTTGCAATGGCCGAACACGTTGCAGGCTCTGAATCTGCGTTTGCTAGCATGATGAACGCTCACTCAGCATCACTTGGTATGACAAGTTCTCACTGGGTAAACGCACACGGCTTGCACGACCCCGACCACTACACTACACCACGTGACATGGCTGTTTTGTCTCGCGCGCTAATTGCTGAGACACCAGAAATGTACAAAATTTACAGCGAAAAAGAATTTACCTATAACGGTATTAAGCAATACAACCGCAACAGCCTACTGTGGGATAAAAGCTTAAACGTTGACGGTATCAAAACTGGCCACACGTCAGACGCGGGTTACAGCCTAATCACATCGGCGGAACAAGGCGGAATGCGCCTAATCTCAGTAGTTATGGGTACAGACAGCGAACGCGCGCGTAAAGTTGAAAACAAGAAGCTGCTTAAATACGGCTTCCGTTTTTACGAAACACTTACGCCATATGAAGCTGGCCATAGTTTTGTAGCGCATCGTATCTACATGGGTGATAGAGAAACCGTAGACCTTGGAATTAACCAATCTACCCCCATTACTATTCCGCGCGGTCAGGCGGCAAACTTAGAAGCTAACTTTGAGCTTGACGACAAGCTAGAAGCGCCTCTTGCAAAAGGCCAAGTTGTTGGGAAACTTTACCTACAGCTAGATGGTGAAGATGTAGCGAGTTACCCTTTGGTAACACTTCAAGAAGTAAAAGAAGGCAGCTTCTTTAACCGCGCTAAAGACTACATTATGCTTCAGCTAGGTTTTGACGACGAGTAAGTTACTATACTGAAAACGTTAAAAAGCTAGTTGTGAAGCGGCCAGATTTGTTACAATCTGGCCGTTTTTTTATATGATATTTTAAGTACCAAGGATATCGCATGGATACCCGTTTCGACGAACTACTAGATTTTCCAACAAACCAAACCTTTAAAGTAATGGGCGTCGCCCACGAAGACCTACCAGAACAGGTAGTAGGATGTCTTCAACAGCATGCACCTGGCGACTATTCACCTACGGTGAAACCAAGTAGTAAAGGTACTTACCACTCGGTGTCTGTTAGTGTGCGCGTTACCAGTAAAGAGCATATGGAAACCATTTACACTGAATTAGCTAAGCTAGAGCTTGTAAGGGTTGTACTTTAAGTGAATGAGCAGTCGACATCGGCTACCGTAGATGGCGTTATTGTACGTCAACTAGGTCGTCAGCCTTACGCGCCAATCTTTGAAGCGATGAAACGCTTTACCGATGAGCGCGACCAGAATACGCCAGATGAAATATGGCTTGTGGAACACGATGCGGTATTTACTCAAGGGCAAGCGGGTAAAGCCGAACACATACTGATGCCTGGCGATATACCCGTGGTTCAGGTCGACCGTGGCGGTCAAGTTACCTACCATGGCCCAGGCCAGCAAGTCATTTATTTGATGCTTAACATAAAGCGCCGCAAGCTAGGCGTACGTCATTTGGTCACTGCAATGGAAGAAGCAGTGGTCGGACTACTTGCCAAGTATGACGTCAAGGCCTATCCAAAGCCCGACGCGCCTGGGGTATACGTCGACGAGAAGAAAGTCTGTTCGCTAGGTTTAAGAATACGTAATGGCTGCTCGTTTCACGGCTTGGCTTTAAATGTTAATATGGACCTATCACCGTTTCAGCGTATCAACCCATGTGGTTACGCCGGTATGGAAATGATCGATACCGCGCGCCTTAATGGTCCAACGACACTTGAAACCGCTGGTAAGGAATTAACGCACCTGTTGCTAGAAGCGCTTTCCCTTACACAGCCAACATATAAAGAAGGTTTTGATGAGTAACGCACGACCTCAAGCGGGGGTAAAACTTCGCGATGATGAAAAAGTAAAACACATACCCGTCACCATTATTCCTACAGAAAAGGAAGAAATGCTGCGTAAGCCTGAGTGGATCAAAATCAAACTTCCTCGTACTACCGAGAAAATTGACCACATCAAGAAAACGCTGCGCAAAAACAATCTTCACTCTGTGTGTGAAGAAGCAAGCTGCCCTAACCTAGCGGAATGTTTTAATCACGGTACTGCCACCTTTATGATTTTGGGTGACATTTGCACCCGTCGCTGCCCTTTCTGTGATGTAGCTCATGGTAAACCTCTTCCTCCAAGTGCAGAAGAACCTGAAAAGCTAGCTAAAACTATCGCAGAAATGAACCTGCGTTATGTGGTTATTACTTCTGTAGACCGCGATGACCTTCGCGATGGCGGAGCTCAGCACTTCGTAGATTGTATTAACGCCATTCGCGAACACAGTCCAACGACAACAATCGAAGTACTAGTACCCGATTTCCGTGGACGTATGGATCGCGCGCTTGAGATTTTCAAAAATGGCGTACCGGACGTATTCAACCACAACCTTGAAACCATTCCACGCTTGTACCGCGAGTGCCGCCCAGGTGCAAACTATCAGTGGTCGTTAGATTTGCTGAAGAAATTTAAAGCACAACATCCAGACGTTATGACAAAGTCAGGTCTGATGATGGGTATGGGTGAAGAAAACGAAGAGATCCAAGGCGTACTTGACGATTTACGTGCTCACGATGTAGATATGCTTACTTTAGGTCAATACCTTCAGCCAAGCCGTCACCACTACCCGGTTAAACGTTATGTTCACCCGAAAGAGTTCGATGCTTTAGGTGACTATGCTAAAGAGATTGGCTTCACCCACGCAGCATGTGGCCCTATGGTTCGCTCTAGCTACCACGCCGACCAACAAGCAGCGGGCAAAGAAGTTAAGTAAAATTAAGTTAAATAAGACTTAGTTAAACAGTTGTGGCTAATTCATAACTAGCTCATTTACGTTACTTCGTAACGAAAAAAGGCAAACTAAAAAATGCGACATAAAGCGGTGGTCTTCACCGCTTTTTTTATGCCCCTATTTCTGGGTGACAAACCCGTAGGTCTTGTTAGAATGCCCTCAAAATACGCAGTCCCTTTTTTAAGGGCTTTGAAGGGTAAGAGCATTTTCATGCGCAAACATATTTATATCGCCTATACAGGCGGAACAATTGGTATGAAGCCATCTAAACAGGGCTACGTCCCAGCCGCCGGCTTCTTATCGGACACGCTTAAAAATATGCCAGAGTTTCATCGCTCTGAAATGCCCCTTTTTACGCTCCATGAATACGATAACCTTATTGATTCTTCAGATATGGATCCTACGGATTGGCAGCGTATTGCCGATGATATCGCCGATAACTATGACAAGTATGACGGCTTCATTATATTGCATGGCACTGACACAATGGCTTACACCGCCTCAGCGTTAAGTTTCATGCTAGAGGACTTGTCTAAGCCAGTAATAGTAACTGGGTCACAAATCCCTTTAGCTGAACTTCGTTCAGACGGCCAAGTTAACCTACTCAATGCGTTATTTGTAGCCGCGAATTTTCCTATCGCTGAGGTCGGGCTTTTCTTTAATAACCGACTTTTACGTGGTAACCGAAGCCGTAAAGTGGATGCAGACGGATTTAGCGCATTCGACTCGCCTAACTTCCCTCCTCTATTAGAGGCTGGCATTAATATTCGCGTTAAAGCAGGAGAACTCGCAAAAGCGCCCACAAACAACTTAACCGTATCTAATGTGTCGGCACAGCCTATCGGCATGGTGAGTTTATACCCGGGCATTGCACCAGAGGTAATTAAAAACACCCTGCAACAGCCTGTAAATGCGCTAATCTTACTTAGCTATGGCGTAGGGAATGCCCCCCAGAACCCAGAGCTTATTGCGCAGCTAAAATACGCTAAATCCCGTGAGATACCTGTTTTAAATTGCACCCAATGTATGCGTGGTCGCGTGAATATGGGGGGTTATGCTACAGGACACGGTTTGCAGGAAGTGGGCGTCTTGTCAGGTAGCGATATGACCCCTGAAGCCGCTCTTGCCAAACTGCACTATTTATTAAGTAAAGGGCTTCCTTTTGAAGATGTCTGTAAGTTGCTAACGCAAAATCTGCGTGGCGAATTAAGCGACTAAGCTTCCATAAAAGATTAATGCTGAAGGCTTTATTTAAAACGTAGCAATAGTGCCAAGTAAGAAAGATTTCAAAGATTAAAGGTTTAAAAAGTGACAACAAACTATTCAGGTATGCTGAAAAAGATGCGTACCTCTGCTGACGAAAATAACAAAGTTAACTATACACTGCCCATTGGCGATGCATTACTGGATATCAACGAACTTATCGGTAAAGAGGTGTCCGTTACTTTTTCGGGTGAGATTAATTGTGTTCATTGTAATCGTAAAACTAAGAAGAGTTTTAACCAGGGGTATTGCTACCCCTGCCTAATTTCACTTGCTCAATGCGACAGTTGTATTATTAAACCAGAAAAGTGCCACTACCACGAAGGTACGTGTAGAGAGCCTCAATGGGGCGAAGAACATTGCTTTAGTGAACACTTTGTTTATTTAGCAAATACGGGCACCGTAAAAGTAGGTATTACCCGTCAAGTCACAGACGGCGTATCTACACGCTGGATGGACCAAGGTGCAACCCAGGCTACTGTTATGTTGCGCGTGCCTGACAGGCTTACCAGCGGTTTAGTTGAAACCTTATGCAAAGACCATATTGCCGACAAAACCAATTGGCGCACTATGCTTAAAGGAAAGCCCGATGAGGTCGACTTAGAGCAGGTTAAATCAGAACTGATGAGCAAAATTGAAAATGATTTAGAGGCGCTAAAACAAGAGAAAGGGCTTCAAGCCGTTTCAGAAGTGTCTACGCCGATACACGATATTCACTATCCTGTTGAAGAATACCCAATAAAGATAAAATCTTTGAATCTTGATAAAGACCCGTCGTTTAGCGGCGTGTTGCAGGGGGTTAAAGGTCAGTATTGGATGCTAGACGGTGACCGCGTTATCAATATAAGAAAGTTCGCGGGCTACAAGGTAGATCTATCGTTTTAAAACGTCTGCCAGGTCTGTTGTTTGGGATTAGCAACAACAGACCTGTATTGAAAACAGTTCGCTATGAATGTCGTTTATTGTGATGACTTAACGAGAAAACTAACACTTACTGCCAATATTCAAAGTAGTCTTCACTATTTCTTTGCGGCTTAGGTGCGGGTTCAAACGCCGGCGTTCCGAGATATAAGAACCCCACTAGTTCATCGTCTTCGCTCAAACCCAGCCCGTTTCTCACTGTTTCACAGTGCGCATAGCCACCAGTACGCCACATTCCATTAAACCCTTGTGCAACTGCAGCCATTTGCATGGCCATAACACCACAGCTAGCAGAGGCAATTTGTTCAACGCGGGGGACTTTTTCGTGTTCTTTGTGTTTGGCAATAGCAACAATTATCATAGGCGCGCGTTTAGGGAGTTGAACTGCACGCTCAATTTCCTTCTGCGACTTCTCGTTTTCTATTGCAGACTGTTCGTAAAGTGCACCCAGCTTATCGAGCCCTTTCCCGGTACATACAATAAAACGCCACGGTGTAAGGCAAGCGTGATCTGGCGCTCGAAGGGCTGCTTGCATGATGTTTTCCAAGGCATCACCACTTGGCGCCGGTGCTTCTAATCGAGGCTGAGAACTTCTATTGAGTAATAATGTTAATGCGTCCATTTACGTCCCTACTTTTCACTCATATGGTTGTTGGCTCATATGGTTGTTGGCCCATATGCTAGCGCGTATTTAAAATGGTATGGCTGGGTTAAAAAGCACACCTGTAGTATGTGGTAGATCCTACGGCTGATAAACAAAAAAGACCAGAAAATTCCGGCCTTTTAATGTGAATGTCTTGAGGGTAAATAGCCGTTAAGCTAATCCATTTTGCGACTAAATATTGTTCCTAAATAGTAATCCACACTCAAAAAACGACCGCCTCCATAAATGAACAAGACTAACAACATAACAAAATAGGTCGCCGCGAACTCGATACCGTTATTAAGTACAACAAAGTTGCCGCTTGAGGTTAGCCAGTCATAGTGACCGTGCTCTTGTAGCAACGACTTAGCGGCCGAGAGCTTTTCCGGTGCAGCCATAATGCTCTCATTTAATAAAATAGTACCGTCTGCTAACCACGAAGATGCATCAGCTATGGCTAACCAGCCGTTTTCAGCATGTACACTTACCATGGCGACGACCATTGTTATCATAAGGGGTATACTGACCAACCTTGTTAACGCGCCAAACAACAACAAAATGCCACCTACTAGCTCAGCGGCTGTAGCCAGAAATGCCATGACCAGCGGCATGGGTAATCCAAGGCCGTAATCGTCGTTTCCGAACCAATCGACTATACTGTCGAAACTGGATGCTTTGTTCCATCCTGCCTGTATCATCACAGGGGCTAAGTATAGACGCAATAAAAGTAATGGGATGCCGTCGGCTAATTGAAGCCGTGTAACAAATTGTCGATAGAGGTGTATCATTGTTTTACCTATCCGGTGTGCTTAGAAAATAAGAACGGCGCTTTATGAAAAAAATTTCACCTCACAAGAATAAGGCATCCCCCTTCTCTCGAATAATGCGAAAAGGCCAAGAAAAAACAAACTACAAAGCGCGAAACGGAAAGCTTCTTATGATAATGAGCGGAGAGGATCACAAGCGCATAGCTAAGTTAATTAGCAAGTGGCTAGACCAAGATGCAACACATCGATAAACACTAGCTGATGGCATGCAGCTTTTAAAGTGAGTTTCTACCTAGATATACTCAAGCCAAAACGTACTTACAAAAAATTACAATTAAGTTCGCGATCTTACTCGATTTAGGTAACATAATAGGATGCAGTACATTGGGCTTGATACACCTGCTTCATCTTGCTCTGATTAGTTAATTCAAAAAAGGTAGTGATAAAAATGGCAGCCAAAGGAAATTGGACTAAATCCTTGTTTATTGGCTTGTGGACGGTGCTTAACTTCACCCGCAAACTTTTCTTTAATGTGATATTCATTGTTATTTTTGTTGGATTGATTATCGCCATTGCCGGTCAGGGCGATGAGCCGTTATCAGTAAATAAAGATAGCGCGTTGTTTCTTACCTTGAACGGTAAACTCGTTATTGAAAAGGAAAGTATCGACCCATTTGAACAGTTTTTGCAGGAATCCCTTGGTAGCGAGCCCGAAAACCCTGAAGTACTCGTTCGCGATGTTATGAAGGTTTTAGAGAATGCCAAGAAAGACCGACGCATAAAAGCCCTAGTGCTTGACCTTCATGGGTTAACCGGAGGCGGTTTAGATAAACTGCGCACTGTCGCAAACGCTATCGATGCATTTAAAGAATCAGGAAAACCTGTTTACGCCATTGGCGATTACTTCTCGCAAGATCAATATTACTTAGCAGCTCACGCAGACAACATCTACCTAAACCCAATGGGCGGATTAATGTTTGAGGGTTACGGGCGTTACGGCATGTACTTTAAAGACATGCTTGAGAAGCTAAAAGTAACTACCCATATCTTCCGTGTAGGAACGTATAAATCTGCCGTCGAACCTATCATGCGAAATGATATGTCTGAGGAAGCTAAAGAAGCAGAGAAGCAATGGTTAGACGGCTATTGGGCACAATATAAAGCTGACGTTGCGGCTGCTCGCGGTATTGATGAAGCAAATTTCGATGAAACACTTCAAGGCCTATTAGCAAAATTTGAAGCGGCCGGTGGTGACTTCGCCCAGTACGCGCTTGAAAACGACTGGGTTGATGGGTTGAAAACTCGCGAAGAAGTGAGAGTAGAGTTAACCGAATTAGTGGGTGAAGGTGATAACAAACACGGTGTAAACCTCACTACATTTAACTCTTACCTCAAAGTCGTTAACCCACCTATGCCTGTCATTGAGTCAGACATGGATAAAGTGGCTATCGTCGTTGCTAAAGGCACTATTTTAGATGGTGATCAAAAAGCTGGCACTATAGGCGGAGACAGTACTGCTCGTTTATTGAGAAAAGCGCGTTTGGATGACAACGTTAAAGCCGTTGTCCTTCAAATAGACTCACCCGGTGGCAGTGCGTTTGCCTCTGAAATCATTCGCCAGGAAGTTCTACAGCTTCAACAAGCAGGTAAGCCTGTTATTGCGTCTATGAGCACTTACGCAGCATCTGGTGGTTATTGGATAGCAGCAAGCACCGACAAGATTATTGCAAGCCCAAGCACTATTACAGGCTCTATTGGCGTGTTCGGTATGTTTATGACATACGAAAACTCACTTGATTATTTGGGTATTCACAGTGACGGTGTAGGCTCAACAGAACTTGCTGGTTTTTCTACTGTGCGCCCTCTCGCACCAGAGTTTGGTCAAATTCTTCAGCGTAACGTTGAAAATACATACGGTAACTTCTTATCGCTAGTGTCTAACGCTCGTGGTATGTCAGTAGAGGAAGTGGATAGCGTTGCACAAGGTCGCGTTTGGATTGGTGAAGATGCAATTGAGCTAGGCTTAGTTGACCAGTTAGGAACACTTGATGACGCTGTCGCAGCCGCCGCAGAGATTGCAGAACTTGAAAACTATGACACCTTCTATGTACAGCGCACGTTAACCGCACAGGAAATTTTTTGGAAAGAATTTTTCGGTCAAGCCATGACGTTCGTAGGAAAGTGGCAGTTTGCTCACGCCGACTCATCATTAGTTAACGAGTTTAAGCGCGTACTTAAAGAGTTTAGTTTAGTTAATAAGCTAAACGACCCTAAAGGAACCTACGTGCTTTGTTTACCTTGTGATGTCGAGTAGTTAACGTTAAATACAGTTAAATACGAAAAGATATAAAGTGAGGCAGAAACATCGCTTCAAATGATCTAAACCACGAACAGCGTCGCGTAATTACCGACGCTGTTTTTTATTGTTTTGAGCAAGCAGAGCGTTACTTTAACCGAAAGTTTGAACGCCCTACGGTTACCTTTAGACGTTCAGGTAGGAATGCGGGAACGGCGTTTTTACAGCAAAACCGTCTGAACTTTCACCCTATTCTCTTCAAAGAAAATGTCGACGCCTTTATAAATGACGTGATACCTCATGAAGTTAGTCATTTACTGGTATGGACGTTGTTTGGAAAGGTTCAGCCCCACGGCAGAGAATGGCAATCGGTTATGCATGGTGTTTTTAACCGTACACCTGCAGCCACCCATCAGTTCGATGTAAAAAGGGTGACAAAAACCTTCCAATACGTTTGTGACTGCGACACCTATGCACTATCAACACGCAGACACAATAGTATTTTGAAAGGCGGACAGTACAAATGTCGGAAATGTCAGGCTTTGCTGCGAGCCGTATAAAAAGCTACGAGCCGTGTAAAGAGCTACGAGCCGCCTAAACACTTCATTTCTCGGGCGAGAGTTTGCCTAGTAGCTAGACTACTATTAGTAGGCTACGAGAGTTTGGAGGCAACAGATGGCTTTTAATTAAACCAGTGTTTGGTAAATGCGTTATCAAGATCGTTAAAGGCCGTTTTAAGTAGCTGAGCCAGCTCCTTATATTTAGGCTTAGACTTAGCATTACTGATATTCACTCCCTGCGTGCGCATTTTAGAATGAATTTCCTGATACCAGCTTTTTAGCTGTGGTGGAAGATACTGGTCTGAGCGATGCCCCAACCATAGTAAGCCCTGCATAGGTAAGCTTAGAAAAAAAGCGCCTATTGTAATAGTTTGAGGAAGATAGTCTGTGCCTAAGTTCTGGTACAAAAGCGCACACGACACCATAGCAACCGGCGGCATAGTTTTAATAGCAAACTTGGTGGCTGCTACTACTCTGCATTCTGGGAAAAAAGCATAAAGCTCTTTTCTCACAGGCCATGTCTTCATGTACTGCTGACCGTTTTTCAACATTGTCATTACTGATTGAGACATGGTTCACCTCTTCGTTCTCAGATAGGTATAGTTAAATTGTAAACTGCTTTTTATCTATTACAATTTAGTTGCGTGATTTTCACTCGTTATTTTTGCGCTAAACGCAGCACCTTCTACAAGGTATCTACGACACAAAACATTTTATCAAATAAGATAACGATTTGGGTAATTAAGTTTTGTCTAAGGCGCTGTAAAGCGCTTCAGCGAACCCACTGTGACTATTTACGCTCTGGCTTACTTTTTAGATGCGTTCGGCACATTGATTTCAGTGGTTATGCTTTAAAGGTACTACAAAGTTAAAAGCATCGTAATAATTAAAAGGTATAAATTGAACTTATCTTTAAGTGACATTTTTAGCACTTGAAGGCATCATATAGCGCTTTAGCCTGAACATAGTCTTGTATGGCTTAGTTGTTACTTTTGTTGACACAACTAACTCACGACCTGCAGATAATGCGCTGGCAGATTACTATAATAAAAGTAACTGGGTATTGAGCTTGATTTACGAATTTTCGCCCCTACCTAGCTTTCTAAGAGAATTTTATAAGTAACCCATAACGGGTGAATTATTTGGAGAGGAAAATGGCAGAAAGCAGACACGTCCGTCTACTTATCTTAGGTTCAGGCCCTGCGGGTTATTCAGCGGCGGTTTACGCTGCACGTGCAAACCTTGAACCTGTATTGTTAACTGGTATTCAACAAGGCGGACAGCTTACTACCACCACTGAAGTTGAAAACTGGCCGGGCGATCCAGAAGGACTTACAGGTCCTGACCTAATGGTTCGTATGCAAAAGCATGCAGAAAAGTTTGATACCGAAATTATTTTCGACCATATCAACAAAACTGACTTTTCAAAGCGCCCTTTCACTCTTTACGGTGACAGCGGTACGTATACCTGTGACGCATTAATTATTGCAACAGGTGCCTCTGCTAAATACTTAGGCCTAGAGTCAGAACAAGCCTTTATGGGTAAAGGTGTATCTGCCTGTGCAACCTGTGACGGTTTCTTCTACCGCAACCAAAAAGTAGCGGTTATCGGTGGTGGTAACACGGCTGTTGAAGAAGCACTATACCTTTCGAACATTGCTTCAGAAGTACACGTTATTCATAGAAGAGACAGCTTTAGAAGCGAAAAAATTCTAGAGAAGCGTCTTCGCGAAAAAGCTGAGAATGGCAACGTGGTCCTTCACCTAAATCGTACCCTTGATGAAGTGCTTGGTGATGAGATGGGCGTAACCAAAGTTCGTATCAAAGATACCAACAGTGAGGCAACAGAAGAGATTGATGTTATGGGTCTTTTCGTGGCTATCGGCCACAAGCCAAACACTGATATCTTTGATGGCCAACTAGAAATGAAAGATGGCTATATCGTAGTGAATAGTGGAACTAACGGAAACGCAACTCAAACTAGCGTTGAAGGTGTATTTGCCGCGGGTGACGTGAGCGACCACATTTATCGTCAAGCTATTACATCAGCCGGAACAGGCTGTATGGCTGCGTTAGACGCCGAAAAGTACCTAGACGGTACCATGCCTGAGCAAGGTTAATACTCTATACCCAAGCCCTACATTCCTGTGGGGCTTTTTTCTGGCTGAATTATGATAGCGTTACACTATATAGAAGAAGGCGCTCCCTTCCCTTCTGTTGATACCGCATTGCAAGATCCTAACGGCCTGTTAGCGTTTGGTGGTGATCTCAGCCCAGCCCGTTTATTTTCAGCGTATTCGCAAGGAATATTTCCTTGGTTTAGCGACGACGAACCTTTGTTATGGTGGTCACCTGACCCAAGAGCCATTATCGAACTCGACAATTTTGTTGCATCGAAAAGCCTTCAGAAACTCGCTCGTAAGAGGAAGTATCAAGTTACCCTGAATCATGCGTTCGACCGTGTGATAGAAGCGTGTTCATCAACACCTCGTAAGAACCCTAATACGGGTGAATTGAACAGCGAAACCTGGATTACCGACGACATGATTGGCGCCTATCGGCAGCTTAATGGTTTGGGTTTAGCCCACTCGGTAGAAGTATGGAATGGAGATTCGCTAGTTGGCGGGCTGTATGGCGTGGGAATTGGGAAAGTATATTGCGGCGAGTCTATGTTCCATATTGAAAGCAATACATCTAAGCTTGCCATGTTGGCGTTGGTCGAACATATGAAATCGCAAAACATGGCGTTTATCGATTGCCAGCTTCCTACTGATCACTTGTCATCACTGGGCGCTACCGTGTTGCCTCGCGAAAATTTCATTGAAAAACTGGAAAATAGCAACCACACTTTAACTGAAGACGGTAGGCTGTCTGAAGACTATCTTAATCGTTGGAAGCCAAGAGTGATTACTCCGTGAAGTTTGGTATAACACAATCATTTTCATGTAGCTATTTGCCTGATGAGCAAGAGCAGTTGTTAGTGTACGCCGAAAATAACGATTTTCAGGCGTGGCGATATTCACAACTGATACAAGCGGGCTTTCGTCGAAGTGGCGAGCAAATTTATCGCCCCCACTGCCCTGCCTGCCAAGCGTGTAAATCAGTGCGAATACCTGTTCATGATTTCGCGCCTTCTCGCAGCCAGAAGCGGCTTCTTAAAAATAATAACGGGTTTAGTGTAAAACTCGTTGATAAAACCAAATCAACTTACTACCCCCTATATGAACGCTATATTACAGAGCGCCATGCAGACGGCAGTATGTATCCGCCATCTAAAACACAGTTTGATAATTTCGTTTTGTGTGAGTGGATGACAACACATTATTTAGAGGCCTATGATGGCGACAAGCTTATTGCTGTAGCCGTCACTGATATCGTCGATGCCAACCAACACATGGGGGCGCTGTCTGCGCTTTACACGTTTTTTGACCCCGACTATAGTTCAGCCTCTCTGGGAACCTGGATGATATTGATGCAGATCGAGCAAGCTAAGGTTTTAGGCCATCGATACGTCTATCTGGGGTACTACGTAGATGGCTGTAAAAAAATGTCTTACAAACATAAATTTTTGCCTTTTGAGCAGTTTAGTGACAATGAATGGCATCTATTTAGCAAAAATAGTAAAATAGACACTTAATTGCTTTACACCGAACCCAAGATTGGGTAAGGTCTGCGCGGCAAAAATTTTGAATTACTGAGGTAACTGCTTTACATGGCAAAAGAAGATTGTATTGAAATGGAAGGTACTGTGTTGGACACACTACCTAACACTATGTTCCGCGTTGAACTAGAAAACGGTCACGTTGTGACTGCACACATCTCTGGTAAAATGCGTAAGAACTATATCCGTATTCTTACTGGCGATAAGGTCACTGTTGAGATGACTCCTTATGATTTGACCAAAGGTCGTATCATTTATCGCGCAAGATAATGAGCCATTTAAGCGGTAACGCATAAAAAAAGCCCGATGAATATCGGGCTTTTTCGTATCTAGTGGTTACAGTTTCAAAAAGAAACAGTAGCGCTAAGATAAACAACGTCAGTTGTATTGCCTAACGCTACGTTCGGTCACTGTTCAGTATGAATATGCTGTTCTAGCTTGGTTCTACTTCTTCAGACTTAGCATCAACGCCTGAGTATTCGAAGGTAAGCTTGTCATCAACACAATCTACTTTCACATTTCCGCCTTTAGATAGCTCACCGAACAATAATTCATTCGCCAGCTCTTTCTTAAGGTCGTCTTTAATTACCCGAGCCATAGGACGTGCGCCCATCGCTTTGTCATAGCCCTTCTCAGCCATGTAAGCACGTGCAGCACTGGTTACCTCTAGCGACACCCCTTTAACGTCAAGCTGTGCCTGAAGCTCGATAATAAACTTATCAACCACTTGTAGGATGATCTCTGGGTCAAGGTGATTAAACCAAATAATACCATCAAGACGGTTTCTAAACTCAGGGGTAAACACCTTGTTGATTTCAGACATTGCATCGTGGCTGTGGTCTTGCTGTTTAAAGCCAATAGACTTACGCACCGTTTCCTGCACACCTGCGTTGGTAGTCATAACCAACACGACATTTCTGAAGTCTACTTTACGGCCGTTGTTATCGGTCAACGTGCCGTGATCCATAACTTGTAGAAGGATGTTGTATATGTCGCTATGCGCCTTCTCAATCTCATCTAGAAGCACTACCGAGTACGGATTTTTAATTACCGCGTCTGTTAACAAACCACCTTGATCAAAACCTACGTAGCCTGGAGGAGCACCAATAAGACGACTTACTGCATGGCGCTCCATGTACTCAGACATGTCAAATCGCACTAGCTCAACGCCCATGGTTTTCGCCAGTTGTTGTGTTACCTCTGTCTTACCCACCCCGGTAGGGCCAGCGAACAGGAAACTACCAATAGGTTTTGCTTCATTGCCTAAACCTGAGCGCGATAACAAAATAGCGTCATTTAGCGTCTCTATGGCTTTATCCTGACCGAACACAACCATCTTAAGGTTGCGGCCTAGGTTCTTAAGCACTTCTTTGTCAGAAGCCGATACAGATTTCTCAGGGATACGCGCCATTTTTGCAATAATTTGCTCAATATCGCCTACATTGATTGTCTTCTTGCGTTTTGACGGTGGCAATAGACGCTGGCTCGCGCCGGCTTCGTCCATAACATCAATAGCTTTATCTGGAAGATGTCGCTCATTAATGTATTTAGCTGACAGTTCAGCAGCCGCCTGAATCGCTTTTTGAGTAAAGCGCACATTGTGGTGCTCTTCATACCGACTCTTAAGCCCAAGTAGTATCTTGGTCGTATCGCTCACACTTGGCTCAGTCACATCTACTTTTTGGAAGCGACGAGCAAGAGCGCGATCTTTTTCAAAGATACCCTGGTACTCTTGATAAGTAGTCGAACCAATGCAGCGAAGTTCACCGCTAGATAGCTTAGGCTTAAGCAAGTTAGACGCATCCATTACCCCGCCTGACGCCGCACCGGCACCAATGATGGTATGAATTTCATCAATGAATAGAATTGCGTGTTTGTCTTTGCCAAGCTCTTTCAAAATCGCTTTTAAGCGTTTTTCAAAGTCACCACGATATTTGGTGCCAGCTAACAGCCCGCCCAAATCAAGTGAATAGACTGTACTTTCTGCGATAACTTCAGGCACGTCATCGTTTACAATTCTATATGCCAGACCTTCGGCAATTGCAGTTTTACCTACACCGGCTTCACCTACAAGCAGTGGATTGTTTTTACGGCGACGACACAGAATTTGAATTGTGCGTTCTACTTCTGAATCGCGGCCAATGAGCGGGTCAATTTTACCGTCTTTAGCGTGGCGGTTTAGATCAGTGGCGTATTTGCTTAATGCAGAACCGCCCTCTTCACCCGACTCACCTTCTTCAGAAGCTTCAGGATTAACGGGCTCATCGTCATCAGCTTTACTAACGCCGTGACTGATGAAGTTCACAACATCTAGACGAGTTACATCAGCTTTCTTGAGGATGTATACCGCTTGCGATTCTTGTTCGCTAAAAATAGCCACTAGCACGTTGGCGCCGGTTACTTCGTCTTTGCCTGACGACTGCACGTGAAATACCGCGCGCTGTAATACGCGTTGGAAGCCCAGAGTTGGCTGCGTTTCCCGTTCGTTTAATTGGTCATCTAAGATGAGTGGCGTGGTGTCTTTAACGAACGATAACAGTTCGCTTTTGATTGCCTCAATATCGGCACCACACGCTTTGAGCGCATCGCGAGCAGCTGAGTTATCAAGCAATGCCAACAACAAGTGCTCTACCGTCATAAACTCGTGACGGTGCTCTCTGGCAAATACAAACGCGTCGTTTAACGTTTGTTCTAATTCTTTATTTAACATATTGCTCGCCCTCTACAAAAAACCTTATGCTTGCTCCATCGTGCACATCAACGGATGCTGATGTTTGCGTGCGTACTGATTAACCTGCATCACTTTTGTCTCTGCTATCTCAGCAGTAAAAATGCCACACACGGCTTTTCCTTGATAGTGAACGGTCAGCATAAGTTGGTTGGCTTTCTCATCGTCCATATTGAAAAACTTTTTGAGTACCTCAATGACAAAATCCATCGGTGTATAGTCGTCATTGTTCAACAACACTTTATACATGGGAGGCGGCTGCGGCTTTTGTCGCTGCGCGTCTTTTTGTTTTTCCTTTTCGATACTAATAGCGTTGTCTTTACTCATAACTTAATAATAGTGGTATACCGGCAGATATGTGTACAAACTTTTGTATAAATTTATTCACATTTGCCCTTGACATAATATGGTTAAAAAATCTACATTTTGTATAGTGGTTTTGAGTATTACACGTTTGTCACTCTAAAGCAGTCACTTTAAAGTTTCTATAATGAATACTCTTTCCACAATGTCTCCGGATCTATAATGGGGGCAGATACTCGTGAGTTCAAGGATTAAGAGGAAGTCGAAGTATGGCGGTTGGCAAAGTTAAATGGTTTAACAACGCAAAGGGTTTTGGATTTATCGTACCTGAGGAAGGTGGTGAAGATATTTTCGCACATTACTCTACGATTCAAATGGAAGGCTATCGTTCGCTAAAAGCAGGTCAGGAAGTAACGTTCGAAGTTCAGCAAGGCCCTAAAGGTCTTCACGCTGAGAACATTGGTTTCAAAGAAGAACCAGAGCGTTAATTAGAGAATTTATAAAGCCTGACCTAGTGTCGGGCTTTTGCTTTCTTTGCTGTAAGCTTTTGCTACGTGAAAGTGATATGGGCGCAATTAGCGTCAGGTTTTTTGTCGTCTTTAAATTTTCATATACCGTATTCTCACACCTTTTACCCCTAGAGCCCTCTTCTCTCTTTTTTGTTTTCTGTTTTATTATTAATTCTTAAGTCTAGCCATATTTCTAGAGTTAGTTAGCGCGGGCTCGTGCTTACAGACTGCTAATGCTGTTGTTTTTATTCACGTACTTTCATATTTATTTTTAATCTGCATATCTTTCTCATTTCGCCGTTTAGCGTTTTTTAATTTTACTAACTTAGTAATTCCTTACCCTGCTAACTTTGTATTTTCACTCTGCGCTTTGCTATACCGTTCTTCTTATACCGTACTTTCAATACCAGCCTTAACTTGTAAGCGGCATAAAAAAGCCCGCTTATATAAGCGGGCTTTTAAATTGTATTTAGATAACGCTAACAGCTATCTAGGCAAACTTACGCGGATGCAATCATACAGCCGCGTCTAAACGCTACTATTATGCGTCAAGAATCTATGCGCCAAGAATCGCTTTTAATGTCTGGCTAGGAGACATTGTTGCGAAAAGTTTGTCTTCGTCTGGGTAGTAATAACCACCAATTTCTTGCGCGCTACCTTGAGTCGCATCAATCTCAGCCAAGATGTCATCAATTTTTGCAGATAACTCTTCATACACTGGCTTAAACTGCGCTGCTAGGTCTGCATCTTCAGTTTGGTTCGCTACTTCTTCAGCCCAGTATAGACCTAGGTAAACATGGCTACCACGGTTGTCTAGCTGACCTGCTTTACGAAGTGGCGACTTACCATTGTTAAGTAGCTTCTCAGTTGCCTTATCAAGGGCAGAAGCAATCACCTTTGCTTTAGTGTTGCTGTGTTTAATCGCAACATCTTCTAGCGATACCGCTAGTGCAAGGAATTCACCTAGTGAGTCCCAACGCAGGTGACCTTCTTCAACAAACTGTTGTACGTGCTTAGGTGCACTACCACCTGCACCCGTCTCATAAAGACCGCCGCCAGCCATCAATGGAACAATTGATAGCATCTTAGCGCTTGTACCCAACTCTAGAATTGGGAATAAGTCAGTTAGGTAGTCACGAAGTACGTTACCGGTTACTGAAATAGTGTCTAAACCGCGAAGCGCACGTTCCATGCTGTAGCGGATAGCGCGTACAGGAGACATAATTTGAATGTCTAAACCGTTTGTATCGTGGTCTTGAAGGTACTTTTCAACTTTCTTGATAAGTTGCGCATCGTGAGCACGCTCGTCATCAAGCCAGAATACTGCAGGCATACCAGATTGACGTGAACGAGTCACCGCTAGCTTAACCCAATCTTGAATAGGTGCATCTTTCACCTGACACATACGCCAGATATCGCCTTCTTCAACATCGTGAGAAATAAGAACGTTACCGTCTTGGTCAACGATTGATACCGTGCCGTCTGCTTCTAGCTCAAACGTTTTATCGTGTGAACCGTACTCTTCTGCTTTTTGCGCCATTAGACCAACGTTAGGTACTGTACCCATTGTTGTTGGATCAAATGCACCATGTGTCTTACAGAAGTTGATAACTTCTTGGTAAATGGTGGCGTAAGTACTTTCAGGAATAACCGCTTTAGTGTCGTGCGCCTTTCCATCTGGTCCCCACATTTGACCAGAGTTACGGATCATTGCAGGCATAGACGCATCTACAATTACGTCACTTGGTACGTGTAGGTTCGAGATACCTTTGTCAGAGTTAACCATCGCAATTGGCGGACGGTCTGCATAACAGGCGTTGATATCTTTTTGAATTTCAGAGCGCTGGCTTTCAGGTAGGCTCGCGATTTTGTCGTAAACGCTACCAAGACCATTGTTTGGATTAACACCAAGCTCTTCAAAAAGGTCGCCCCACTTGTCGAATAAATCTTTATAGAACACTTTTACACAGTGACCGAACACGATTGGGTGAGACACCTTCATCATGGTCGCTTTTACGTGTAGTGAGAATAGAACGCCAGTGTTCTTCGCATCTTCAATTTGCTCTTCGAAGAACTCGCAAAGCGCCTTTTTGCTCATGAACATGCCGTCGATCACTTCGCCAGCAAGCAAGTCTACGCGAGACTTAAGTGTTTTCTTGCTGCCATCTTTGCCAGTAAATTCAATGCTAACGTGACCGTCTTTTTCTACTGTCACTGACTTCTCACCAGAGTAGAAATCACCGCCGCGCATGTGCGCTACGTGTGAACGAGACGCTTGAGACCACTCACCCATCGAATGCGGGTGCTTACGCGCATAATTTTTAACAGCAGTAGGCGCACGACGGTCAGAGTTACCTTCACGCAGTACCGGGTTAACCGCACTACCTAGTACCTTACCGTAACGCTCACGAATCTCTTCTTCTTCAGCATTTTTAGGTGAATCAGGGAAAGCTGGTACGTTGAAGCCTTTATCGTTTAATTCTTTGATCGTTGCACGAAGCTGAGGAATTGAGGCACTGATGTTTGGAAGCTTGATGATGTTAACGTTCGGGTCTTGGGTCATCTCACCCAGTTCAGCTAACGCGTCTGGCACTCTTTGTTCTTCAGAAAGATACTCAGGGAAATTTGCCAAAACACGCGCAGCCAATGAAATATCGCTTAGCTCAACGTCGATATCTGCAGCTGCGGCAAACTTCTGGATGATTGGAAGAAGTGAGTAAGTCGCCAGCATTGGCGCTTCATCAGTCTTCGTATAGATGATCTTAGACTTGGTCATTATATACCTCAATTTTTTCGACAGGGTACTGTCGTTTTTAGTCCATTAGGTCGCAACAACCCGTAACATGTGTCATGTTACGCCCACAGTCATTGCGAAACGTATTTGATGTTTTCCACCTTTTGCTTTTATTAAGCATTAGGTCACTTGCTGTTTTCTTCCCTGCATATTATTCAATTCCCTATGTTAGCAATAAGCACCTCGTTGCCATGCGCTTAACTTAATAGTTACGCAAAGCAGTAAGGTCTGATGTACAAGCAAGCCCGCTTGTCACTGCTAAAACTGTCTAATAATTATGCAGATGCGCTCTCTTATAAAAATGGGAGCGACCATTAGTATAGGGTCGAAAGTTTGAGTTACAAGTCATACCATTGTCTTAGCACATAAGATCACCGAATTTATCGACAAATTACTGTGCAGAAACGGCTATTTGCACAGAATTTTCTCAAGCGCGTTAATTCAATTTGAAGTAAAATTCCCCCCGAAATCTCGACAATCAACAAGCGGAAGTATCATGTCTTCAAACGCCAAAGTGGTGCTGTTTAATAAGCCCTTTCAAGTTCTTTCTCAATTTACCGACGCGGACGGTAGAGAGACGCTAAAAGATTATATTGATATTCCCGATGTTTACGCTGCGGGCCGCCTAGACCGAGATTCTGAAGGCCTCTTAGTACTCACTAATGATGGTAAGCTTCAACACAAACTTGCAAACCCCAAAGCCAAGACCAGCAAAACCTATTGGGTGCAGGTTGAAGGTGTCATGGATGAAAAAGCCATGCAGGCACTACGCGATGGTGTTGAATTAAAAGATGGCATGACCCGCCCAGCTAAAGTAAAAGCAATGCAGCAGCCCGATGTATGGCCAAGAAACCCACCTGTGCGTTTCAGACAGTCTATTCCAACTAGCTGGGTGTCAATTACCATCACAGAAGGCAGAAACCGACAAGTCAGGCGTATGACCGCACACGTAGGTTTCCCTACCCTTCGCCTTATAAGATATCGAGTAGGCAGCTGGACCATAGATGGCATTGAAAATGGTAAATACGTGAGCTTTTGATGATAAAAGCAAATCCGATACTTGAATTCACCTTTGACGACCACACTAATGTGGCACCATGAGGCTCGGAATATATCAATCGATAGGCGTCGCTGTACCTTACGGTGTTCATTAACGCACAAAAACATTTGTGTTAAGAACAAAGCTTGTCCACGTACATATTTAATTACTTAATCAGATAAGGATTAGATGTGAATTACCGAGCGGAATCTGATAAAATCCGCGACCTCGAAAACGGGCCTGTTTGTTCGTGCTTTTTTACTGTAAAGCTTACGGTGAAGCTCATGTTGCGGCTTGCTTAGTAGCTTGGTGGATAGCAGCTTGGTGGAATAGCCCACCCAATGAGTTAGTGTATTGGCAAATTCATAAATATGTTAATGCATGACCCCATTAACAAATAAGGTTTCTTTTTTATTAATCAAATGAGTGTGCAATCTGTAGTGAGTGATATTGAATCTAACGCCAGCAAAAAAGTGATCGTCGGTATGTCCGGCGGTGTCGATTCGTCTGTTTCAGCCTACCTGCTTCAACAGCAGGGATACCAGGTTGAAGGTCTTTTTATGAAAAACTGGGAAGAAGATGATAACGATGAGTACTGCGCCGCTGCGGAAGATTTAAAAGATGCGCAAGCGGTTGCTGACAAGCTAGGCATTGAGCTGCACACCATCAACTTTGCTGCAGAATACTGGGATAACGTATTTGAGTATTTTTTAGAAGAATACAAAGCAGGCAGAACGCCTAACCCAGATATTATGTGCAACAAAGAAATTAAGTTTAAAGCGTTTCTTGAGTTCGCTGCAGAAGATCTTGGTGCAGACTATATAGCCACGGGACACTATGTTCGCCGCCGTGAGGTAGACGGTAAATGGCAGATGTTGCGCGGTCTCGACAACAACAAAGACCAAAGTTACTTCTTGTATACGCTAGGTGAAGAACACGTTGCTAAAACCCTTTTCCCTGTGGGTGATATTGAAAAACCACTGGTGCGTAAAATTGCTGAAGAGCAAGGGCTTATTACCCATGATAAGAAAGATTCAACAGGGATCTGCTTTATCGGCGAACGTAAGTTTAAAGACTTCCTAGCCCGCTACCTTCCAGCGCAGCCTGGCGTTATCGAAACCGCAGAAGGTGAAGAAATTGGGCAACACGAAGGTTTGATGTATCACACTTTAGGTCAGCGTAAAGGCCTTCATATTGGCGGTTTAGCTAAATACGGTGATGACCCTTGGTATGTGGTAGATAAAGACGTTGCCCGCAATGTTCTTATTGTTGGTCAAGGTGCCGATCACCCTCGCCTTTATTCAAAAGGTTTGGTTGCCAAGCAGCTACATTGGGTAGACAGAAAAACACTCAATGAGCCTATGCGCGCGGTGGTTAAGACGCGTTATCGCCAGGCGGATATCCCTTGTACTATTACACCAACTGAACACGACACCATTGAAGTAGTGTTTGACGAACCACAAAAGGCGGTAACACCTGGCCAGTCGGCGGTATTTTACAGTGAAGAGGTCTGCCTTGGCGGCGGTATTATTGAGAGTTACATTCGCTGATGCTAGATACCGATATAGAAAATAATTTGGCCCTAGCTGGGGTATGTCAGGCTGCTGCGCTAGTGCAGCAGCTAGCCAGACGAGGCTCTGCTGAAAACGAAGCCATTGAAGCAAGTTTATCAAGCATACTGGTTACCGACCCTGAAACTCCTCAACAGGTGTTTGGGCAACTGTCTAATCTAAAAACCGGTTACACTACTCTTGCTGCGCAATTATCTGACAAACAAGCAACAAAAGACACAGAGCTAACCCGCTATATCGCAAGCATCTTAGGTCTTGAAAGAAAGCTAGCCAGAAAGCCTAAAGCTATGCAGGAACTCGGTGAACGCATTTCACATGTTCAGCGCCAGCTTGCCCACGTAGACTTTCAAAATCCGCAAATTGTTTCCTCATTAGCCAGTATTTACAGCGATATTATCAGCCCGTTAGCTCCGCGTATTCAGGTGGCGGGCAACCCAGACTATTTGAGCCAACCTGCTAATCAGCACAAAGTACGTGCCCTTTTACTTGCGGGCGTAAGGGCTGCGGTGATGTGGCGTCAGATGGGCGGCAAACGAAGAAATATATTATTTAAACGCAAACACATTCTTAACAGTGCTGTTAAAGCACTACGATTAATAAACTAGTGAGGAGCTTAAGGTGGAACTGAGTCAGTTAACTGCAATTTCCCCTGTCGATGGTCGATATGCTGGCAAAAGCGTAGAATTACGCAGTATTTTCAGTGAGTACGGCTTGTTAAAATACCGTGTAGAAGTAGAAGTACGTTGGTTACAAATGCTTTCTACTAACCCACAAATTGAAGAAGTTCCTGCCTTTTCAGACACGTCAAATGCACTACTAGACAAAATAGTAGTGGAATTTAGCGTTGAAGATGCGATGCGCATCAAAGAAATTGAGCGCACTACAAATCATGACGTAAAAGCTGTTGAATACTTCCTTAAAGAGAAAGTAGCAGACAACAGTGAGCTTTGTGCGGTTAACGAGTTCATTCACTTTGCATGTACGTCTGAAGACATTAACAACCTTTCACACGGCCTAATGCTTCGTGAAGCCCGTGAAACGGTTATTCTACCTTACTGTGACAAATTAATCGAAGCGCTAGTAGAACTTGCTAAGCGTTATCAGAATGTACCTATGATGGCCCGTACCCACGGTCAGCCAGCCTCTCCTACTACTATGGGTAAAGAGATGGCAAACGTGGCTATTCGCTTGAAGCGTCAGCGCAGTCAAATTGCGGGCGTTGAACTGCTTGGTAAAATTAACGGTGCTGTGGGCAACTACAATGCACATTTGTCTGCCTATAAAGATGTAGACTGGCACGGCGTTTCAGAAAAGTTCGTTACCTCACTTGGCCTTACCTGGAACCCGTTCACTACGCAAATCGAGCCTCACGATTATATCGCTGAAATGTTTGATGCTATTGCCCGTTTTAACACCATACTTATCGATTTCGATCGTGACGTTTGGGGTTACATTGCACTCGGTCACTTTAAACAAAAGACTGTTGCTGGCGAAATCGGTTCTTCAACCATGCCGCATAAAGTTAACCCTATCGATTTTGAAAACTCAGAAGGTAACTTAGGTCTGGCTAACGCTATATTTGACCATCTCGCTGCTAAACTGCCAATTTCTCGCTGGCAACGCGACCTAACTGACTCAACGGTTCTTCGCAACCTTGGTGTAGGTGTGGGATATGCAGTTATTGCTTATCAAGCCACACTAAAAGGTATTAGTAAGTTAGAGGTTAACGAGCAAAGCTTGCTTAACGAGCTAGACAATAACTGGGAACTATTAGCAGAGCCTATCCAAACGGTAATGCGTCGTTACGGTATTGAAAAGCCTTATGAGAAACTTAAAGAGTTAACGCGTGGCAAGAAAGTTAATGCTGAGGTTATCGCTGAGTTTATCGATAATTTAGACATGCCAGATGCCGCTAAAGCCGAGCTAAAAGCCTTATCGCCGGCAACTTACATTGGTGATGCAATCAGGCTGGTAGATCAGTTATAAGGGTTAACCCTTTCCACTACACTAAAAACGCGGTCAAAAGCACCGCGTTTTTTATACCTACTTTTTATTCATTTTTTAACCGGGTCTAAATCGCGCTTTGTATATTTATCGTTATCGAGTTTAACGAAAGAAACACTAAAATGGCCTACAAAAACGAGATGCTATGAGCACCAACGACAATACGTACTTTATTGATGCACAAACAGGTACAGGCTTTAATGCCGAAGCTTTCTTAAAGCACTACTGGCAACAAAAGCCTGTGGTAATAAAGAATTTTTTTCCAAACTTTGCAGATCCTATAGATGAAAACGATTTGGCAGGGCTCGCACAAGAGTCAGATGTCGACGCTCGAATCATAAGTAATGAACAAGGAAACTGGCACGTTGAACAGGGGCCAATTAGCGACTTCGAGAAGGCATGCAAGGGTAAATGGACGCTACTTGTTCAAGGCGTTGATAAGTATGTACCGGACGTTGCGCCAATTCTCGCACCTTTTTCTTTTGTTCCTAACTGGCGACTAGACGACCTGATGGTAAGCTTCGCTACCAATGGAGCTGGAGTTGGGGCTCACATAGACCAATACGATGTGTTCCTTGTACAAGGTAAAGGAAAAAGGCGCTGGCGTGTAGGTAAACCTGCAGACTACAAAGAAGTGTGCCCACACCCGAAACTAAGACAAATTGAAGGCTTTGAGCCTGTCATAAACGTTATTTGTGAACCAGGCGATGTGGTATATGTGCCGCCGGGCTGGCCTCATGATGGCGCTACGATTGAAGACAGCTTGACCTACTCGGTGGGCTATCGCGCGCCGGACAACCTGCAATTGGCAGAAAGCTTGGCAATGATGTTGGATAAAGGTGCTGGAAATTACCGCTTTACCGATGCTGGCAGAACAATACAATCAAGCAGCGCATTAGTGAATGCTAGCGATGTTGCAGCACTAAAACAGCAACTGATAGACGCTATTAATAGTGAAGATTTCACGTACTCCCTTCTAGAAGCCATGAGCGAACAAGGGGTTCCGGAATTCCCTCTTGACGATGAAGTCACCTTAGAGCAAATTTCAAATGAATTCGCAGCAGGGATTAGCTTTGCTCCAGCGCCTGGCATTCGCGCTTTAATTTGTGATGGCAAACGTGGCTTACCACGCGCGCTTTATGTAAACGGCAGTCAATTCACGTTTGCGAAAAGTGACCAAGAATGGTTTGAAGTGCTAGCATCGGGTGCCGTTTTGAACGCAACATGCTGCCAAGATGCGCCTTCTTTTACATTTTTAGAAACCTTAACTACACTTGTTAATAATGGTTATTGGGAATGGGCCGAGGATTAACAGGAAAATATGGCGTTTACTATACAAAACGTCGATTGGGAAAAGGATAAACATCGACTTAAAACACTTAGGGAACATGTATTTGTTTTAGAATGGCAAGTACCGGAAGCTAGTGAGTTCGACGAACACGATAGCTCGGCGTGCCATGTGCTGATAGTCAACGACCAAAACGAACCCATTGCCACGGGGCGCTTGACGAAAAAAGGTGAACTTGGCCGTATTGCCGTTAAGCGCTGTCACAGAACACTTCCTGTTTACCGCGCTTTGTTTGGCGCTTTAGTTGCAGCAGCTAAACAAAATAACCTTCCCATAATCAAAGTTATCTGTAATTTGGAAAGTGTGTCGTATCACCAATCTATTGGGTTTAAACCGGACGGAAACGTGTTTATGGACGCAGGCGTTCCCAGACAAAGGCTTCAATGTCCGGCAGAGCGATTTCCTCTGCCAGACGTTACCCAGCTTCACTAGCTCGCTTGTTACCTAGCGCAACCCAGCGCGACATAACCTGGTTGTAAGCCTTGCTTGTTACGCCCAAAGCTCTGGGGTGTTTTGCATGGCAAACAAATTCTCTGCTCTATTGATTAAGAGTGCACCAAATTCTTTTTGGCTTTCATCAGCGCCCTCAGCGTTAATCAAGTTTTCAGCTTTCATTTGCCAGTGCATAGCAAAATGACGTAAAACTTCTTTTGCATCTTTCGCGTTGTCTATAGAAGTATAATCAGTAGGTAAATCTCCACTTATTACCCAGTAAAGTTTTCCGTCCATTGCTCTAATCTTCCACACGGCTAGATACGGCATTAAGTAACGGCTCTCTTCAGTAATAACGGTGTCAAACAATACACCATTTTCTGCTAGAAACTTGTTAGCTTTCTGAAACTGCTCTCTTACCCAATCTGCGCGCTCTTCTTCACTGATAGGTTGTCTTTCTTGTTGTTCAGCCATGATTTATCTCTTTTTTATATTTGTTTTTATTGCGCAAAACTTTGTTGCGTGAATTGCCAAGCAATACACGCGCTATAGTTTGCGGTTTTAAACCGTTCTTTTTTCAAAGAACCCTAAGGTATAGCGCTAATTACTACTTTGTCTGTACCCCTTTGTACTGTATTTCTAGCATGCTTTCCACCGCATTCGGCTTGATCATTAGACTTGGGCTTTTAAACGATTATTTATTCAACAATGCGAGGATTACTTTGTGTTTGCCCTTTAATAATAGCCCTTCAATATTACTTTCTAATATTGAAATAGGCGTCCACCCATACTAAACGGGCACAAACATTTACATTTTTATTATTGGCAAACCGTTAAAGTTGAGCGACACTCAAAGACATTAAATGTTTTAAGGCGAGTTCAGGCAAATGCGTATACTAAGACTTACTCTGGGAGCAATTTTATTTGTTGGCGGAATCGTTTTAACATTACTTCCTGGCTCTATCCTTTTTGTCGTAGCAGGTTTAGTACTGTTGAGTTACGACTGGCCGAGAGCACGTGGCTGGCTTAAGTATAGCCAGCGAACAATGACAATGAGCGCACGTAAAATAGACCGTTTTCTTCTTATGCGAAAGCTTCGATAGCGCTTACCGAAGTTTTTTCTACCCCAATCGCATACTCGCTTCGCTTATTCAACTCACATTCCTCTTACTTCAAAAGAATGTCTGTCGCAATTACTGCGTTATTTTATCGCAGACACCTAACATTTAATCTTATGTAAATGCGTAACGCTGCAATGCGTGTTAACGTAATTTAAATAAACAATTGCGAAGCCTTTAATAATAATAGTAGTGGCATATATCTCTGCATGTTCAGCATCTTAGATAGTTCGTATCATCAGGCAATGTAACCGTATAAGTATGAATTCTGTAGTGTGTTCAAATAACGCAGTACTGCTTGGGTAGTTCATGTTTATCGCTTACCTATGGAGACAAGACCATGATCACGTTTACCGTTAATGGTAACAAACACGAATTTTCTGGTGACCCATCAACACCAGTGTTGTGGTACCTTCGTGACGAATTAAACCTTACAGGACCTAAGTTTGGCTGTGGTATGGCGCAATGTGGCGCGTGTACTGTTCACATTGACGGTATGGCACAACGCTCTTGCGTGCTGCCTGTTTCTGCCGTTCAAGGCAGAAAAATTACCACCATTGAAGGACTTAGTGAAAATGGTGACCACCCTGTTCAAAAAGCATGGGTAGAACATAAAGTACCACAATGTGGTTTCTGTCAATGTGGACAAATCATGCAAGCTGCCAGTCTGTTATCGACCAACCCAACACCAAGCGACGAAGAGATTGTTCAGAACATGTCTGGCAATATCTGCCGGTGCGGCACCTACCCTCGCATTCATAAAGCCATTAAGTCAGCATTGAAATCAATGACCGGCAATGCAGGTGTTAGCTACTTTGACCCAAGCAAAGCGGGAGAAGAAGCATGAGTCAGAATACCTATTTCGATATGAATCGTCGCGGCTTTTTAAAATCGACAGCTGCAGCAGGCGCTCTAGTTCTTGGCACTTACTTTATGGGCGGTGCTCCTCGCGCTATGGCAGGCGTGTTGGCTAAGCCAGCAGAAAACGCTAAGCGCGCAAACCTGTTTATTGCACTTCGCCCAGATGGCATGGTTGAAGTAACCTGTCACCGCAGTGAAATGGGTCAGCAAATTCGTACCGCAATTGCTCAAATCGTGGCAGACGAAATGGAAGCTGCCTGGGATAAGGTTATTGTTATCCAGGGTAAAGGCGACCCTAAATACGGTGACCAAAACACCGATGGCTCGCGTAGTATCCGCTTTAATATGCAGCGCCTACGTGAGATGGGCGCCAGCGTACGTTATATGATGCAACATGCTGCAGCCAAGCGTTGGGGTGTTGAGCCAAATACCTGTGTTGCTGAACAGCATGTGGTAACACACACTTCAGGTAAAACCCTTGCTTATAAAGACTTAATTAATGGCGCACTGACTATAACGCCGCCAGAAACAGATAAACTTACCCTTAAAGACAGGAAAGAATGGCGTTATATTAATACGGGTATGGCGCACATCGACCTTCAAAATATTGTGACCGGTAAAGCAACCTTTGCAGCAGACGTTCGTGAGCCTAAAGCGCTTGTTGCCATTATTGAGCGCCCGCCTGTAGTGGGTGGAAAAGTAAAAAGTTTCAACGCAGATAAAGTGAAAGCGGTTAAAGGTGTGGTTGACGTTATTGAAATGCCTGCGCCTAAAGGCGCACCACAATTCCAGCCTAAAGGTGGTATTGCAATTATTGCAAACAACACATGGGCGGCGTGGCAAGGCCGTAAGGCGCTAGAAGTGACTTGGGACGATGGCTCCAACGGCGACTATAACTCAGCGAACTTTAAAGAGCAGCTACTTAACACAGTAAATACACCTCAAGCCCTTGTTAGAGAAAAAGGTGATGCGGTGAGCGTTTTAGAAAAGGCCAGTGACAAGCTAATTGCCGACTACTACGTGCCGCATTTAGCACAAGCCCCCATGGAGCCGCCATGCGCGACAGCCATGTACTATAAAGATCGCGTTGACGTATGGGCAGCAACACAAAACCCGCAGGCTGATATGGAAACTGTGGGCGCTATGGTTGGTATGGACAAAGAAAAAATCAATGTTCACGTTACCATGCTAGGCGGGGCATTTGGTCGTAAGTCTAAGCCTGATTTTTCAGCTGAAGCAGCATACCTTTCAATGAAAACGGGCAAACCAATTCGCGTTCAGTGGACACGTGAAGACGACATTCAGCACGGTTTCTATCATGCAGTGTCGGCTCAGCATGTCGAAGCGGCGTTAGATGAAAATGGTAAGATTGACGCATACCTTCACAGAACTGCGTTTTCTCCTATTGCTTCAACCTTCCAAGAAGGTGCAAACGCGCCGTTTAGCTTTGAGCTAGATTTGGGCTTTACTGACAACCCTATTCTAACGCCAAATATGAAGTTAGAGCGCGGTGAAGCACCGGCAAAAGCACGTATTGGATGGATGCGCTCGGTATCAAATATCTTCCACGCGTTTGCTGTTCAGTCGTTTATCAATGAAGCGGCGCACAAGGCAGGTAAAGACGCGAAGGATTACCTATTAGAGGTTATCGGTCCTGACAGAGTTCTTGATGTTACCGAGCAAAAAGCCGAATACAACAACTATTGGGGTGATAAATCTGTTTATCCACTGGATACAGGCCGCCTGCGCAATGTTATTGAGAAAGTGGCAGACATGGCTGGTTGGGGTCGAGAGATGCCAAAAGGCCGCGGCCTTGGTATAGCAGCGCACCGCAGCTTCCTAACATATGTAGCCACGGTGGTGGAAGTTGAGGTGTCTGACGCTGGCGATCTTAGCGTGATTAAATCATGGGTAGCCATTGATGCAGGCACTGTGGTTAACACTGACACGGTGAAAAACCAGACTCAGGGCGGCTCAGTTTACGGTATTACTACTGCCATTAGTGACGGTATTACTTTTGATAAGGGTCGCGTACAGCAGAGTAACTTCCACAACTACCGTGTACCGCGTATGAGCGATTCACCACTAGAGGTTGAAGTTGAAGTTATTGAAAGCGATGCCCCTCCAGCAGGTGTGGGTGAGCCAGCTACACCTGTTTATGCCCCGGCACTTTGTAATGCCATTTTCGCTGCTTGCGGTAAGCGCATTCGACAGTTACCTATCGGTAACCAGCTAAAAGCATAAGCACTTAAATAACCCGCACCGCCACGAGGTAAATCTCAAAACCGTGCTTTAAGTATTTAAAAAGGGTAAACGCATCATGTGTTTACCCTTTTTTGTAGGTGCATTTTATACCACTTTCCGTTCTCTGCTTGTTCCGTTTTGCTATGCCGTTTTCCTATGAAGCTTACCAACGCCTTCTGCGTGGGAAATTATCTATTCAAAATAGTACAAGATTCACTTTGGACGCTAGACATAGACTCGTTTTTTCGTTTATCTAGGATCAAACTTTAATGACAAAGCTCAGGATTTTTTAAAACACTTCAAGGATGAGAGTAAAGACAGTAAAGGTTGTAGATACTTAAGCAAAAGCAAGCGAGAGAGATAACGATGCACGCAACGAAAAGATGGATGAAAATACCATAGCTTGCGTAAGCAAATACTGCACAAATCAAACCGATGGTGAATTCTACGAGTGCTGCTTCACAAAGGGTTCTTATATTAGTGATTACTGGTTGAGCAAAAAACTTGAACCGATAAGCCATTTTTCTTCCCTTCCCTGCATCTAAAATATTGCTAACGTTATTCAATCACACTAGCACATAAATTGAACATCAAGGAAAAAAGCTTTACCTGGTAAGACCAACCAAAAATGAAAGTCGAAATGTAGACTTTCAGAATTTCATTTCAACCAAACAAAAAACTCGGACTATTAAAGCCCGAGTTTAGCGACTAGGAAATTACTCGTAGTTACGTTCCATCCACATCAGCTGCATTTTAAGTTCATTAATTTCTTTTTGTGCTTGCGCCAACTGCTCTACCACCGAGCCTGATTGCATAACATTTTCTTCGGAAGTGTTTACTGAAACTGCGCTGTCATTATGTGCCATGAGAATTCAACCAAGTTATTTATTAATGAAAGATTCAAAGTGAAAGTCACTCTGTAATATTACAATTTTAATTACACAAAGTCATGTTTTCTGCACACAAAAATGTATACTTTTGCTAAATAACCATAGTTTTTTTGAGGAATGTAATACGCTACTTTAATAACCTAAATCTTCGCGTAAATTGAGTAACAAGCAATAAAAAAGAGACCCGAAAGTCTCTTTTAAAAGTCGTTACAGCTGGTTCTAAATTAAGACTAACTATGAGCCAAACGTTTATCTAATTAAGAACCATCACGTTACGCCATTAACCGTGCTTTTCTGCAAGGTATAGCCAAGTTTCTACAACTGTATCTGGGTTCAGTGATACAGAATCGATCCCCTCTTCCACCAACCACGCTGCGAAATCTTCGTGGTCAGACGGGCCCTGGCCACAAATACCTACGTATTTACCACGCTTCTTCGCTGCCTGAATTGCCATTGAAAGCAATGCTTTAACTGCTTCGTCGCGCTCGTCAAACAAGTGCGCAATAAGGCCGCTATCACGATCTAGACCTAGGGTTAACTGCGTCAAATCGTTAGACCCAATAGAGAAACCGTCGAAAATGTCTAGGAACTTATCTGCAAGCAGTGCGTTTGATGGCAGTTCACACATCATGATAACGCGAAGGCCGTTTTCACCTTTCTTAAGGCCCTGCTCTTCAAGAAGTTCGATAACTTTACGACCTTCTTCTAGCGTGCGAACAAACGGGATCATGATTTCGACATTGGTTAAACCCATTTTGTTGCGAACCCGTTTAATTGCTTCACATTCAAGAGCAAAACAATCGCGGAAATCTTCAGAGATGTAACGGCTTGCACCACGGAAGCCCAACATTGGGTTCTCTTCGTCAGGCTCGTATTGATAGCCGCCAACCAAGTTGAAGTATTCGTTCGATTTGAAATCTGACATACGAACGATTACTTTTTCTGGCGAGAAGGCTGCACCAATAGTTGATATACCTTCTACCAATTTCTCGATGTAGTATTCCGTTGGCGATTCGTAGCCTGCAATCATGTCGCTAATTTCTTCTTTCAGCTCTTCTGGCTGGCTGTCGAAATTAAGCAGTGCTTTAGGGTGCACACCAATCATGCGGTTGATAATAAACTCAAGGCGAGCAAGACCAACACCCGCATTTGGCAAGCGAGCAAAGTCAAATGCACGGTCTGGGTTACCTACGTTCATCATCACTTTTAGCGGTAGGTCAGGCATTGCATCAATACGTGATGTCACTACGTCAAACTCAAGTTCGTCACCGTAAATGAAGCCTGTGTCACCTTCAGCACAAGACACAGTGATTTTATCGCCGTTTTTGATGCTGTCAGTGGCGTTACCACAACCAACCACCGCTGGAATGCCTAACTCACGTGCGATGATAGCCGCGTGACACGTTCGGCCACCACGGTTGGTAACAATAGCAGAAGCCTTCTTCATGATAGGCTCCCAATCAGGGTCTGTCATGTCAGTTACCAGTACATCACCCGCTTGGATTTTGTCCATCTCTTCAATTGAATCAAGTACTTTCGCTACACCAGCACCAATTTTGTGACCAATTGCGCGGCCTTCAACAACGATGTTGCTTTGACCTTTTAATTGGAAGCGCTCAATGCTTTGTGAGTCTTCACGGCTACGTACCGTTTCTGGGCGAGCCTGTACAATGTAAAGCTTGCCGTCTGCGCCGTCTTTGGCCCATTCAATGTCCATAGGACGCTTGTAGTGCTGTTCAATAATTTGTGCCTGCTTAGCAAGCTCCATTACTTCATCGTCTGTTAGTGAAAAGGTTTTGCTGTCAGCTGCATCAATGTCAACGATAGAAACTTGCTTACCGTGAGCTTCATCGTCTGAATACACCATCTTAGTAAGCTTGCTGCCAAGGTTACGACGAACGATAGCAGGCAAGCCTTTATCTAGCGTTGGTTTGTGAACGTAGAATTCATCAGGGTTAACGGCACCCTGTACCACCATTTCACCTAAACCAAATGAACTGGTGATAAATACAACGTCTTCAAAACCAGATTCTGTATCGATAGTAAACATAACGCCTGATGAAGCGATGTCACTACGCACCATACGCTGAATACCAGCAGATAGCGCTACACCTTTATGGTCATAACCTTGGTGGACACGATAAGAAATAGCGCGGTCGTTAAATAGCGATGCGAAAACGTGCTTAATAGCTACAAGCACGGCTTCATATCCTTTAACGTTTAGGAAAGTCTCTTGTTGTCCTGCGAATGACGCGTCAGGCATATCTTCTGCGGTAGCCGAAGAACGCACAGCAAATGACGCTTTTTCACCTGCATCGCCCTGTAGCGTAACAAACGCAGTTTTAATTTCTTCTTCTAATTTGCCCTGGAATGGCGTGTCGATGATCCACTGGCGAATGTTCTTACCTGCTTCGGTAAGGGCATTTACGTCATCCACGTCTAATGAATCTAAAACTTCGTGGATACGCGCTTCTAGACCGCTTTGCTCTAGAAACTCATTAAATGCTTCGGCGGTGGTAGCAAAACCACCTGGCACCTGCACACCGGCGTTCGCCAGGTTTGAAATCATCTCGCCTAATGATGCATTTTTGCCGCCTACGCGACCCACATCATGCATGCCCAGTTCTTGATACCAAAGTACGTATTCTTGCACAGCCCAAGCCTCCAGCTTTTTTTATGTGTAGGGTATGAGGTTAATTTCAGGTTTATGCTTTTTGTCACCTGAAACTCATCAAATCGTTGTCGAAATGTGGTGAAAACCAATGTTAACGCTGTCCATTACGTTTGACAGCAAACCTATTGTTATTTGCCATCATTCACAAGAACCGTGTAGCTTTTCGACGAAATCATCTTAGAATGGGGAAATTCAGAAAGTAAACCCTTTATTACTTTTGTAATTAAATTACACCAATGTTAAGGATATGTTGTGCGCACAGCTTTTTATATTTCAGATGGTACAGCCATCACTGCAGAGGTCTTTGGCCACGCCCTGCTTTCTCTGTTTCCCGTTTCTTTCAATCACAACACTATTCCTTTCGTTGAAACTGAGGAACAAGCTCACAAAGTTTTACAGCAAATTTCTGAAAGTTTTCAAGACACCGGAGAAAGGCCGCTCGTTTTTTATACAATTGTGAATGTAGATATTCGCAAAATAATCTCTAAATCCGTGGGCATTAACTATAACTTTCTCGATCAATTCGTCGCACCATTAGAAAAAGTACTTGGGGTTCCCTCTAAACCAGAAAAACATCGTACACACAGTATCCACGAAACTACTTACGATATAAGAATTGAAGCCGTGAACTACGCGTTGGCCAATGATGACGGTTCTAACCTAAAAGACTACGACGAAGCCGATATCATACTTACCGGCGTGTCGCGTTCTGGTAAAACTCCAACAAGCCTCTATTTAGCGCTTCAATACGGTATAAAAGCAGCTAACTACCCTTTCACCGAGGAAGACATGGGAGACATGCTAAAGCTCCCTCCTGCTTTACGTAGATTTAAACATAAGCTTTTTGGGCTAACGATCGCAGCAGATAGACTCCATCAAATACGTTCAGAGCGCCGTGCAAACAGCAAATATGCATCGCTGCCACAATGTCGAATGGAGCTTCGTGAAGTAGAGAACTTATATAGAAAAGAAAAGATCCCGTTTTTAAATAGCACTAAATATTCTATTGAAGAAATTTCGGCTAAGATTCTAGCCGAGACTGGGCTCAAGCGCAGAAAATACTAAAGTTCAGAGTGAAGATAACGATGTAGGTATCGATGCAGGTAACTAGAAACATGTTTTTCCATGTTTACGTTGTCTGCATCCAGTCGATAAAGACTAACGATTAACGTGGTGCGTTTTCTTTAACCAATTTTCTGTAGCGCGAAAGCTGTAAAGATGGAAGCCCATCAACAGATATTTGCTTGAGCCAACGTCTCGCTTTTTCAGGGTCGTTGCCAAGCGTAGCGTTTTCCGCTATCCGTAACTTAATACTGTTAATTTGAGCGATATCATTCGCTTGCTCCGCACATGCTAAACCATTCAGGAAAGCCTGTTCTGCCTCCTGATAATTCCTATTGTTGCGAAGCGCTACAGCATAATTGCTGTAGGCGATAGCTTGCTGTTGATAATCGGGTAGCTTCAACGACCAATGTAATGATTTAACTCGATATTCAATATGTTTTAGATTGTCGCCTTCTTTCAATGCTACGTGCCCAAGTTCAGCAAACATTTCTTGGTAGAAAACAGGGGCATCGTAGTTTTCCCCCTCAAGTTGTTTGGCAAAGTCCTGTGCTTCTTTCGTTTTACCTAGTACGGCTAGAAGATTTAGAACCCTTATACCCACTTGTGGAGACGGCATCTTTTCATATTGTGCTCTCAAGCCCGTCAAAGATTTAGTTAACGCTATTCTTGCTTCCTGTTCTCGGCCACTGGCCCGTAGCCACTTACCGAAAACCAGAGAAACTAATGGCTTGTACTCTGGTATGCCGTTCAAATTTGTAGCTTCAAGCCAAGGTCTTAGAAGGGCATAAAGCTCATCATAACGTTGAAAGTTAAATAAGATATCAAACCTTCTTACTTGAAGGTCCCACCATGGCGGTGTGTTCTTATCAATTAGAGATTGCTGTGCTCTGATTTTCGATAAACATTCGTCGACACTTTCCTGGCAAAGAGGCTGAATATCTCTAATCGCGGAGTTTGCGGGAAATATAAAAAACGCCAGGAATAATAGAATGGTGGCTAATGGAAATTTCATTATTACTACTGTAATACATTTATTTTTCGCGAATTATAGGTTAAAAGCAGTTCTTATAATAGTTAGTGAATGCGCCTAATTTCTAAGTTAGGCAGCTCAAACTGAAGACGTCTACTATAATCATTTAATCAATACTTCTTCCCTATCGAATGCTTCGTGACCTTTCGCTGATAGCAATTATCTATCACGGGTAAACAGTTACATCTCATTGATTAAACGTTATTGTTAGGACACTAGCGATACAATATAACATAACTAGTCATTTAAGGAGTTAACGTCATGTTTACAGAAGAGATGGTTCATACAGCATTACAGACGTGGTGCGACAATGTAGTAGCGGTAGGTAAAGTACACGCCGAAGGTGGCGATGTAAAAGCATTCGCTTCACAAGTGCTGTCAGAAAACTATGACTATGACAATGGAAAAGTACTGTTTAAACCTACACTTACGTTTGGTTCACAGACATTTCGCCCGACTAAAGAAGGCGCTTTGTCTTATTTCGTAGGCGGTAATAGTGACTATCCGAACGATAATGGCTTTAAACTAAAGCCATGGGTGAAAGTTTGGTATAGCAAAGAAGACTTTATCTTGAACGGTGAGCTTGCCATTGTTCAGTGTAACGTACACTTTATCGGCGAAGACGACAGCCATATTTTTGTAAACAAGAGCTTTGTTTTCAAACAATGTGAAGACGGAAAAATACGCATTATTCTTCACCAATCTTCGCTACCCTATCAGCCTTAAAAGGCTGTTGATACGCTTTAACTAATTCATAAAAAGTCATGGCTTAGAGACAGCCATGACTTTTTGTTTTTGACTATCACTTAATTATTCGTCTTCGACGTATCTCTACCTAGCGCTTGTTTAAGCTCACCTAAATAGTTTTCGAAGGGTCTCCACTGCCCCATACCTGTTTTATAAATAGGTTGACGAACCTGTTCCGAACTTGGAGTTTTAATGACTCTTTTGGTTTTATGAAACGCTAAGCACGCTTCTTCAAAGTCTAACCCACAAAAATCAAGAATGCGTTTAACCTGCCCTTCTAAATCATCCAGAACATCTTCGTGCTGTACAGTAAGAATGTCGCCAGGCAGCACACTATGCCAATGATCCATAAGCTGCTCATACGCATTGTAGTAACGGCCAATGTCATCAAGTGAATAGCTAAATTCCTGTCCTTCGCCAAAGAGTTGTTTAAAGCCGCTAAAGCAGCAGTCCATAGGGTTTCTTCGTGCATCGATAATTTTGGCGTTTGGCAGTATCTTTTTGATCAAGCCTATGTGAATAAAATTGTTAGGCATTTTATCAATAAAGAACGGCGCGCCTTGTCGATAGGCTTGGGTTTGCTGAAGGTATTGCTCACCTAGTTTTGACAATGTTTCTTCGTTCAAAGCTGATACATTTAATGGGTAAGGTGTAGTCTGATGACTAAGTGACGACGCTATCCCTAATATATCGTGTAACTCCATGGTACCGTCCACTTGAGAATGCGACGCGAGGATTTGCTCAAGTAGTGTTGAACCAGAGCGTGGAAGGCCAACAATAAAAATAGGATCGCACGCTTGGCAGCCTTGCGCTTTGTTAAAGCTCTCCCTCGTAAAAGCCTGCTGCTGAGCCTGTAATGCCTTCTCAGTTTTAGCAATATCAAACTGTAGCGTACGCTTTTTAAGACTATTGCCCCGCGCATAGTACTCAAACGCGCGGGAGGCATTCGCTTTGTCTTCAAATCCCTTTCCTAATGCAAAGCAAATATGAATTTCATCATCCAATTTTGTCGCATCAGCATCTACCAGCGCGATCATTTGCCTAAGCAGGTCATCACTAAACCGATAGGTTTTTGTGTTCGCTAAGCTCCAGTATGCATCGCCAAAGTCCTTTTCAAATAAAATGGCTTTCTCATACGCCTGTATTGCGTCGTCAATATCACCTTTAGCTTTCAGGGCATGCCCAAGTGCTACCCAAACTGCAGGCCTATCCTCGCTATCTTTTAGTAACTCTTTATAAAGGTCAATTGCATCTTCTAACTCACCAACACCAACCAGCGCGTGTGCCAAGCCTACTTTTACAGTGAAGTTGTCTGGTGATTGACTGAGTCGCTTGTTCGCAACAGCCGCGGCATCAGGAAATTTACCCAGTTTAGACAATAAGTTCTGGTAGGCAGCGGCTGCTCTATCATTTTCTGGGTATAGCGTTACGCAGCTTTCTAATAGAAATTCAGCGTCGCTATATACTTTCAATTGAATCCCAATTTCCGCAAGTAACATCATTGCTTCAGGGTGATGCTCATGACTAGCTAGAAATTGTCTACATACTTGTTCAGCTTTGTGTAATTGCCCTTCGTGCATTAGATCTGTCGCACCTAATAACGGCTTGGGCAAAGATGTTAGAAATGCAATTTGCTGCTGACAAAGCGTTAGTGCTTGTGTTTGATCATCTGCTTTATACACTTTTTCAAGCTGAAGCCATGCCGTTAATAACGCTGGGTTGAATCGTGTAGCCTGATAAAAACTATGCGCAGCCTTTTTGCGATCAGAAGCCAAGTAACAGTAGCCCTGTTCTTGGTAAGCCCGGGCGTAATTTGGGAAGTATGCAATGAGTTCATTTAACGTTTCGATGGCGCTGCTTACATCAGCCAATAGACGGTATGCTACCGCTTTTAAATATAGCACCTCTTTAAGGGTGTTTTGGCTTACCCCCAACGGGTCTTTAGCCCGTCGAAGTATGTCGTTGCATCCAGAAATGACGGCCTGATGCTGTGATTGCATAAGCCCTTGCTTTAACTGCTGTATTTCTTTTTGTTCTTCTTGTGTCATTAAAAACGCCTGTTTTTAAATTAGCGTAAAAACAAAAAACGGCGAACTCATAGAGCTAGCCGTTTCAAAATTGGGGGCGAACACACCTTCATTTACTTAAAACTTATGAAGGCGTGTTGCCCCGGCACCGTTGTGTGCTAATCGTAAATCGCCAATTTAGCCTTACTAACTTAACCTTAATAGTAATCGTATGAGAAACGAAGGCCAATAGTACGCGGCCTATTTGTTACTACCTTAGGCGTGAACTGCTGCGTATCAATATTTAAAATTGCACGCTCATCAAACACGTTATCAATGTAAAGTTCGGCTTTCCATACGTCGTTTGTTACACCAACAGCAAGGTTCGTCAGAATATACGACTCCTGTACGTAGCGGCCACCACGGAATGTTTCACCATTTGAATCGGTATAAGTTACCCCTTCAAACACGTCAGCTTCTTGTTCAATCTTAAGACCTGAACCTGTGCCGTAAATAAGCGACGTTGCATCTTCCATTACATAGGCATCCATCACCATACCTGCTAAGCGATCACCAGTGTAGCTTACAGAGCCGTTTACATACCCACGCTTATCACCCTCAAGCTCGAAGAAATAACGTGCATTAATGTTTCCAGAGAATTTCGCTGAGTATGGAAGCTCTGAGCCAACACCAGCCGCTATACCTTCAAGTTCTGAGTTTACGCGTGTTAATTCGGTATCTAATACGCTGAAAGCAGCATTAATAATAAGGTCATCAGTAGCAAGCCACGTCATGTCAGCATCAATACCTTTGATCTCTGCATCGCCTACATTGTCGGTGAATACCAAGAACGAGATGTTAGTGGGGTCGAAGCGCGACGTTTGCAGTTCTTCAATTTCAGAATAATAGGCCGTAGCGTTTACTCGGAATTGACCATCAAAGAAGTCACCTTTAAGACCCAATTCGTAGTTATCTAGCGTATCCGTTGTTGAGTATACTGGAATACGGAAGTTTTCAAATTTACCAGACTGATTCGTTGCAAGGCCACCACCAACACGGTTAGTAACCGGAGGTCGGAAGCCTTCTGAGTAGTTAGCGAATAGTAATACATCTTCGTTAACCTTCCAGTCTAGCGAGAACTTAAAAATAGTGTCGTCAACGGT
The DNA here is from genome assembly GCF_056160105.1 of Alteromonas sp. ABD4_190. NCBI lineage: Bacteria > Pseudomonadati > Pseudomonadota > Gammaproteobacteria > Alteromonadales > Alteromonadaceae > Alteromonas > Alteromonas sp. ABD4_190. Next base: position 314,335 of record NZ_JBSWWN010000002.1, read on the forward strand.
TAGCACGCCATTGTCGTCTAACAGGTCTACCTCTAACTGCCCGCTTTGAATAGCCGCTGCTACTGCATCAGGGTCTAGTCCAACGGCCGCAAGCTCGTCTGGGTCTTGTGTACCGAATGCACGAATACGTCGCGTTACGTCAACGGTTGACGTTGAGCCCACGTAGATATCATCGATTTCATACCAACGTGCGCCAATACTTGCTGTAATCGTGTCGGTAATATCATACTCCAGCTGACCAAATACAGCGATTTGTTCAATGGTATGCGTGATATCGTTAATAAAGCTCACTTCAGAAGGGAAAGGGCCACCATCACTATTAATGCCTTCATTTCCTACTAGGGTGCGTTGAAGGTTATCAAACCCGAATGTCGTCATTTCTGTGTTGGCAATCTTAAACTGCCCAACAGTTGCAACTTCTTGTTCGTCATAGAACAATCCAGCAGTCACGCGCCATTGCGTATCCATGGTGGTATTGAAACGAATCTCGTGAGTATTACGGGTAGAAGATGTGTCTTCTTTATAATATTTGGTGGGGTCTAAGCAGCGCTCGTCTGCGGCGTTATCAGGCGTATCGTAGTGGTTACACACGTAATACGCAGAGAATAAGCCACCGTTTGTATAGCCTGTATAGTCCGCTAGCGTATCAATTTCGCGGTCTAAATAACCACCGGTATATACCACGTTTAGTTTTTCTAAACGCCCTTCAAGCGTCCACGTCGTTAAACCGAATTCGTCTTTGTTCTCTTCTTGCTGGAAACGCAGCGCAGAGCTTTCACCTTCAAGCGTAGGGTCGTAGGCAAATACACCTTCTGTGTCTAATGTCTGTTGGGTGTGCTGTACAAGTAAGTCCCAGTCGTCATTAAAATGATAAGACAATCCAAAACGTGCACCTGTGTACATCGCATCATTGAAGTCTTCTTCGACAAGGGCATCGTTTTGTGGAGAAACAACGGCCGCTTCGGTATTAGAATTGATATTGGGGTTGGTAATTCTGTTTGCGTCCATGCCCACCGGATCTGCTAATGGACCACCTGAGATGCGGTCAATAACCACAGCACTGCCAATGTAGCCACCCTCGCCCGGCACATTCATGACGTTGTCTATCCAACCGCCTTGTTTGTCGTTGTACGCGGCAACACGAACAGCTAGGTCGTCGGTAAGCGGCATATTGAAATACGCTTGTACCGAGTTGCTCATTTCACCGTCTTTAGTAAAACCGATGTTGGTATCGAAACCTGCAGCGAAACTCGTATGCTCAGGTTTATTAGTGATTAAACGAATAGTACCCGCCTGAGAACTAGCGCCGAACAGCGTGCCCTGTGGCCCAGGAAGTACCTCTACACGTTGAACGTCTGTAGCGTAAACATCTAAATTACGCCCAGCCATTGATACAGGCATTTCATCAAGATAGAAGGCAACGGATGGCTGAAGCGCCTGTACCGAAGACAACATAATATTAGATTGGGTTGTTGCAGCACCGCGAATGTAGATTTCATTCTGTCCTGGACCTGTGCCCTGAAATACCACGTTAGGTAAGAATTCAACATAATCTTGGAAATTGTCTATCCCAAGATTTTCCAGTGCTTTTCCGTTAAGTGCAGTCACCGCAACAGGAACGTCTTGTATAGATTCGCTTCGTTTGGTGGCGGTTACTTCTATTGTTTCAAGTTTAGCAGGCGCGTCTGATTCTTGCGCAGCCAGAGAGGAGGATGCCAGTGCAGCGATGATGGCACAGCTGAGCTGAGTTTTTCGCATTTGTGTGTGTTTCCTTCAATTGTTTTTTATTCTTCGGACTGTGTTTACTTCATACACATATCAAAAAGATCATACATTACAATACAACAACTATAATTAATTACTACACTAATGATTAATATTTAACCAAAATGTAGTAAATAATAGCAGAAAGTCTAATATTAAAAGGTAATTTAGAAGACCCTGAGCGCGAGGCAATGAGTGAAATTTAAAAATACATATAAATCGAATTATTTCATCTGATATTTATTAAAAGTGTTCCATGCTGTATATTTCGCCGTAATAACCTAAGTTGAAATAAAAGGTGAAAGGAAATTACTGCGTGATTGAAAACGAAAAGAAATCTCCACTCAACAAGCCGGTGTTTATATCGTCTTCTGCGTTAATCATCTGTTTACTAATCTTCGCTGCGGGCACGCCCGAACTTGCAGACTCTGTCTTCCAAAAATTGCAAAGTGTAATTGTTTCAAATGGCAGTTGGTTTTACGTTCTAACCGTTACTATCATTGTTCTGGCAGTAGTTTATTTAGGTATGTCTCGCTATGGCGAAATAAAGCTAGGGCCTGACCATGCTACACCAGAGTTTAGTTTCGGTACTTGGCTCAGTATGCTGTTCGCTGCAGGTATGGGCATTGGGTTAATGTTTTTCGGTGTTGCTGAACCATTAATGCATTTTATGTCTCCACCCACGGCACAGGCAGAAAGTATAGACGCCGTGCGCGAAGCGATGAAAACGACCTTCTTCCATTGGGGTATACACGCGTGGGCTATTTACGCGGTAGTAGCACTCATACTCGGTTATTTTGCCTATCGTCAAAACTTGCCGTTGACTCTCCGCTCTGCACTTTACCCACTCATCGGCGACCGTATTTACGGCTGGCCTGGTCATGTGGTAGATATATTTGCAGTAACCTCAACGGTATTCGGCATTTCAACCTCTCTGGGTTTTGGCGCATCGCAAGTTAATGCGGGCTTTAATTATCTGTTTGGTTTGCCTTCTAATACCGGTGTTCAAATTGCTATTATGGCAGGCGTGGTTGGCCTAGCAGTTATTTCGGTAACAACTGGTCTAGACAAAGGTATTCGTCGCCTTTCAGAAACCAACATGGTTCTGGCTATTATTTTACTGCTAATTGTATTGTCGTTAGGTCCAACGGTATTTTTGCTACAGGCCTTCATGCAAAACACAGGCGCATACCTGTCTGATATAGTACGAAACACCTTTAACTTGTACACCTATGAGAAAACCGACTGGATTGGTGGCTGGACTATCTTCTATTGGGGATGGTGGCTAGCATGGGCCCCGTTCGTAGGCCTTTTCATAGCCCGTATTTCATTCGGCCGAACTATTCGCGAATTCGTTATGGGCGTTCTACTTATCCCTTCTGCGTTTACGCTATTTTGGATGACCGTATTTGGTAACGGTGCTATCGACCAAGTTTTGGTGCAAGGAAAAGACGTACTGGCACAAATGGTTAACGACGATACCTCCGTTGCGTTGTTTGTATTCTTAGAACAGTTTCCATTTGCGTCAGTTCTTAGTTTTATTGCCGTACTTATGGTAATTATATTCTTTGTAACTTCGTGTGATTCTGGCGCAATGGTAGTCGACATGCTTTGTTCCCACGGTGAAAACGATACCCCGTTGTGGCAACGCGTATACTGGGCGGTGGGTGTAGGTATTGTCAGTTCAATACTTCTTTATGCTGGCGGACTAGGCGCACTCCAAACAATGACAATTGCAGCTGCCCTGCCTTTTGCTATTGTGCTGCTCATCGCTATTTCCGGTTTGCTAAAAGCACTGAGGATTGAGTCTTACAAACGAGAAAGTCTACAGGTAATGGCTGGCACGCCTTTACATAACGATTCAGATAAAAACTGGAAAGACCGATTAGAAAACATCGTTACTTTCCCAGATGAAAATGCGGTTCGCCGATATGCAAACAAGGTGGTGATGCCTGCACTAACGGAAGTTGGTGAAGAGTTTAAGTCTCAGCAGTTTGATATAAAAATTGAAGATACTGCCGAAGCACTTATTCTGACCGTTGATATGGGTAACGACCCAGAATTTATCTATGCGGTATACCTAGTGCCAACAGAACAGCCTGAATTTGGTCCAAGCGATACAGCAACACTGGACGAAAACAAAAAGGCAACGTACTATCGCGCCGAGGTTCACCTGAGTGAAGGTGGTCAGAACTATGACATTATGGGTTGGTCGAAAATCTCAGTCATTAATGACGTAATCGATCACTACCATAAGCACCAACATTTTATTCATTTGCTTAAGTAACCAACTGGTTACGCATTTGTTGGAAGTAATATGCGAAAAGAAGAAGAACTATTAGTGGCACTACGGCGCGTTATTCGCGCTGTAGACCTACGCAGCAAGCAGCTAAGTAAACACGTGGGTTTGACAGGCCCGCAACTGTTAGTAATGCAAAATATTGAAGAGCGCCCTGGCATTATGGTTCGCGAAATTGCAGAGAATATTAATTTAAGCCCTGCAACTATAACCAATATTTTAGACAGACTAGAGTCTAGAGACTTAGCTACACGCATCAGAAGTACGCAGGATAAACGTAAAGTGGGCGTGTTCTTAACCGAGCGCGGCAAAGAAGCGGTGGTAGACGCCCCGCGCCCGCTTCAGGAACACTTTGTCGAGCGTTTTTCACAGCTTAAAGAATGGGAGCAAAGCCAAATGGTTGCTACTGTACAGCGTATTGCTAGCATGATGGACGCTGAAGATATTGATGCCTCGCCTTTCTTGGAACTAGGCAGCATTTCAGAAAAAAGCTAATAGCTTCTATCTTTTCTAAAAAAATGGCCTTCACTATGAAGGCCATTTTTGTATCTGCAATGAAGGTAACTTGTTCTGTATGAGCTACGACTTCGCTTTCAGCGGGTTTACTTTTCCGCCGGTAATTTTGTCTGCCCTACCTTCTTCTTTAGCTTTTTCAGCACGACGTTTTCGAATTTCTTTAGGGTCGGCAATAAGCGGGCGATAAATTTCAATTCGATCGCCGTCGGTAAGTGTATCGCGTAACTTAACAACGCGGCTCCAAATACCCACTTTTGTGGCTTTTAAGTCGATTTCGGGAAACTGCTCAAGCACATTAGACGCATTAATCGCCTCTTCTACTGTCGCATTTTCATGAATAGCAACATCAATGATGGTTTGCTTGGTGGGCAGTGCGTAGGCAACTTCAATATTGATGAGCTTATTACTCATGCGTACACGCTCCGCGCTCGGTCTGTAAACGCTGCTACCATACTACTGGCTAAACTGTTAAACACTTTTCCGAACGCCATTTCTGCTAGCTTATTGCTGAATTCAAATTCAAGGTTAAGTTCTATCTTACACGCTTCTTCAGAAAGCGCTGAAAATGTCCAACCGCCGGTTAACGAACGAAACGGCCCGTCTACTAGCTGCATTTGAATACTTCTGCCTGGCTCTAGAACATTATGTGTTGTAAACCACTGTTTGATACCGGCTTTTGCAACAAGCAAAGATGCTTTCATGCTTTGCGCTGAAGTGTCGAGGATTTTACTATCGGTACAGCCTGGCAAAAACTCAGGGTAGGAAGCTACATCGTTGACTAAGTTAAACATGGCTTCTGCGCTATGAGCTACAAGCGCGCTTCTATGAATACTTGGCATTGATCCCACTACAATTAAAACTCTTAGAGGCATTGTATCACAGAAATTTTGTATCGCTTGTATTCGGTTTTGAACCAAATGCCCCAATATAAGATAACAATGACAACTAAAGACATTCCTTTGAACAATCAGTATAATAGCCAGCATGAAAAAGAATAAAGCCAACAAAAACACCTCAGGAAATATCGCGCAGAACAAAAAGGCGCGTCATGACTATTTCCTAGAAGACAAGTTCGAAGCCGGACTTGAGCTTCAAGGGTGGGAAATTAAAAGTATTCGTGCCGGTAAAGTAAACATTACCGACGCGTACATCATTATCCAAAATGCCGAAGCCTATCTGGTAGGCTGTAGAATTAGCCCGCTAAATCAGGCATCTACCCACGTAATTGCTGCGCCTGAACGCGCGCGCAAACTCTTGCTTAAAAAGCGTGAGATAGATCGCTTAATGGGCGCCCGTGACCGCCAGGGCTACTCGATTGTTGCAACGTCTATGTATTGGAAAAAGTGTTGGGTTAAACTAGAAATTCACCTTGCCAAAGGTAAGCACGCTCACGACAAGCGCGACACTTTGAAAGATAAAGACTGGCAACGCCAAAAAGAAAGAATGATGAAACACAGCGTTTAACGCTGTGTTTTCATATGTGATGCTATAAAAGAAACGTGATTTTGGCTGACTTTTATTAAAGCAGCCTTTTAAAAAACTTACCTAAACGGTAGTGGCGTTAGCCTACGTCTCGTTTGGTCATCTTCTTTCGATGCAGCATGTCAAGAATAAGGCTCCAAAGCGGTGACGGGTTTCTTAGCGTGGTTAGGTTATTTCCCAATCGCCTAAGCTGTCGTCGCACCATCGCCATATTCGCAAGACTTGCCAGCGATTTATCTTTCCAAGTGCAGTGTGGAATAATGCCCGAGTACGTCCATTCTTGCTGCCACTTTTTGGCTAGGTCGGGCGTAATGGCTAAAGCGCTGGCTAAGCCTACCATAGCGCACCCCTGCTCTATTACTTCTTCTGCCACTTCGGCCCTTTTAATACCGCCCGTGGTCATAAGTGGAATGTCGGTTTTACTCACCAAGGCCTGTGCAAATTCTAGAAAGTATGCCTCTCTGGCAAGGGTGGTATCGTCCCGGGTTTGGCCCTGCATAGCGGGCGCTTCATAACTACCGCCAGATAGTTCGACCACATCTACACCCAAGGCTTCTAAGCGGTTTACCACTTCACAAGCATCGTCAAAAGAAAACCCGTTCTTTTGAAAATCAGCAGAATTGAGCTTTACCATGACGATGAAGTTTTTAGCGCACACCGCTCTAACTTGGCTGACTATATTTATTAACAAACGGGCGCGGTTAATAATAGAACCGCCCCACTCGTCTTGACGCTGATTAGTTAGCGGAGATAAAAATTGTGTAAGCAAGTAGCCGTGTGCTGCGTGTATTTCTACGCCATCAAAGCCAGCTTTTTCAGCTTGCTTAGCCGTTTCGACAAAGCGCTTGCATACATCATGGATGTCTTGGCAGGTCATTTCTCGAGGCTGAGCAAATAGCTTAGAGTGTTTACCCATATCCAGCGGTACAGCAGAAGGCGCGATAGCTTTGCCCTGCATGGCTTTAAATACTTGGCGACCAGGGTGATTAATTTGCATTATGGCTAATGCGCCATTCGACTTAATGATCTTCGCCCACTTTTGAAACGGCGCAATATCGGTCTCTTTTTCTAGTGCAACACCACCAGGCCCTGTCATAGCTGCTTTATCAACCATAACGTTACCCGTAATTACCATGCCTAAATTACCATGGGCCCAATATCGATAAAGTGAATACAAAGACTCACCGGGAATGTTTCCTGTACTGGACATATTTTCTTCCATTGCAGCTTTAACAAGACGGTTTCGCGCTGTTACGCCACACGGCAGGGTATAAGGAGAATACAATATGGAATCTGAAGACATTTACACTACAAGCCTTTTAATTATGCTGACGTACTTTAATGGTTCTTGCCGCTAAATGCATCAATTGAAAGCATATATGTAATAGATTTAGCTCATATCCCACATTTAGCAATTTTCCAATAGATTCGACTATCGCTAAATGTGGGCATGTCAAAATTACTGGTCTGTTAAATTCCTAAACCTTTATTTTTGTTGTAATGTTCGATCAACTCTACCCCCGTATATTCATTAACTTTAAAAAGAGTTGCGTCTGAATTAGAGCCAGATACTCTATATCTTACTGCAAAGCCATAAGTTACTAGATCCGCAAGAGCTTCATCTTTGCTATAGTCATTTTTTGACTCCAATAAAGATGCATTTTGTAAGACAGGCATTTTTATATTCTGGTTACTTTTTGGCGGCAAGTGAATGCTCTTTTCCATAGCATGAACATCTTTTACAACGTACGCAGATATTCCAGAAATTAAAACGTAGTCGTTAGAAAGATTTTGCACTTTAAGTGAATTATCTTCTTCAAGTGATATTGCAACGACATCATCGCTCTCTAAAAATGGAAGTAAAGGCACTTTTGACAAACTGTAACTCGTAATGACTGGTTCAATAGTCTCTATATTACTAGCTACTACAGAGGGGCACTCAATATCAACTGTAATATATTCATTCTCCGACGAGGAGTAATCTTCACAAGCAACGATATAGTTTTTTGTTGATAAATTTACAGCATCTTCAACTTTGCTGCCTAAAAGCTCCTTTTCTGCTAATGTAACTTTGTACGTAATCGGTGCTTCTACTTTAACCAAATCATAAAGTAAATCACCAGCATTGCTAATCAGCCCTGTTTTGTCTTTAAATTTGATACCGTCACTGTTTAATTTTTCAATTTTGAGTAAGTTCTCATCAATTTTAGCTTTGTTTTTAGACATGGCTGCGTCTACTTGGCCTATTATAGACTCGATATCTAAATTGGAATTTACAATAGCCGATTTTACCGCCGCCATGTATTTTTCTTTATCGAAGGCTATATTGGTACCTCTTGAAGTTCCACTTAATCCATGAGATGCGATAAGATTTAATCCATTTGCAAACATCTGTGCTCCATCCATCATGCTGACGCGAAATAGCTCATCATTTGCAGTTGTACATTTAGATAGCTTTGATGTGACCATCATTGTACTGGTGCCTAAAAGACAATCTCTTTCAATACTGGTGTTCCAAGTGGGCTTTAAGTCGTTGAGCTTTACAACATTATCATTGCTTCCTACAAATCCTGACTGCAGTGTTTCAAAGATATATCGTCCGTCATCACCCTTTACTAACTTTGCATAGACTGGTGTTTTTCCAATGTAGTCGGGGTAATTTACTACATTATCATTTGTTGTCCCGCTATTTGTAGATGCACATCCGCCTAATACCGCCGAAGTTAAAATAGCAAAAGTAAATTTCTTCATTATTGTTCTCTTAGTTATTTTAAAATTCTAATTAGCTGCTACTTGAGTGAGCAGTGGAACAATATAGGGAATTATTAATATAAACAATACTCATCGGACCTGTTTGATTAATTTATCATCAAGGATGATATATAGTTTATGCGAGGTTTTTCTTCACAATCCTCTTTTGCTGATATTCAAAAGTGAAATATCAGCGGATAGCTAAGAACACTTCTTCGAGAATAATTGAAAATTTCGTATTCGAACTTAAAACAGCTTCAGTGAATTACATCTGTATAAACTAAACGTTCTCAACGTTTTAAAGTCTTCGATTTATAATCTGCTGTAATTGCATAGTTTTTTGTACGCTCGGTACTTCAGCTTTAATGAAATAACCACATAATTACTCGAGCGGAATAACACTCAGTGTAGGCATGTAGCGGCTTGAAAGTTAAAGTATACTAGTAACGATTTGAAAAACTGAATGTTACCTTCGGTTATTTAGTAGCCAAACTATTAAATTTTATAGTAATTTTTAAAAGAATGTATTTCACCATGTAACATTTGTGCTATTATTGAAAATCACACTCGGGGCTGATTAGGATTCGACAGGATCTAGGAAGCCGGAGGTGCATGCAGAGGAGCGGTTGGCCTCTTAAAAAAGCCGCATTTAAATAGTCGCAAACGACGAAACTTACGCACTAGCCGCTTAATAACCGGTATAGGCCCTTCCACCCTAGTCTCTTCCTGCTAGCGGGGATTCGGAAGGTCATCCAAGTAGGATAGCGAGGGAACCTTGTCTAAGGGTGAACCGCGAAACAGTATTAGGCCAGCTGCAAGGAAATCCTGTTTGTCGGAGTTCCAAGCAGTTAAATAAATGACAAACTAAGCATGTAGTACCAAAGGTAGACATTTTCTGGACGCGGGTTCAAATCCCGCCAGCTCCACCAATTCAATAAAAAAAGACGTCCTATGACGTCTTTTTTTATGTCTAAAACTCAGTAACTTCCTCTCATCCAGTGCTGAAATGTGTGAGCGCATACTCTGAAAACAACACTAATAATTTAGAAAAGGCGTTAGCGGCGAGCTCGGTGCACTGAACACTATGCAGCTGTTCATGCCCCCAGCGACCACTGACGCTCTTCGACGTTTTACTTGATAAAGTATCTTATTTGAAAGTTACTAAGCCTTAGTCAGCTTTGCGATTTAGGCAGATTAAGCAGAAAGCCAATAATAACGTTGCAACCATACCTGAAGCACCAGCTACGCCTGATGGTAGAAAGCCATCACGACCAAATATGATTAGTATGGCATTGGCAAACATAGCGACCATGCCTACTATAGCGGTAAGACCACCAATCGTTTTACCACCTTTTACCACGAAGAATAGGCCGAAAACGACGGCTGCTAACCCTAATAACAATTTAGCCGCGTAGTAAATCATGAAAGACAAAGACACTACACCGCCAATTAAAGGCTTAGCGCCTTCTACTGCACCAGCAACTTGGCCGAAGGTTGAAAATAACGTTAGGCCAATGCTTACCTGCACAATATTGAGAACGGCGCTAAAAGTAATAGCCGACCAGCCTAGCTGCGCGTTTTTTGCCTGCACCATAGCAGTACTAGCAAAAGCAGCTAGCACGGTAAAGATTACGGCTTCAAATCCCCAGGCATACTGCCGTGAAAAGCTAATTCCGCTGCTGTAAAGCGCTGTAAAAACAGCCTGTGTTATTGCTAGTAGTAATAATAACGACGCTGTAATTTGAATGGTGCGCTTATGTGTAAATTCCATTATGACTCTCTTTTCTGTTAGATATGTAAGTAACGTTTATTGATGTGGCTATAAGACAGGTATAGCTAATTAATAATTTCACTAAATTCGGTAAAAATTAAAAATCATCTATAAAGGGAGGAAGCTTTGTTCTCTCAAAGGCAGCCTGATACCAGGCGGCAAGTCATCTCGTTCATATCTTCATCAGTTTTCTATTGAGCCACAGGTTTCACAACGTGATTGGTCATTCCACTCTCACTTAAGAGTAAAACGTATTCCCATCTAATTAGTTATAATATAACATTGCTCACAAATTTCTGTTACAGCACGTTATACAATGCAAACAAATTCAGTAATATGCGCAGATGCGCTTACCGTGCGCGTTGAAAACCGCACGCTTTTAGATAATCTAAACTTCAACGTTGGCAAGGGCGAAGTTTTCGCGCTTTTAGGCGGAAACGGTGCCGGTAAATCTACTACACTTAAAACCTTTTTAGGTTTGATGAAAGCATCTAGCGGTAGCGCTACTGTGTTGGGGCACAACGCCACTACTCACCCTAATGATGTTCAAAAGTCAGTCGCTTACTTACCTGAATCTGTAACGCTCTATGGTCACCTTTCTGGCTTAGAAAATATCCGTTACTTTCTTTCGGTAGCTGGTGTAGAAAAATCAGACGACGACATATTTGCGGCACTTCGCAAAGTGGCGCTTCAACAAGATTCATGGAATAAGGCGTTATCAAACTACTCAAAAGGTATGCGCCAGAAAACCGCAATTGCCCTTGCTTTGTTGCGTAATGCTCCAGTGCTGTTTTTAGATGAGCCCACGTCAGGCTTAGACCCTGCCGCTATTGACGAATTTAATGCGTTGGTTTCTGAGCTAGCGGCCAACGGCGCTACCATTTTTATGGTAACTCACGACGTGTATGGTGCTTGCCAGGTAGCTCACCGTATTGTGCTTTTAAGTAACGGTAAGCTAACCGGCTCTTTCGAGCGTGTTGGCGATACGCCTATTGATACTGAAGCGGTACACGCAGCATTTGCAGGGCGCGAAGCATGATATTTAGTGTAGCAAAAACCATTTGTGCAGATCAGTGGCGCTATTGGCTGCGCACGAAAGTCGCTGCTACGGTACTCTTGCTAGGGGCCATACTGACCCTTGCTGCATTGGTTGTGAATGCATTTCACATTGAAGAAGCCGCGCACGCTAGAGAGCACCTTCAAACTGAAGCGGAAGAACGTTTTAAAGCACAGCCTGATAAGCACCCTCACCGCATGGTGCATTATGGTCACTATGTCTTTCGTGCCCCTACTCCATTAAGCGTAATAGAACCTGGGGTAGACACCTACACGGGTAACGCTATTTTCTTAGAAGGGCATCGCCAAAATAGCGCCATGTTTGCAGAGCAGCGACAATCAGCCGGGCTTACCCGTTTTAGCAGCTTAACCCCTAGCTTTCTGGCGCTAGTGCTTGCTCCACTGTTTATTATCCTTATTGGTTACGGCAGCGTATCGCGAGAGCGCGAAGCGGGAACACTTACCTTGTTGTTGTCACAAGGAACGACTCGCTGGCAGCTAATGTTAGGTAAGCTATTAGCGTTAATTGCAGCTAGCGGTTTGTTTTTACTCCCTCTTCTTCTGGCATGCTTGTACGTGGCTTTTTCAAGCGAAAGCGCGCTTGTAGTACTGTTATTTTGTTTAAGTTACGCCGTTTACTTTTTGCTATGGGCGACCGTTGTAACTGCTTGTTCAGCGTTATTCGAGAAAAGTAGCGTTAGCTTCACCATGCTTATTGTTATTTGGATGGCCGCATGTGTGTTACTTCCTCGTCTTGGAAGCAGCGTAGCGACAAACGCCGCCCCCTCGATGGGCAAGCTTGAAGCGGATTTCAAAGTAGAAGAAAAGCTTCGTAGTTTAGGCGATGGTCACGACGTTAACGACCCTGCATTCAAAAAGCTAAAAGAAGATTTATTAGCGAAATACAATGTCGATTCTGTTGACGACCTTCCCGTTAACTTCCGCGGTGTTGTTGCCCAATTTTCTGAAGGCCGACAGGCGCAGGTGCTTAATGAGTTTGCCGAAAGCAGAATGGCTGAAGAGTTAGAGCAAGCACATATTGCACGTCAGTTTGGCTGGCTATCCCCTACCGTCGCCGTTCGCTCTATCTCAACACTGTTAGCAGGCACCAGCCTTGAAACCCATCATCGTTTTTTACGAGAGGCAGAAGCCCTCCGTCTTGATTTCGTTCAAGGGCTTAATAAAGTGCATGTTGAAAAGCTGGATTACAAACTCGACATGAACCGCAACGCAAGCGAAGAAGCGGCTGATAAAGCGGTTGTCGGCGCAGACAATTGGGCGTTGCTTTCGGAGTTTAATTTTAAGCCAGAAGCAGCAAGTACACGCATTTCATACGCGCTTATTTACTTTTTACAACTGTTTGTTTGGGTATGCATTACCGCCTTGCTTTTAAAAGCGGCTGTTAGGAGGTTAAACCCATGATGCGTTTTACCGATCTTAAACGTGAAGCTAATTTTGTGTTTGGTCACCGCCAATTAAAGCTTACGTTATTAGTCGTTTTTCTTTTAAGCACGGTGTCATTGTGGTCGGGTTATGCAGAGATGCAGGAGCAACAAGCCACTATTGAACGTTTATTAGAAAAAGACCAAGTAGAGCGTGAAGCCGTTATCACTCACCAGTCTAACTATGGCATGGTTGCTTATTACGCTTTTCACCTGACTTATGCACCCCCTTCCCCGCTGGCGTTTGCTGCCGTAGGCGAACGAGATGTATTCCCTTGGAAGCATCGTATACGCATGCTTGCATTAGAAGGGCAAATTTATGAGAGCGATACAGATAACCCAGAGCTTGCGTTTTTAGGGCGTTTCGATTTTGCCTTTGTGACCAGTGTTTTGCTGCCGCTATTTATCATATTGCTACTTTACGATTTAAAAGCGAAAGAACGTGAAGCTCGTCGTTTTGATTTACTCAACGTAACTGCGCGTAATTCACATGCTATATGGACGGCACGAGTGATCGTCACCTTGGTGCCTTTAGCGCTTGTTACGCTTGTTCCGTTTGTTGTGTTCGGGTTAATTAATGGTGCATCTTTGGCTTCTATATTAACCGTTTGCGCTATAGTAATAGGTAACATTGCGATATGGAGTGCCATTGTTCTTGCGATTGGCGCCGCAAAACGTTTTGCAAATTTCAGTGCAACGCATCTTGCCTCTATTATGCTAGGCGTTTGGCTTGTGACCACCGTTATTGTGCCGGTGACCGCACACACGGTAATTAATGCGATGGTTGAAACACCTGAAGGCGGCGACATTGTGCTTACCCAACGCGAAGCGGTAAATAGCGCATGGGATAAGCCTATTGAAGACACTTGGGCTCCATTCATTGCTACTCACCCGCAGTGGGCCGACTACACAGAGTTTGATCCTGAACGAGACAGCTCATTTAATTGGAAATGGTACTACGCGTTTCAACAAGTGGGCGACCAAACGGCCAGCGAATTGTCGAAAGACTATCAAGCAGCCACACTTCAAAAAGACAATATTGCCAGTTACGTAGCCTTGCTTTCGCCGTCTTTGCTTACCCAACGTTTATTATCAAGCGCTGCTGATACTAACGTTGAAGCTATGGTGGGCTACGAAAACGACGTACGTGCTTTTCATAAGGCGCTGCGAGAATTCTATTATTACCACCTTTTTAGAGACCCTGAATTTTCTCAGGAAAGCTTTGAAACCCTACCACAATTTACACCAAACACTAAAACCTCACACGAAAACCGCACAGGAAAAGAAGAATGAAAACTTGTTGGGTTAAATCATCACTTGCAGCCACTATATCGGCGCTGCTCAGCACATCGACTTTAGCACAAAATGAAAATAATGAGGCTGAAGCTGATGTTGAGAAAATTACCGTACACGGTATGCATCGCGCGTATCAAGGGGCTTTTGAATATAAAGAAGTCCCCGCTGCAGCACAAGATATAGACTTAGGCTTACTTAGTGATGCCGGTGCCATTAACTTGAATGACGCATTAGACCTGTCAGCATCTGTAGCGCGCCAAAACAATTTTGGCGGCCTGTGGAATAGCTTTGCCATTCGTGGCTTTTCAGGTGACGAAAACTTACCTAGTGGTTTTTTGGTAAACGGTTTTAATGCAGGTCGCGGTTTCGGCGGCCCTCGTGACCTATCAGGCATCGATCACGTTGAAGTATTGAAAGGCCCGAAAGCGGCCCTGTTTGGCCGTGGTGAACCGGGTGGCGCAATTAACTTGGTAACTAAACGTCCTCAGTTTCGTGAAGGTGGTGAAGTTAAAGCCACTTACGGAAGCTGGGAGCAAATGCGTGTTGAAGCTGACGTACAAACCGTTGCAGGCGTGTCTGAGAATGTTGGCGTACGCCTAGTTGGTTTTTATGAAGACGCGGAAAGTTTCCGCGATACAGTAGAAACCGAGCGCCTTGGATTTTATCCGTCGGTAACCTGGGAAGCATCGGCAGATACGACCGTGACTTATGAGCTAGAGTACACTGAACAAAAGATTCCGTTTGATCGCGGCATAGTGGCTATTGACGGAGAATTAGGCCATCAACCCATTGAAACCTTTACTGGCGATCCGAATGGCGACACTATCGATACCGAAGTTGTAGGTCATCAAATTGAAATTTCTCATAAGCTTGCTGATGACTGGAACTTATTGTTAGGTGCAGGGTTGCGTGATACCACATTTGAAGGTAATGCAT
Organism: Alteromonas sp. ABD4_190; assembly: GCF_056160105.1. NCBI lineage: Bacteria > Pseudomonadati > Pseudomonadota > Gammaproteobacteria > Alteromonadales > Alteromonadaceae > Alteromonas > Alteromonas sp. ABD4_190. The sequence goes on from NZ_JBSWWN010000002.1 coordinate 329,648, forward strand.
TAGAGAACAATTTTGGCGGCCGTCAAACGCTATTTATCGACCCAGATCAAGCCTTGTTATCGCGCTTTAAACGCTATCGTAATTTCGAGACAGATTATCTTGTTTTACGTGGCGAAATTGCGGGTGAATTTGAAACAGGCTCACTGACCCACCGCGTTATCATTGGTGCTGATTACGACGAATTTGAAAACGACCAGGTCATTCTGCGCTATCGCCCGCCCTTTTTCTCAAGTGATACTGACATCAACGATTTAGACTTAGATCAGTACCTTGTGGTCGATATCTTTAACCCTGATTACTCACCGCTTCCTGATGTTGAGCTTTCTGACAATCTAGACCGCCTAGAAGTACAAAAAGCCTGGGGCGTTTACTTTCAAGACCAAATCAACATTACCGACAAACTTCAAATTCGCTTAGGTGGCCGCTTCGATAAGTTCGAGCAGGAAATTGATAATCGCTTAGCAAGCCCGGTAAGCACAACCTCGCAAGATGATACCCGTTTCTCGCCGCAAGTGGGCGCCGTTTATGTGTTTAACGACAGTACTAGCGTGTATGCCACCTACGGCGAAGGCTTCCGTCAGTTAACAGGCTCAGACTTTGCAGGTAATCCTTTCGAGCCGAACGAATCAGAATCTGCTGAAATTGGCCTTAAAACCGATTTAACGTCTATGTTTGACAGTGTGCGCGGCGACATCACGCTTTCACTATTTAATATTGAACAAAGCAATATCCTAGTGTTTGATGACAGCGAAGAAGCATCAGACGGCTTTTTCTTAACTCCAGCAGGCGAAGCGCGAAGCCGTGGGATCGAGCTAGATATTAACGCTGAATTTGAAAATGATATTTCGCTATGGGTGTCCTACACATTTGTTGATGCAGAAAGTACAAATGATGCAGCAGATGCTAACTTTGTTGCAGCCATTGAGTCTGGCGATCCGCTCATTAACGTTCCAGAAAACCAGCTTAGTATTCAACTGAGTAAAGGTTTTTCTTTGGCTGATATGCCAGTGCGCATAGGTTCTGGGCTGTTATATGTTGATGAACGCTTAGGGCAAACCGCCACGGACTTCTACCTACCTAGCTATACTACGGTACGTGCGTTTGCTGAAATAGAGCCAGTTGAAAACCTATCGGTTAAAGTGGCAGTAGATAACCTGTTTGATAAAGAGTTTTACACGAACTCTTTCGCTGACGTATGGGTTGAACCTGGTGCACCGCAACGCTTTAGGCTAACGGCTGCCTATCGTTTCTAAGCGCCTACGGCGCTTAGCTATCATCGAAGCTATTTAAGGCACTGCTTTTACGCAGTGCTTTTTTTTAAAACCAATGAATTAAAAGTATATTTTTTCTATACATACACTACAAAAGACTAACTTATTGTCATTAAAAGTTTTCTCGAAATACACTATAATTCATATATTGTTATTCTCGCGGCTTTCAAATGAAATATACCATCCTTTCATCATCTATTTTCCTGGCCTTTTCTGGCTTCGCCATGGCGCAGAGTACACCTTCAGAATTTGCAGAAATGAGCTTTCAAGATTTACTTAATGTAGATATAACTGAAACAGATATCGATACCTCCCCCCGCAAATGGTCGGTGTCTTTGCAATATAAAGCCGCCGAATTTGATGGATACATGATTGACGACAGTGATGTATCTCGAGACGAAGTACTTTTTGTACCCGGTGAAGAAGCGCGAACTGATGAAAATTTCCCTGTACTCCCAACTGTCATAAATCAGTATGCAAAAGTTATTCAAATAGGTTATCAGCTTCAACATGATTTCAAGCTAGGGCTACAGATTCCGTTGATAAGGCAAGAAACTGACCATTTCAGCGTAGTGCCAGGTTACGATGAATTTCTAATTTCATCTGAAGGATTGGGAGACGTGGTAGTTACAGGTCACTATGAATACCTATCCAACGAGCAGTACAGCGTATGGATAAGTGGTGGCATCAGTTTTCCTACTGGCTCTATTGATGAGCAGGGAGACACGCCGCGCGCAGCGGGTGATCAGCAACTTCCCTATACGATGCAATTGGGGTCCGGCACTTTCGACTTACCTTTAGAAATTGGTTATCGTAATAAAGGGGATTATCCTTTCTCTGTTTCACTATCGGCAAGAATACGTACCGGTTCCAACGACCGTGATTATCGCTTAGGTAATAATTATGAACTAAATGGTAAGTACAATTTTGTTTTAAACGAAACAAGCACCCTCTTCACCGGCGCCGAGATAAGTTACGCAGATTCTATTCATGGGCAAGACGACGAAATTACCGTAGGTGGTGCTTTCCCCTACCCGGCTGGCATAACTAATCCTGATTTATACGGTGGGACAAAAGTAAGGTTATACGCTGGACTGAACTATACGGCTACTGACTGGTTACAAATTCAGATAAATGGGAGTAAACCTGTATATCAGAACCTGAATGGCCCTCAGCCTAAAGAGTTGTGGCGATTTGGCTTTCAATTATCAACGTTGTTCTAAGCTAAAAACGTGACGGCAAAATTGACTCGTTTTTTACAAAAGCTCTCGTGGTTGCTTTTATTGCAGTGCCTTCTTGTTCCCGCAGCACTAGCTGAGCTTCAAAAAGTAGACAAGTTGAAAGCTGCCTATATGTATAACTTTACTAAATTTATCACATGGCCCAAAGATAACGCTGTTCCCATCTCCTTCTGTATTCATAACGATCAGGAATTATTAACTTTCCTGAAAGCACTAGTGGAATCTAGAGAGCCAAATAGTAAGTCATTGCTTGTTTTAGACAGCGTTGATGCCCAGTCTTGCGATATACTGTATTTGACTGAAAGCGATGATCTTTTAGAGCAGCACCTTAGCCATAGTGTAATCATATCTGATATTTATAACGTGTTGGTGCTCCCTGCTGTCTTCAGGTTTTATGAAGAAAATCAGAAATTGCGTTTTGAAATTGATGTAGCAGAGGCTGAGCGGTTAAATGTAAAAATAAGTGCCAAACTTCTTCAAGTCGCGAGGATCAAGTGATGTTTAAACGTTCCTCGTTTTTTACCAAACAACTTTTAGCCGTCCTAGTCGTTAATTTTTTCTCTTTGTGTTTGGTAGCTGGGTTGCTTTACAACAACTTCGTCGCCGATTACAAAAGCAACTTGGTAGATGTACTAGACAACCAATCTACCCTTCTTGCGTCAGCAGCAAGTACATCAGTTCTATTTAGCGATGCCGATACAACGCAAGAACTGCTTGATGCCGCGTCTAAGCTGCCCGCGATAAAAAGTGCAAAAATTTATGACGACGTGTTCACCGTAATTGCAAGCTACACAATGGATGACTTTCGGGATGATATATCCCCCTCAACCGTTAAAGAAGGCGCAACTTTCGGTGAACACCTGATTTATTACCTTAAGCCTATAGAGTTTAACGATGAAGTAATTGGTTATCTCATACTTACCGCAAGCACCACTTCGCTAGAAGAACAACAGCAGCACGCTATGTATGTCGTATTTGGTGTGCTCACTATAAGCATGCTATTTACTTACCTCTTTCACTGGCGACTTCAACGATTTCTATCAAAACCCATTCAACAGCTTATTTCTCTTGTTAAGTTTGTAGGAAGCAAACGTGAATACTCTAAACGCCTTCCTGACAAGAGAGATGATGAACTCGGTGAACTGTTTGGAGGTGTTAACCACATACTGGCCACTGTAGAAAGCCATCAAGCTCAGCTGAAAGCCCAGAACACAGAATTAGAGCGTGTAGTAGAACTGCGTACTAGGCAGCTATACCAAAAAGCGAATTACGATGCGCTAACGCAACTTCCAAATAGACATTTGTTTGTAGAGAAATTAGATGAAGCCGTAAACATAGCTAATGCACAAAACTCTGCGCTTTCTATTTTATTTCTCGACCTTGATAGGTTCAAACTCATTAACGACACGCTAGGTCATGATATCGGCGATGAAGTCTTGATTATTGTAGCGAAAAAGCTAACAGCAATAGTTACAGAAAAAGATTGTGTCTGCCGCTGGGGCGGTGATGAGTTTGTGATAATGCTTGAGGGTGTAGCTGAACACGATGAACTTGTCGCTTTATCTTCTGAAATTATCGAGAGCCTTAGCCAACCTATGGCAATAGGTAGCAACCAGCTTCACATTTCAACCAGTATTGGTATTGCACTTCATCAAAGAAATTTAGAGACGGGAATAGAGATATTAAAACATGCCGATACAAGCATGTATCACGCAAAAGAAAAAGGACCTGGACACTATAGCTTTTTTAATATTGAAATGCTTGAAGAGTCTCTGGTGCGCCTATCTTTAGAAAGTCGAATTCGTCAGGCAATTAAACTTGAAGGGGCATTCTCACTAGTCTATCAGCCTCAGGTTTGTATACGCAGCGATAAAATTATCGGTCTAGAGTCACTGATACGCTGGAATGACGAGGGCACTGTAATCGCGCCGTCTCAGTTTATACCAGTTGCTGAGGAAGCAGGTTTAATTAACCCTATCACTACTTGGGTACTTTCTGAGGTGTGTAGGCAGATTCGAAACTGGCTAGATGAAGGGCTAAATTTGGTGCCAGTGGCGGTTAATTTGCCTGCAAGCTTTTTGATACAGCTAGATTGTGCAGAGCAAATCGAAGAAGTATTGGGTAAGTATCAGGTCCCACCACATTTACTGGAAGTTGAGCTAACCGAAAACACCTTTATTAGCTCTACAGACTTTGCACTAACGTCGCTTAAAAAGCTGAAAAAAATTGGCCTTAACATTTCCATTGATGACTTTGGTACTGGCTACTCTTGCCTTAGCTACATAGGCACACTGCCTATCGACAAGCTTAAAATTGATGGCAGTTTCGTTTCTCAATTAGGGCAATCAAGCTCTAATGACGGTATTGTTAACACCATCATAATGCTTGCGAAAAGCTTAGAATTGACCACTTTGGGCGAGTGTGTAGAAACTAAAGAGCAGCAGCAGGCCCTTACTGAAATGGGCTGTGACTCGGTCCAAGGCTATTTGCACTATAAACCGCTTAAAAGCACTGAGATAGCGGGTTTGATGCGGTAATCAGGTAATCCATGCCGAGTACTAATCACCTGAAAACGATTTAATCACAGGGCCATTCACTTTCTTTAAGTAAGCCTTTTTTTATAAGCTTGCCTCGACGGTCCTCAATGGTCAATTTCAATTCATCTCTAACTAATCTTACTGCTGGGGTGATCAGATGTCGGCTGGGTAACATTATCCACATTTCAGTTAATGGAACTTGATACTGATGCAACACCCGCTTTAACTTACCGCTTAATAAATCTTCAGCCACGTCAATGGCTGACTTTTTGGCAATACCCATACCGTCAACGCACCATCGCCTAACAATGTCTCCGTCATTCACGGCGCGGTTGCTGCGCACTTTTACCTTAATTTTTTCACTTTCTTTCACCAGTTCCCATGTGTTATGGGTTTGATCGTAAAGTTTATAAAGCAAGGCATTATGCTGAATAAGGTCGTTTGCTGTTAGTGGTTCACCGCACTTTTCAATATATTCGGGCGATGCGCAAATAACATGAGGAATATTGCACACTTTAAAACCATACATTTGTGATTCTTTTACTGCTTCTTTGGTCATTGCACGAAGCGCTACATCAACACCGTCCCGATAAAAATCTACTCGGCTATCGCTTACATGTAGTCGCAAAGAAAGTTCGGGGTTCTCACCCTGTACTTTATTCAGCAGTTCTCGCATTAAATTGCGTCCCATTTCCGAAGACATCGCCATGCGAAGCTCACCATTAACACTTTGCCTTTCCTCCGTAATGAGAGATAAACCTTGCTGGAGTGTATTTAGCGCCTGTTGAGCCATAGGTAAGTATTGTTCCCCTTCATGGGACAGCCTAATTTTGCGTGTACTTCTCACAAAAAGCGCTACGCCGAGCAGCTCTTCTAAACGCTTAATGGCCATGCTTGCAGCGGATGAACTGATATCAAGTTTCTTAGCCGCTGCCGTTATCGAATTGACTTCAGCGACTTTAACAAACACAGAAAGGTCTTCGGTTTTCATTTTTTCCTCACAGGTTTAGTCCACATACGCCCTTTAAAACATATAAAGAAAAAGCAAATGGATCACCTTCATTATCCACGTTTTCGGGAAAGTCCTTGTCGATTTTGGTCGTTTATTATCCGTCAACCAACGAATAAACTGTCATTCATTCGTTAATGACGTTAGTAGTAAGGATAAACAGGAGCTTTATATGAAACATACTGCATTGCGAAAACTAACCATGGCCTCGCTAATTGTTGGCGCTTGTGCTGCTTTTATACCCAGCGCCTATGCTGAAACTAGGGTGATAACTGCAGAAAATGTTGAGTGGGGCTATTTGAATCCGGCACGGGGTGACAAAAGCCCGGGGGCGGCCGACCTGTGGGGAGATAGAACCAAAGACACAACTACCGGTATGCTAGTGCGATTTAACAATGGCTTTGAATCGCCGCCACACATTCACAATATCACCTATCGCGGTATTGTTATTGAAGGTGAAATGCATAATGACGACCCAAATGCCGCTAAAATGTGGATGCCAACAGGCTCGTTTTGGACGCAGCCTGCGGGTGAAGATCACACTACAGCAGCAAATGACAAGACTAACCTAATTTACTTGGAAATTGATGAAGGTCCGTATTTAGTTAAACCGTCAAAAGAACATTTCGACAATGGTGAACGACCTATCAATATTCATGCAGATAATATGGTATGGCTACAAAAAAGCGACCTTGTAAATATAGCGGCCGACGGTGTTTCTGTTGCCTATTTGTGGGGCGAGACAAGTAGTGTATACGGCACCCTTGTCAAGCTTCCCAAAGGATTTAAAGGTTCAATAAAATCTAATGGTGATGAATTCAAGGCAGTGGTTATCAAAGGAAGCCTCATTTACAGCCAAAACAACGCCTCCAGACAGATCGAGTTAAACGCAGGAAGTTATATCGAGTCATCAACTGCTGCACACCATTCTGTTGAAAGCGCAAACCAGAGCGCAACCATTGTGTACTTAAGAACGTCGTCAAAATTTAGCGTTACAGATTAGTACGTTTTTTCCGCTCACGTACGCGGGGCATATCCCCTATGCTTCGCGTATTTTCTAGGCATTGAGCAATCATCGTCAACAAGCCTTTGCAAAAGCAGTAAATTAAGGTGGTTTGTTAAGACTTTATGGGTAACTGCCCTAATGCCGCTGCGCATGCCAAGCCAATGGCAAACGTCATCGCCACACTGGTGAAGGTGCCCAGAAGCACATATTCAGTTAGCTTCCTGTCCTGGTGTTTAGTGAGGTCGCCAAAGCGAAATATAGATTTAGCCGCAATAAGAAAGCCTATCGCAGAAAACTGATTTAGCAATACAAAGGTAAGCATGAGTACGCGCTCTAAATAGCCAATTCGTTGACCTGCCAGTGATAAAGTTTGTTGTGCCTCTGTACTTATTGTGGGCGGATCATTGGGGTGAGAAGACGGCATTTTGTTAGCTAATACTTCATCGCTCCAAGGCGACAGCAGCTGTTTAATAATAACTGAACTGGGCTTGAGTACCGCCAAATAGGCCAAGACCACTAATAGATGTGATGTACCTACCTGCTGAAGTAGTCCCACTGCCTCGCGCCACTGATTGGTGGCATACAAAAATACGCCTAAGATCACGGCAATGTGCGCTATTTGATCGACAACAAAAGACATAGTGTTTTGCTTACAATACGATTTAATAACGTCAATTTTGAAGTGAGAAACGGCGACTACAATTGCACTAAAACCTATACTTGCGATACTTATCGTTGATGAAAACAAGAACATTGCTGCTGCCGCGAGTATACCGTGTATGATTGCGTGTAGGTATAAGGGCAAAGCTAGTGCGTGTCGTTCGTTTCTTTGCTGTACCCAGGAAAACGGTTGAAAATAAAAGTCTGCTAATAAATGTGCTAACACGAGTGCTACCAGCAGTTGAGGTTCAGCAAGCATGTCGCTCTCCTGTCACAAATATCATGATTTTTGTGTTAGCTGTCATCACGTTAGTCTTCCTTGGTCAATTGTTCCGTTTTTGATGAGGCTCCATCTTGAGTCCATAAAATGAGCACTTTCTCCATATAGTCGAGATATTCTGCTATCAGTTTATAGTTACTGGCATTGAGGATTCGACTTACATTACTGCGATTTTTATCTAGTATGGCCGCAACACTCTCATGGCTTTTATCCGTGGCTTCAAGGTACGCGAGTAAGGTTTGCGACTGGGTTTGTGTCAGTCCATTGATATGCGCGTCGGCAAAACGTGTTAAGAGCTGCGTTTTATTGTCGAGTGTTTGTTCACCGCTACAAAAAGTAAGATGGTGCGGCTTTATGTTATCTAACCCTCGCCCTGACAACACAAAAGCGTCTCCTGTGCCTGTTTTTACTTCTGAAGGGCGAAATTGCGCTTCTCCCACAGCAACACTCATTCGCACATCTACACCTGACGCGTGCGCCTTAAGTGCTAGACGCAATCCAACTGCGACTGCAATGCTATGTTGTGGTTGTTCAACAACTAGCTGGAACGCGTCTCCTCGATAAATGTCAAAGTCTCCACCGTAGTACTCGGCATAGTATGTTAAACGCTCTCTCAGCGTAGCAATTATCTCTCTGAATTCAGCATCAGAATAAGACTGAGAGTTGGAGACGTCACCGGTAATCACACCAGCGCATTTTTTTGTATTACTTGTTAAAGCACTTTTTCTAGTCATATCACTATGCGCCGCGTTGTCTTTTCTGCTTTCAATAAGCACTTTTTCCCGTTCAGACGCCCACTATGACACGCTACTATATCAAATTCAAAAACAATCACACAATACAATGTGACCATTATTAATCACAAAAGCGGATGTGATTGAATTAAGTAACAAAAAGCGAAATGTAATAGAGGACGCATTGGAGAGAGTATGATCACAGAGCCATGCCCATGCCGCAAACTCAACCATGGCAGATGAGGAGCTCGCGTCTTTTCCCTGCTCTTATTCGACTGCCGAAAACTTGCTACACCGTGCAAATGTAAAAGAAGGTGAGCAGGTATTCATTACGGGGTCATCGGGTGGCGTAGGCTCAGCGGCAGTTCAGCTAGCGAAAGCGAGAGGCGCATACGTAATAGCGGTAACAAGTGAAGAAAAACGCGTCACTCTAGAAGCATTAGGCGCCGATGAAACCGTGCTGCGCGATGGTGACTGGGCAAGATGGAACTAATAGTTAGAGAAAACATAATCTAGTACGGTAGGTTTAATTTCGCCAGCGTTATTTACATGGTAAGTGTTTTGAAGCCGGACTGGGCTAAACAAAAGTGTGAAGTAAAATGTCAGAATTTGGCCTTTATACGGAATAAAGTTTAGCGCAGTTTCTTCCGGACGCCTTAGCTTGATAAAGGGCTTTGTCTGCCTGCTGAACCAGCGATAAAGCAGTCTCTTTACTTTGCGAAGCAGCATCATGGCGTAATGGATTCAGCTCCATAGACGCCATACCGATACTTACCGTAAGTTTACCGTCATAGTCCGACGCCCGATGTGGGATATCTAGAAACTTCACGTTTCGAATAATTCGTGCAGCGATAGCGTGGAGTTCATCAAGCCGAGTATTAGGTAAAATAACGGCAAATTCTTCACCGCCATAGCGGGCAACTAGATCGTCACTACCTAAGCAGCTATTAGTTAATGTATCGGCAATTTTTTGTAATGCCGCATCGCCAGCCACGTGACCATAAGCATCGTTAAACTGCTTGAACAAATCCACGTCAATAAGCAGTAAGCTTAGCGCCAAGCCTTGTTCTTCACATCGCTCCACATCTCGCTGCAACGTACTGTCAAATAACCTTCTGTTTGCAATGCCTGTCAAGCCATCAATATTCGCTAAACGTTCTAGTTGCTTATTAGCGTCAAGCAGATCGGTTTGCGCTTTTTGAAGCGCTTTTCGGTTGCGTAGACTTTGTAATGTGTTACCAAGCATCTCGCCTATTCGGCGCAAATATTCAATATCAAATGCGTTCCATGAGTATGGGCTGCCTATAATGTCACAGCCAATGAAACCGTAAATAGTATCGTCCACCATAATACGGACACACAAAATAGAGAAAATTCTCTCTTCTTCAAAAACGAGTTTTTCCGCCGCAGCCTCTTCAGGAAGCGTCGTTACATCATCAACTTTAAACATTCCATTAGAAATATGGGAAATGAAAAAGGGTAGCGAACTCGTTGGTATGTTCTGAAGTTCATCAATAAAAGGCGTTACACCTGCGGCAACCCATTCGTGAGTATTAGACATACATTCACCATCATCGCTAAACTCAAAAAGGTAGCATCTATCTACATCACAGAACTTACCTAAGGCAGCCAAAGCTTGATCAATAATGCCGTCGAGTTCATAAACACTGGCTGTAATGAGCTTGGATGAAAAATTAGTGAGAAGCTGATTGAAGGATATATGCTTGCTTACTGCTGAACTTTTACTGTTATCGCTGAATAATGCTGTAAAGTTTGTTTTAATCTGTAACACAACCCAATCCCCTACAGGAGTGGTTACCACGCCACTTTCAACAAAACAGTTCATTGTCCTAGAACCTGTTTGAAGTCTGTAGTGCTGCGCTACTGCCTGCCCCTTTTCTGCAAGCACAAATGGCGACTTACCTGGGGAAATCATTTCTTTTGTTTCGAGGTCAAAAAAATTAAAAGAATGCGTATCAACAAAAGTAGATTGTCGTATCCCGAAATCCCGTTCAAAGCCCTTACTGACATGAATGCTGGCCGACTCTGGGCACTTGAATAAAATGCTCGAGGGCATTTGTCTCAGAATGGAAAGTATATCTGTCGAATTCAATTTGAATCTCACGAACTTCTATTCAGTAAATGTAGCAGTTAATCTTTAACTAGTGAAAAATCTATTTATCCCACGACGCGCACCGGCACTTCATTAAACTTATTTAACGAAAAAGCGTAATGATAAGTATAGCGATTATTAAATTGGAATTTGTAGGCGAATATGGGAAATTCAATTGTTGAATTAATGGATAACATGTACAGCGAGAGCGAAAACACTACGTCACTAGGTGAGGTAATAGAACGCTTCGAAGACAGGGGTTTTGGCCCCCTCTTATTGATGCCAGCCCTGATCGCTCTGCTTCCCACTGGCGCCATCCCAGGCGTACCCACGCTGTGTGGAATCACTTTATTTTTTATATGTTCACAAGTCGCCATAGGAAAAACCAGTCCGTGGCTTCCAACATTTATTAAAAATAAAGAGGTATCTACTAACAAATTAGATAGCGTAGTTGAAAAAGCCAAGCCTTATGCGCAGAAAGCTGAAAAGCTATTAAAACCTAGGCTTACCTTTCTTTCACATACCCCATCAAAGAATATTATTGCGGCATATTGCGCGATTGCATCACTTTGCATGATACCTCTGGAGGTACTGCCCTTTGCAGTAGCCTTGCCCGCTTTTGCGCTATGCGTTACCGCGCTTGGAGTAACCAACCGTGACGGCGTCTTTCTTATTATTGGTATGCTGCTTCAATTAGGAACCGGATACTTGGTGGTCAAGGCATTAGCGATGATGTAACACTGAGTACTAACTAGAGCCCCCCTACTTTAGGCGACAACCACTTGTTTTGTCGTGGTTTTTACGTACTATTCGTGAAATTAAACAACTGTATCTTGGTACAGATTATTACTTTCATTAGAATAGAGCCGAAAAATAATGAAGAGACTTATTGCCGTACTTCTTGCTGTATCATTTGTTTTCCCCGCGTTTAAAGCCTTTGCTGAAAACTGTGTATTCAGCTGCCCTATTGGACTAAGTGGGCAAACCATAACTCGCTCCATTTATACGCTGAATAATAACCCACAAACAAAGTTTGCTAATTGGGTGGCGTATCATGTTACGCCCGAGACTATTGATGGCCCTTCTAGAAGCCGTAACTGGAAAGCAGACCCTGAGTTGGATGATGAAAGCACATTAGAGCCCAATGACTATAAAGGTGCGTGGCGCGGTATAGGCACAGACAGAGGTCATCAAGTTCCTCTTGCCTCCTTTAGTAACTCACCGAATTGGCGAGAGTTGAATTACCTTTCAAATATTACGCCTCAAGACTCTGATTTGAACCAAGGTCCATGGGTTAAATTAGAAAATGCTGTACGCAGCCTAGTGAGAACAGGGCAAGATGTGTATGTGGTTTCAGGCCCACTTTACGAAACATTTTTCGCTGCGTTGCCCGGTGCCGATGAGCTGCATAGTATCCCTAGCGGTTATTTCAAAGTCATCGTGAGTGAAGTTAACGGTTTAGTGGAAGCGTCTGCGTTTATCATGCAGCAAAACGCCTCTCGCCGTGATGATTACTGCACAACACAAGTTACCATTGATGAAGTGGAAGCGAGAACCGGGTTAGATATTATGCCAGTATTACCCGATGAACGTGAGGAAACTATTGAAGGCAGGCTTGGTAAGCTAGCGATGCGACTTGGCTGTAGCTAAGCCTTTCTTGGGCATAAAAACGTGTAGCTATCATTAATAGACAGCCTTTTTGTTGGTAACTAGTTGCTTTTAAAAGGTTGCAGTAGCAAGGCGCGAATTGAAGCATTTTCTTTTGTCGCAGGTACATCCTGTTGGCCTATGGAAAGTGTTTCGTCGCTTTGCTTCGCTCTAGGGGTAAAGCTTTTAAAAAGCCTGTCCCACCAAGATACACTGAAGCCATAGTTAGAATTTGATTCTGCCTTTACTTGGCTATGATGTATGCGATGCAAACGCTGGGTAATAAGCACCCAACCCACTCTGTCGTCCCACTTTTGCGGCAATCGAATGTTAGCGTGGTTAAATAGCGCAAACCCATTTAGTGCAACTTCGAAGATAACTATAGCAATTGCTGGTATGCCTAATACCGCTACTGCCAAAGCCTTTACGCATAGGCTAATAGCAATTTCCACGGGGTGAAATCTAAGACCTGTAGTGGTATCTACATGACTATCAGCGTGATGCATTTTGTGGAAGCGCCATAGAAGAGGCACCGTATGAAACAACCGGTGCTGCCAGTAAATGAGCATATCTAGTAGCAGTACACTTGCCACCACAATAACAGCAAAGAAAGCGCTGTCGTATTGGCCATTATTCAATTGGCCAGTGGATGAAGAAGCACTGTATGATTGCTCTAGCATGAAGTTAAACAGCCCAACACCTTCTTGCTGAGCCCATATCGACACGCCTACTAAGGTTGCGGGAAGTAAAACTCTCGATACTAGTGCGCCCATCACCACCATGGAAAGGTTTCCTACCCAGCGTGTTTTTCTATTTAGTACAGCATTGCGCGCAGGAAACAAGGCTTCCAGTACCGCCATAAAGGCAAAGATACCTAGAAATACACTCAGGCGAATAACAGATGCATTATCCACTGTAGTTCTCTTTTCGTTTTAATTTCATGTTTACTTCTTAACGACTAATTACCCTTGTGCACAAAGAAGGCGGAATTGTGGCACCCTACCCTTATTACTTGTGACGCCCTAAACCTAATCAGTTGTCGAACACTGACTTTGTTCTACTTTATTTAAGGTGCTAAACCCACCCGCAATTCGAGTAACCACAGTTACGGCACAAGCAGCGGCAAAAATATATGCTAGTACAGCAAAATGTTCAGGCCAGAAGCAAAAAGCAAGAAACATAAGAATCGTTTCTGTACCCTCGGTTAACCCCTGCATATAGTAAAAACTTTTGTTAGCGAACTGGGGTCGGTCGATATTGAACTTTTCAGCTGCAATGGCAAAAGCCAAAAAGCTACTGCCCGTACCGATAAATGTGGCAAGTAGCACCATTGCTGGTATGCCCCAGTTGATGGGATCAGCAATACCAAATGCTAAGGGAATAGATGCATAAAACAAAAAATCTAGACATATATCAAGAAACCCACCAGCACTGCTGCTACTTTGCTGATATCGTGCTAACTCACCGTCAATACCATCAAACACTCTGTTAAATATAATGCAGCCAAGTGCCATTCCCCACCAGTTAAAAATAATAAAGGGGACGGCAAGAATACCTAAAATAAAGCCTGCAACGGTAACTTGATTCGGGCTGATGCTTCTTGCATCCAGTGTTGTGATCAATGGTTTTAATAGCGGTTTAATAAAGGGGGTAATTTTCGCATCTAGCATGGTGATAACTCTATTATTTGACCGCCGGCAGCAAGGGCGTCCTCTTTGTCGTGTGTTACAAGTACTGCGGGAATGTTTCGCGCTTTAAGCTGCGCAAATGTCCAGCTTCGAATTTGCTCACGAAGGGCAAAATCTAGTTTGCTAAATGGCTCATCTAGCAATACGACATCAGGTTGTGAAGCTAGCGTTCTTAGTAGAGAAACACGGGATTGCTGCCCGCCTGATAGTGAAGTGACTGCGCGCTCCCCTATGCCCGCTAAGTCGACAGCGCTTAGCATTTCATCAATAGCCTGCATTTTAGCTTTTCGGTTTGCGTAACCGTCTTTAGGCATGGCAAAGGCAATATTTTCTGCAACCGTCATGTGCTCAAATAACAAGGCGTCTTGAAACATTATGCCTACTTTACGTAGATGAGCCGCCTTGTCGCTTACCACGACCCCATTAATTTTGATGATACCGCTAAAACTAAACGGCCCATGAAGTTGGCCGGTAATTGCCTGCAGCAAAGTAGACTTTCCGGCTCCACTTGGCCCCATTACCGTTAAAATTTCTCCGTCTTTTACACATACGTTCACTTTTAATAGTGTGTTTTGTGCATGAGAAACCACTAGGTTTTCTAAACTAAGCGCCATGTAATACTGCTCTACTCTTTTTCTCTGATGTACGTAACTTGTTACGTGGTTTTACTAACGCGGCAGGTAAATACCAGGCAATCACAAAGCCAACTAAAGGCATAATCGCTTGGATAATAACGAATACCGCCGTTAAGCGCGTACTGCTTCCCGACACTGAAGCCACGGCTTCTGTAGTAATAGTGGCAATAGTGCCCCCCGAGGCCAATAACGTGGGCAAGTACTGGCTGAAACTTATAGCAAGCCCCAGCGCCCACGCCACCATAATGGCTGAAAACAGGGACGGTAATTTAATATGGTAGAACACTTGCCAAGGCGTTTTGCCTAGGCTTTGTGCAACCATTGCGTAGCGAATATCGAATTTGCGATAGGCTACCGCCATAGACAAAAACACGTAGGGCACCACATAAACCATATGAGCAATATAAGTATGAAACCAAACAGCGTCTTGCAGCACGAGCTGCTGGAACCAAACTAGGCCATATAAAAAAGCCACACCAGGGACCAATAACGGCAAAAATAACGAGATAGAAAACGCCCTTTCAGCATTTTTACCTGCGGGTTTAAGCAGCTCACTTTCCAGTGTAAATAGTACTAACCCCAATGCTGAGGTGCTTGCCAATATGCCCAGTAATAAACTGTTAGAAAGTGGCGTCGCAAGGGTTTCAAGTGCCGTTTCCCAGTGCAATAGCGTTGTACCTTCTGGCAAAAAATTGGGGTAGTACCACTGCTTAGCCATTGAGTACACAAGTACCGAATAAACCACCGCGCCAATCAAGGCAATGTATAGCGCTACAGTGCTATAGGCGGCGCCTTGCACAAGGCGATCAAAAAAACGCCGGTTCCCTTTTGCAAGCCTTTTCCTTCCCACATATATCACTACACGCTCAACGCCTAACAGCAGAAGTAACGCCAAACCACTAACGGCAACCTGAAGCACAGCAGCACTGCTTGCCAATAGGCGCATAGATAAATCGATATGATTAAACCAATGCATAATGGCTACGGCCAAAGTGCTGGGGTTATTCCCCCCTAATATAAGTGGAATTTCCACGTTAGAGGTGGCAAAGACCAACACTGCTAATATAGGTAATCTGATTTGTGTGAAGACAGTGGGCATCACAAGCTTAAAAAAGGTTGCCACGGGCGAGTAGCCAAGTGCCGTGCCCACTTTGATATAGCCAGAAAGTTTACTTTTCACTAATGGCTGCGAGATTACGCTTAACGCCATTAAAAGAATAAACGGCAGTTCTTTTAAACTTAACGCCAGCAGTACGCTTAGCCCTCCAGAGTCGTATGGGAAAAAAGCGTCGCCGGCACCAGGAATGGCAGAGTTCGTTCCAACTGCAGCTATTCGCGCAAATATGCCCGACGGGCTAAGCACAAATAACAAGGCAATGGCTGCAGCGGCGTGTGGCAAAACAAGAAACGGACTTAATAAACCTTGAATTTTGTTAAGCCAATTCGATTGATAAAACGAAGCTAATAATAAAAACGCACCAGCCATCGCCAGTAATGTAGACCCCACCCCAGTAAAAAGTGAAAGCCACACCATTTGCCAAATATCATCAAGAGCAAATAGCGTTCTAAAAACATCTAGTGAAAAGCTGTTGGCGCCTATGGCAGGAAAATAGCCTAACGCCGGAAATGCCACGCCAACTAGACCGGCTAAAACAGGAATGCACAGCAAAAGTATTAAGCACCAGCGGGCAATGCGCGTAAATTGAGCGAACATCAGTAGCGCGCTCCATAGCGTTCGTACCATGCCTCTCGCAACGCATCGGTCCAGCTTGAATGAGGCTCGGCCAACAGTATCATAGCTTGCGATTTATCTAGCGCTGACGGGTGAATATTATCTTCAGCAAAGAGCGCTTGGTCTGACGTAGAGAGGCTTTCAATATCAAGCACTGTGTCGTCTCCCCACACCTCTACCGCCTGTTTTTTAGCTTGCGCCTGCGGTGAAAGTAGAAAGTTAACCACCGTTTTGGCCGCCGCTTTGTTTTTTGAGTTATAAGTAAGGCCTACAAAGTGAACGTTTGCCAGGCTACCGTCTTGCATAACATAAGTACGAACATCGTCAGGTAAATCGAAACGCGTTACCGCCGAAGGAATTTCTGAAGCGGTAAAAGAAAAGGCCAATGAAAGCTCTCCTGTACCCACCAAACGTTGTAATTGGGAGGCTTGACGTAACATGTGCTCACCCTGTTGCCACATAGTAGGATGCAGCGCATCAAGGTACGCCCACAAACTCGGTAAAACCGTATCAAGCGATTTATCATTTGCTGGCTGATAGAAAAGGCTTAACTTATCCTTATTAAGTGCTAGCGCTGCATACTTAATAAAACTAATACCTAAATAATCGCTCGGTACTGGGTAGGTAAATCTACCTGGTGATTTTTGGCTAAATCGTAGAAGCTCTTCAATGGTTTTCGGCGCCATAAGCCCTAGCGTATTTAAGTGTGCGCTACGATAGTAAAAAACCATAGACGCTTTGCCCCAAGGCGCCTCCATTCCTAAAGTAGGCTCACCAAAGTCTGTCGTTACAGCGGGGTTTTGATCTGGATTGGTTAGACTAAAATTGTCAAGTTCACCTACCCACGAAGTACTTAGCAAATCGTGTTTTTTCATTGCCGCGAAGTTTTCGCCGTTTATCCATATGAGATCGACACTGCCGTTTTTGTGATTCCCTGCCGCCTTTTCGGCAAGCACTCGTGACACCGCATCACTAGTGTCGGCCAGCTTCACGTGTTGAAGTTCTATGTTAAAGCGAGTTTTAACTTGCTCGGCTACCCACTGAAGGTAGCCATTGACCTGGGCGCTCCCCCCCCAGGCATGAAATCGAACAAGAGGCGGTTTTTCGCTGGCTGCTTCATCGCTGGTTTTGCCCACCGCCGGCTGGGCCTCAACAAATACCGAAAAAATAACCATGCAGGTAAAAAAGAATACCTGCATGGGGGTAAACAAGGGTCTATTTGTACTTAACTGTGCCGCAGCTTGCCACCCTGAATTCATTTGGGAAGCATTCAGAGCTCTAGCATTAGCGTTAGCGTTAGCGTTAGCGTTAGCGCTACTGTGCCGCATTAAGCGCCCAGTCATAGTTTAGGTATTCAATATCTGCAGTGTCATTTTTTAACGCTGAAACTTGCGCTTCAGTTAATTGCATTGCGTCTTTATACAGCAAGATAAACTCGTCGAGCGTTGACGTGTCGCGCCACTCGCCGTTTTCACCTTCAAAATCCTTACTGTACCAATCAAATATTTTTGATAGATAGAGTGTGTTATCGCTCATTTTGTTGCGAGAGGTGTCAGCCAAAAACCGCTTAGTTTGTGCCTCTAACTGCGAATCCAGTTTGTCTGCTGTGTATGCTTCTTCACGAAGCGCTGGGCAACCTACACTGGCACAATTCACCGCAAAATGAATGCGAGGCTCGTTATAGTTTTTTGTGGTTTGGTTTGTACCGCGAATAAGTTCGTGTTCAATTTCATCCAATGTGCGAGTTTCACCAAGCAGCGGGGCTATCTCTTTTTTCCAAGGCGAAGAAAAGAAACTTCCTAAATCTCGGATAGAGTCAATAGCTGGGTACTCAGTTAAAATAAGTTCGATGGTGTAGGCGTTATAGGCGTTAATAAGAAAAGCGAGCTGTTTGTCCTTATTCCATGAATCAAATGTACTTTGCTCAACCTTAGATAAGCGCGCCAAATACTCGTTAAGCGTATTCCGCTCTTTTTTAAAGCCATCGTAATTAACCTGTGTACTTGCGCCGTTAGAAATCGGCGTGACGTACTTACCTAACAAATTATCAAACGTGCTATGTAGACCCGCTTCAGCACTAGCATAGAAACTTACGCTTGCAGCAAACAGCGCTACGCTGCCTGCTGCAATACCACGTAGCACTTTACTACTACGTGATAAACGGGCGACTTTACACATGAAAGACGATTGAGTAGTTTTCACTTCTATTACCCTCTGCGCCATGTGTGGAATTTCTCAACGTAGCTTAAAAGTTTTTCAGGAGCATTAGCGCGCTTCCAGTTCCCCGCTGCGTATTTCGCACCTTCTGC
The DNA here is from genome assembly GCF_056160105.1 of Alteromonas sp. ABD4_190. Lineage (NCBI taxonomy): Bacteria > Pseudomonadati > Pseudomonadota > Gammaproteobacteria > Alteromonadales > Alteromonadaceae > Alteromonas > Alteromonas sp. ABD4_190. Next base: position 348,510 of record NZ_JBSWWN010000002.1, read on the forward strand.
CCATGTTGGGTAGGCGTGAATAGTGCCTAGTATTTTGTTTAATCCTAGGTCGTGTTTCATGGCAATAACAAACTCAGCGAGCAAATCACCAGCGTGCTCAGAAACAATAGTAACGCCCAATATTTTGTCTTTACCCGGCGGCGTAAGCACCTTTATAAAACCCTTACGCGCACTTTCGGCAACCGCGCGATCGAGTTCGGCAAATTCGTATCGCGTTACTTCTACATCAATATCTTGTTCTGCAGCATCACGCTCACTAAGACCTACTCTCGCCACTTCAGGGTCAATAAAGGTTGTCCAAGGAATAACGCGATAATCCACTTTAAACTTTTTGAACGTGCCGAAAAGCGCATTTACCGCCGTATACCATGCCTGGTGAGCGGCTACGTGGGTAAACTGATAGGGCCCTACCACATCACCAGCAGCAAAGATGTTTGGCATAAGCGTTTTCAAGTATTCATCGGTTTCTATGGTTCTATCGAACTGAATACCCAATTCTTCAAGACCAAACCCATTTAGACGCGCCTTTCGACCAACCGCCACGATCACTTCGTCATAGGCGACAGTTGATTCAACACCTTCTTTAGCAACCACTAATACTTTTTCACCGTCTTTCGTTTCAAAGCGCAATGCGTCATGAGATGTCAAAACATTCACTCCGCTTTCACGAAGTACAGATTCAGAATATTCAGCTACATCAGCATCCTCGCGGCCCATTAAACGGGGTGCACGTTCTACTTGCGTAACCTCACTACCTAGGCGAGAAAAGGCTTGTGCCAGCTCACAACCGATTGGACCACCACCAAACACAATTAAACGCTTTGGCGCGTTTTCAAGGTCAGCAAACTTAGTCCATAAAGTATCAGATGTGACATAACCGCTTTGTTCAATACCAGGCAGGTCAGGAACAAAAGGCGCTGCCCCCGTGGCAACAACAATGTTCTTTGTTGTTAGCGTTTGGGTGCCGCCATCATTCTTTTTAATTTCCACCGTCCAGGGGTCGATGATCTTTGCATAGCCTTTCACTACATCCACACCTAAACTGGTGTAACGCTCTACGCTGTCATTAGGTGCAATTGCCGCAATGACTTCGTGAACACGGCCCATCACTTTTTTAAACGACATGGCTGGTGTTACCGGCTCTAAACCATAGTTATCGGCATGGCGCATTTGGTTTGCTACTTTAGCCGTTTTTATAATGGCTTTACTCGGTACGCAGCCATAGTTAAGGCAGTCGCCCCCCATTTCCCCTGCTTCTACCAGCGTTACTTTTGCTTTCACCGCTGCAGCGATATAACTGGTAACCAACCCACCAGCACCGGCGCCGATCACCACTAGATTTCGGTCAAATTTCTTTGGTTTGTTGTAGCCTTTGTAGACGCGGCGGCGATTCACTAGTGCCACAATGCCTTTAGCTATCCATGGAAATATACCTAGCAGAACAAATGAAAAGATAAGTCCAGGCGATACGATGCCTGACAGGCTGTCAATTTGCGCAAGCTGCGTACCAGCGTTTACATACACAGCAGTACCGGCAAGCATGCCTATTTGGCTTACCCAGTAAAATGTCCAGGTTTTGAGTGATGTCAGCCCCATTAACAGGTTGATTAAAAAGAACGGAAATACTGGCACTAAGCGCAAAGTAAATAAGTAGAACGCACCTTGTTTTTCAATGCCTTCATCAATTTTCTTAAGCTTTTCTTTAAACTTGTTTCGTACGGTATCACGCAAGATGAAGCGCGCGACTAAAAAAGCTAACGTTGCGCCCACGCTTGAAGCGAAAGACACAATAACTAAGCCCTGCGCCAGCCCAAAAAGTGCACCTGCAGCTAAGGTCAAAATTGCTGCACCTGGAAGCGACAGAGCGGTAACGGCCACATAAATAGCAAAGAACACCCCAATGCTTAATACAGGGTTTTCTTCTATTTGCGCTTGAAACGTATCGAGTGAGTCCTTCATCCCCTGAAGGGTTAAATAGCTATTCAAATCAAAGTAGAAAAAGCTAAATATAGCGGCGGCGATAACTCCTAAAAGCGCTATTTTCTTAAACATAAAAATCCTTAGCGCTTAAAACGCGTATTGCATGGTAACTTGAGCGTGACGGGGCACGTTTGGCATAACAAGCGTCGCGCCGAAATATCCACCTTCAAACAGTGGCTGCCAATTTTCTTCATCAGTCACGTTAATTACATCTAAGCGTACACGCAGATCGTCGCTAACTTGGTAATCAGCATTTAAGTCTATGGTGTACTGGTCGCGAATATGCACGGTTTGTAAAAAGTCTAATGGGAATGACTTGGTGTATAAAGCACTCGCACCAAGTTGAACATCATCAGTTACCTGCCAGCCAGCGTTAATAGATGCTATTTGCGGTGGAATACCTTGTACTCGGCTGTTCGATGCTGGGAACGCCGCAAATGACGGCGATCCCACTCCAGTCCCCTCAATAATATCCGGGCGACTGTTATCAAAGGCGTCGATAACCTGAGCCGTGCCTTGAAACGCTGCAGAGTCACCGAAGCGAGCGTCTAAATAACTGTAGGCAGCATTGACCCATACATCGTCGCCTTGGTAAAACATTTGCAACTCAAAACCTTTAGTTTTCACGCCACTGTTGCTGCCGTCGCGATTGCGTAAGCTACGGGTTTGTTCGAACACTGCCGCTTCAGCATACCATTTGCTGTTTGGCGCGTATTTTACCCCTGCTTCGTACAGGGTATTTTCGGTAGCAAAATTAAGCGGGTTAATTTCATTATTACCGCCCAATACTGTGCCACCCGCCATACTGTTTGACGTAGCATCGTTTTCGGAAAACGCAGCATATAAGTTGATGTCGCCAGTGAGCTTGTATACCGCGCTTAACTGGTAGCTAGTTAACGTATCGCTATAGCTATCAGACGCTGCCGTTACTCCCTCAGGCGCTAATGGGTCGCGGGCTTCAACATCGTAATAATCTACTCTAACGCCGGCAATGGTTGAGAACTTATCTGTCCATGTAGAGCGTTGCTGTAGTGCCACCCCTGTTTGCCACGATGTGGAATCAGTGGTGTCTGACAAGTTAAAATCGCCGTTGCCATCACCATCCAGGTCATATTGCGCGCCCGGAGATACGAATACACCCGGACGCAGCTCGACTAAACGTGCTTTTTGCGCGTCGGTAAGAGGTATCACACGGTTAGAGATAGGCCCGGTTAAATCAATCGGATTGTCGGCCTCAGTAGTAAACTGGCTATAGCCCAACACATCGTTATAGCGAAGCGCTAACCCTACGGTAGTAAGTTGGTTATCGTTCCACTGGTAATCCACTTCAGTGCGATTTTCAAACGTATCAGCGCCGTCAATAATTTCGACAAAGCTATTTTGGGCTATCTCTTCACGCTCTAAATACTGGTAATAGGTCATATTGCGAAGCGCCACGTTATCAACCACTTTGTATTCAACGTTGCTTCGAATAACCGTGGTTTCAGCACCGTTAATGTCGTCAGGATTAGTAAATACGCGGCTACGAGGAATAACCACTTCACCGGTAGGTGAAATAATGGCACCAGCCCCCGGTACTATACTGCCATTTGGTTGAGTGCCCTGCCCAGTAATATAAACACCGTTATCGATAAGGTCTTGGGTTGGGCGGTTGATACCTGCGTTGTCAGGATAGTCTGTATCATAATACTCTGCACTGATATCCCACGTCAGCACGGCGCTCGGTGTATAGCGATATGCAACAAATAGGTTTGTACTATCGCGCTCAGCAAAGTCATAGAAACTGCCATTGTCTAGGTACTCAGCACTAAAGCGAATACCGCTTTTCCCTTCGTCTATTGCAGTACCGTAATCGACTTGGGCTGAATACTGCTCCCAACGCCCGGCGCGAAGGGTAACTTTACCCTTGCTTTCTGTGGTAGGCGCGACCTTGGTTTGAAGGTTTACAAAGCCGCCATTGCGCTGCGTACTACCAAACAACACTGGCGACGGCCCTTTCACTACGTCAATTTGCTCAACGCTATTAAAAGACAATGGCAACCCAAAACCATTATTACCCGCCTGACGACGCACGCCGTCTTGAAAAAGTTCGCCTAACTGACCGCGAATACTTGGCAAGCTGGGTGTACCGAAGCCGCTTGAAGCGTAGGCATTAGGGGCTGCCTTTACGATATCGTGTAAATCATTAATGTTAAGCGCTTCTATCGCTGCTGCCGACAATGACGTTACTGCACGAGGGGTTTCTGCTGCACTTAAACCGCTACCAAATAACCCTTTAAGTGTATTGTCGCCTGGGTTTAGCGTGTTTAAGCTTTGTTGACTGCCTGTTACTTCTACGACTTCAATATCTGCAACTTGTTGGGCAGCTAACGACTGACTGATGGCAAGCGCAATTGTGCTAACGGCTAGGCCGATTATTCTTTTCATTAACGATTCCGTATTTTTATTTATTATTCGACTAGACCGATACGTGTCACAAAAAATTTCAGTACATTTAATTTTTAAAAAATTTTAGAAAACATAAAATTAGTTGAAATTTTTATTTTGAACGGTCGTTCTAGTATGCTTGCACTATTATACTTTTGGAGCATGTATGCAAAACAACACAGATATTCAAAACCGACTCGAGTGGTCACTACTTTCTCTTCGCGTAACTATTTTTATCGTTATGTTCGTTTGGACCTTAGATAAGTTTGTCAATCCAGCTCACGGCATGGCTATTTTCGAAAAATTTTACGGTATAGGCGGAGTACCTGAAATGGCCGTCTACATCATGGGCGCATTACAGCTAGCACTGGTTTTAGCATTTCTAGCAGGCCTTGCGAAAAAATACACCTACGGCCTTATCTTTATTCTTCACGGCGGCTCTACCCTTTCGTCTTTCCCGCAATATCTAGACGCCTTTAATCACCTGCTATTTTTTGCCGCATGGCCTATGTGGGGTGCGTGCTTTGCACTGTTCCTACTGCGCGAAGCTGACACTAAGTTTGCCTTTGGCAAGTAGTGACTATTCGTTGAATAAGTGCGCTAGATCGACTCGCAAGACGCAAGAACTAGATATACTCGCTAGATAGGCTGCCTGCTAAAAAATTAGCGCTCGAATGTTTCTCGTTATCGAATTTATAGGGCGCGAGGGCCACGCCGTTTTAGCATTAGGTTTATTTTCTGGCAGCAGCATACAGTTGCTGCCATTCGCCCTCTTGTACCGGCATTATTGATAACCTTCCGCCTTTCTTAACTAAAGGCAGCTCATCAATACCTTCCATACTTTTAATCACAGAAAGTGGTAGTACATTGGAAAACTTTTCTACAAACTTCACATCGACACGATACCATCGGGGGTTCTCTTCGCTGGATTTAGGGTCGTAGTATTTTGATTCAGGGTTAAACTGTGTGGTGTCTGGGTACCCATCTTTCACCACTTCTGCAACACCGGCAATACCCACTAGTTTGCAGCTTGAATGGTAAATAAACACCTTATCGCCTAGCTTTACGCCGTCACGTAAAAAGTTACGCGCCTGGTAATTTCTTACACCATCCCACGGTTCAGTTTGGTCAGGACGGTTTGCCAAGTCATCGATAGAAAATGCATCAGGTTCTGTTTTAAATAGCCAATACGCCATGTTTTTATTCATTCTCTTAATATTTGAGCACTTACTAAAGCGTTTATAAATAAAAATACGCCGTACGTGCTCTATTATCTTTTTAACTAACCCCAGTATACAAAGCGCTTTTATTTAATGACAGTGCTATACCTTAGCTTGGCTAAGACTGCTATAATTACGCACTTAATCTGAGCTCATCCCTATTTTGAGTTCAGCAATTCCCTGATTTATCTAGATGTGATTACTATGCAAGCCACCATTAAGGCCGACCGCGGTCTGTTTTCTTACCCTAAATATTGGCCACACTGCCTGGGTACTGCGCCTTTTCTTCCTATGTCAAAAGAGGAAATGGATGCCCTTGGCTGGGACAGCTGTGACGTTATTTTGGTAACCGGCGATGCGTATGTCGATCACCCTAGTTTCGGTATGGCGGTTATTGGTCGAGTACTGGAAGCCCATGGTTTTCGCGTTGGCATTATTTCTCAGCCAGATTGGAAGAGTAAAGACGACTTCATGAAGTTGGGTAAGCCCAACCTGTATTTCGGCGTAACAGCCGGAAACATGGACTCTATGATCAACCGCTATACGTCTGACAAAAAGCTTCGTCACGACGATGCCTATACGCCAGGCAATGTAGGTGGTAAGCGTCCTGACCGTGCCGTAACTGTTTATGCACAGCGCTGTCGCGAGGCATTTAAAGGCGTACCTGTGATTGCAGGCGGTATTGAAGCCAGCTTGCGTCGTATTGCGCACTACGATTACTGGAGCGAAAAAGTACGCCGCTCAGTACTGTTCGACTCTAAAGCCGACATGCTGTTTTTCGGTAACGCCGAGCGCCCGCTTGTTGAAGTAACCCATCGCTTGGCGGCAGGTGAAGATATTGCCGATTTACGCGACATTCGCGGTACCGCAATCATCGTTAAAGAAGCCTTGCCCGAATGGCAAGGTGTTGACTCTACCTCTCTAGATAGACCCGGTAAAATTGACGCCATTCCAAGCCCCTATCAAATGGAGCCCGAGTGCGACTCGCAGGATAAAGATACGAAAAGCAGTGAAGCACCAGAAGCATCGCCCATTGTTATTCAGCCTGCGCAGAAAGAAAAAGAAAAGCGTAAGCCTTGGGAAAACGTGTACGTTAAGCTACCTGCGTATGAAACAGTAAAAGACAACAAGGTTTTATACGCACATACATCGCGTATTTTGCACCAAGAGACCAACCCAGGTTGCGCTCGTGCACTGATGCAGCGCCATGGCGACAGACACATTTGGATTAACCCACCCGCCATGCCGCTTGAGACAGAAGAGATGGACGCGGTATTTGATTTGCCCTATCAGCGTGTGCCTCACCCTATATATGGCGATGCAAAAATTCCTGCATACGATATGATCCGCTTCAGTATCAACATTATGCGCGGATGCTATGGTGGCTGTACTTTCTGTTCTATTACCGAACACGAAGGGCGTATTATTCAAAGCCGTTCTGAAGACTCTATTATTCGCGAGATAGAGCAAATACGCGATACGGTACCGGGCTTCACTGGTGTTATTTCAGACCTAGGCGGCCCAACAGCGAACATGTATCGCCTGCGTTGTAAGAGTCCGAAAGCGGAAGCCACCTGTCGCCGCCCTTCTTGTGTGTACCCAAGCATATGTGCACATATGGATACCGACCATAAGCCAACTATCGACTTATACCGCCGTGCTCGCGAGTTGCCTGGAATTAAAAAGATTTTGATTGCTTCAGGCGTACGTTACGACCTAGCGGTAGAAGACCCTGAATACGTAAAAGAGTTAGCCCTTCACCACGTAGGCGGTTATTTGAAGATAGCACCAGAGCACACGGAAGACGGCCCGCTTTCGAAAATGATGAAACCGGGCATGGGCAGTTACTACCGTTTTAAAGAGCTATTCGATAAGTACTCACAAGAAGCGGGCAAAAAACAGTATTTAATACCTTACTTTATTGCGTCGCACCCGGGTACCACCGACGAAGACATGCTAAGCCTTGCGATATGGCTTAAAGAAAACAAATTTAAGCTGGATCAGGTACAAAACTTTTATCCGTCGCCAATGGCAACGGCCACCACTATGTACCACACAGAGGTGAATTCACTTCGCAAAGTGACGAAAGAAAGTGAAGAGGTGCCTTCTGCAAAAGGTGAAATTCATCGCAGACTGCATAAGGCAATGCTGCGCTATCACGACCCGAAAAACTTTGCGCAAATTCGCGAAGCCCTTACGCGTATGGGACGTGAAGACTTAATTGGCCGTGGTCCTCAGCACCTTGTGCCGCCAGAGACCGCTGACGAGAAACGTCAGAAAGCGCAAAAAGGCCGTCGTGGAGAACGCGCGCTTACTAAGCATACCGGGCTTCCACCCACGTTTCAGGGTAAAAACGGGAAAGGCAAAAGCCGAGACGGTAGCGCGGTTAATAAAAGCCGTCGTAATACAAACGGCAATAAGCAAGGTAGCGGTAATAGGCAAGATCAAGCCAACGGTAATACCGCCAATCGAAATTCCGGTAAAGCTTCTAAGGCGAATAATGGCGGCGGAAACAATCGTGGCCGCTCTCAAAAACAGCCAAGCATGCATAAACGTTAAGATAACAAACGCTAAAAATAAAAAAGCCCGATGCTTTTCAACATCGGGCTTTTTTGTGACTTTTAGCAATAGCACTGCGCTATTTCAGTTAACTATTTGTGTATCCAACCTATATGTATCCAAGCTATACGTTTACATTCAGTCGTGATTTGGGTAACACTCCACATTTTCAAGTTTAGCAAGCTCACCAGTTTGCTCATTTCGCAGCAAGCAGTGCTTGCCATCACTCAGTAACGTAAAGCTGTACACAGGGTTGTCATGCCTTCCTTCAACGGGTAACCCCCTGCTATCTACCTTCGCTTTCCGTTCAATTGTAATGTTTGAAGCTTTGCTAAACACATTATCAGCAACAGTGATGGGGATACCGCCGAACCAGTCGCTGATGGTATTTTCAATAGTTTGCTTTTGGCTTGCACTAGTGCTGTTAGTGATTGCTTTATGCAACTCAGCCTCCTTGTTTGCAGCACAACCAATGGCCGATGATAGCGCTATAGCAAGGGCCGCAGCTGGCAGCCCTTTGCTTTTAGCCTTGCCTTTACCGAATAGAACCATCATTCTTGTTCCTTGATAACAAGCTGATTGATCTTGTTTTGTAACACAAAGTTCGCTTTGCGCTTTTCGGGCGTGTCGATAGGAATAAGCTTTTCACCCACTAGCGCACTTTGATTACTGCGCAGTGCGTTTACATCAGCCGTGCCGTTACCCGATACCACTTCAGGGCATGCGCCCGTAGCTGCAAATTCTAGTGCTGCAGACAACATACCTTCATTCGGGTCGCCTAAACTAGCAGTAAAGTCATCTTCAACTTCACATCCTGGCAGTTCAAAATCAAAGTTTGGCGTGCTGGTTGGCATAAAGCCGTCGGCATAATCACCAAAGCCTTTATTGTTCACTCCTTGGAACTGAATAGTGAAGTAAGTTTCACCACAGTTGTCTGTAGGATAGAAACCATAAGGCTTACCGCACGTTGTAGAGCCGATTTGTACTACCTCAACGTCTATACCACGAAGGGCATTCATCACCGCTTCACTTGCTGAACAGGTTGCATCTGTTGAAATTACGTAAACACGAGTCAGCGAAAGGCTCGGTAGTAACGTATCGGTAAGCCGTCCGGCGTTGTAATCGATAACATTGCTGTAAAAAGGCGTAGAACTAATATTGTCGCCGGTTACAGGGTTAGTCGTTGGGTTCTTGTCGTTAAATTGCAAAGTTTCAAACGTAGCGTTGTTCGTTTGATTTGGACCCGCTACCATATAAGAAAGCTGAGAAGCTAACGCCAAACGTCCCCCACCGTTGTAACGTAAGTCCATAACTAACTCGGTTACATTCTGCTCAACAAATGTATCGAACGCGTCTATCAGCCCTTCTTGCGCAGTAACAATGAAGGTATTAAATTGGAAGTAACCTGTTTTACCGTTTTCGGTATCGAACACCTTAACGTTTTGAACCGGTGTTACGTTGATATCAGCTGAGGTTATATCAACTGACATATTCGTACCGTCAATCAGTTCAAACTCAAAGCTTGTAGTGGTTCCGGCATCATCAGGAAACAGTCCATCGTTTAAAGCGTTTACACCTTGTTGGGTATTGTCATTAACGAAATCAACGCCGTTAATACTCACAACCTTAGCGCCTCGCGGCACATTCGCTGCAGCAGCAGGTGAACCAGGCTCTGTGAACCGCACCGTTAGCTCTCTTGGTACCGTGTTTGAGCCAAATTCCCAATCAAAACCAAAACCTGACGATATGCCAGATTGAGATAGCTCGTTATATTCAGCCGTGTCTTGTGAAAAATGAAAATTGTCTTTAGGCGTACCGCTTGGCGTTAATTCATTGGTTTTTAACTGGTCGAAGTATGCCAATACTGAAAAGTTTTCTGGGTCGTTATCGTCTACTTCGTCGTACCACAAGTAGGTATCGTTAGTCCAAGAGCGCAGCCAGAGCTTTTCATCCATTGCGGTACCTTGGGTATCTGGATAAGCACTTCCCGTGAAAGGGTCTATGCCAGTTCTTGGCGTTTCACATCTGGCGATGAATTCAGATTGTGGCTCATAGACACCGGCTTCCCACTCAGGTTCAGACGTAACAGGAGTCGTTGGTGTAGTAGGTGTCGTTGCTACTGGCGTGTTACTGGATGAACCGCCACCTCCGCCACATCCTGTGAGAAGTGAAATCGTGACTGCAAGTGCAACTGAAGTATACGTATACGCTTTCATGATTAACTATATACCCTTTATGTATAGGTGCCGAATTTGAAAGTTCACCGGCCTTTATGCGCTCGAAAAGACTTTGTCCTACGTTAGCATAGTTTATAGTGCTATAGGTTTGTAAGAATAACTAGGTAACAAAAGTTTAAACATTGATTAAATGTAATTAAATTTTATTTATTTCTACGTTCTAGTCGTACCTATGTCGCCAGTTATTAGCACTATCTATCGCTTCTAGTTATTGCACTAATTATTTCCACTGTAAGTATGAGCTCCTATATAAGACACCTCTGTTAACGAACGCGTTTTATCAAGGGGGAAGAACACCCACGGTAGGCGCTATCAGGCTACTAATAAACAAACCATATTCAGTTTCTATAGCGCCAGTTACAAAAGGGTAAGCGCCGCTTGGGTCTTGGAGAGATTGAAGTACCTTCCCACTGTCGCTAATTTTTAAAAGGTGCCCGTATGGTTCACCCTGTGGTCGCAGGAACTGTGGTAAACGTTGAATTATTTTACGAACAGAGGGTTTGTCTGATAACCCGTCCACTGGTGCTGAACGGGGTGAAGCAAGACCCAGATAATACCCGCCACCGGCGGCCTGGCTGATGTTGTCAGGAAAACCGGGTAAGTTATCTACCACCACTTCCACGCTTCCCTGTTGTGGACCTTTTAACCAGTAGCGCAAAACACGGTATTTTCCTGTCTCGTTAAATAAAACAGAGTCTTGGTCATGACTCATTGTTACGCCATTTGCGAATACTAAACCGTCTATCAATACCTTGCTCGAAGCAGTTAATGGATCGTACTCAATTAGCCTGCCATTCCCTTTGTGCTCTAGAATTTCTAGCAGGCTTGCCGAAAGCGTTCCGCCGTGGTCTTTTGCGGCAAACTTGGTTGTCGCGTCGGTAAAATAAACCTTTCCATTTTTAGCTATATCAACATCATCGGCGTATACCACGGGGGTATTCTCTACCTGATTGACCAGCGTTTTCAGTTCGCCTTTTTCATTTGCAATAAGTAACCCTCGGTGAGCATCAGCGATTAATAGGTTTCCCTTGTTATCGTATTCAAGACCAAGTGGGCGGCCGTTGGTATTAATCCATGAAGTAAATGACGTTTGCCCCTGTTTCATCAACAACACTGCGCCAGAGTGCGTTGCGGTGGCAATGGTTCCCGCTTTGTTTATCGCAAAATCCTCCGGTCCCTCTTCTCCTTCTATGTCAATATGCGAAAGATCTGCCAACCGCGAATTTTCTGTAAACGCGTTTGTAAAGCCACCGTTTTTCGGTGCTTGCCAACTGACGGGATCGATAGGTACCGGCCATAATAATAAATAGGCAAGAATTAAAATAAGAGAACCCCATAGCATTTTCATTCACGCACTCCTTGTATATTTTTGCTTACCTTAGCAAGCGAAGTTAACCTACTCTGCTTTCATTTTTAAATAGAACACTATTCACCAAAGCTTTAAGCGTTCCAGAAAGCTAAGCTAAATTCGCGTATTAGTACGCGCATTACAAATACGTAAGGCGGCATCCATATAAGCATGTCGCGCGTTTTTTAGTAAAACGCTGTTGGAGTACGTCATGACATTTTACGCAAAGCTACTGGGGGCTAAATATATTAAGCAGGTAGATAAGGAACTACGTGCAAGTCATGCTGGCGAAACTGGCGCCGTCTGGATATACCGAGGGGCCATGGTTGCTGAATTTATCTCTAGCCTATTTCGCATTAGTAAAAGCAAAGACGGTACAAAACGCTTTATAAGAGAGCACCTTGAAACGGAGCGTGCGCACCTTGCTATTTTTGAAAGTGAAATGCCACTGTTTAGGGGTAGCTTCATACTGCCACTATGGATAGCCGCGGGCTTTATAACCGGCTTTTTACCGCGCCTTTTTGGTCAGAACTGGTTTTTCTATACCATTTATTGCGTAGAGGAATTTGTTGATTTGCATTATGACGAGCAGTGTAAAAACATGTCGGCATTATCTATCCCCCCATCAAACGTGATAGAAAGGTTTAAACGCTGTCAGGAAGAAGAGCAGCACCATAGAGATGAAGCGTTAGCAATGATGACACGGCAACCATCTTTACTAATGAAGTTGTGGGGGCGCGCAGTAGAAAAAGGCTCGGCGTTTGCAGTTGCTGTCGCCAAATTGATTTAGGTTGATATTTGATGTTCAGGGAATGACCTGAGAAAACAACAAAAACAGCCACGCGGATAAAATCAGGACAGAACGCTACAACATGGGAAAGAAAATCAGGTTAAAACCATCAAAGCCATGTGACAACTGCGGTGTGGAAGCTGACACGCAATTTCGTATTCGCCAAAGTGAGACAGACGAATGGCGTATAGTGTGTAAGGCTTGCCAAACACTGGCAAAAAATAATGATGACTACATGTATGGCGGAACGTGGAAAAGAAAAAAGCGTAACTAAGGTGAATACATCAAGGGCCGAGTTAGCTGTACGTTCGCCCCTTGATAATTATTTTAAGGTTTATGCGTTAACACTCGTTCCTTGAACTTCTTCATTTGGGTCGTCGTTACTTCTGTCGCCTCAATTTACTTCGCTAAGGCCACCAACGACATTATAGCCGCTAACTTTCTCCGCACGTTTAAATAGCACAGTAGCGCGGTATAAGCTCCAGATCACGTACACAGCCATTGGAATATTTAGCTGAAGTGATGCAATAGAAAACGCAGCACCTTGATGTACGGCAGCATAAGTGGCTAGAAGTACAAGTACACTTAACCCAGATACCATCAGCCACACTGGCTTTGTCAGCGATTTAACTGCCACGGTCACAGCCGTATTGAATAACATTAGGCACCAGAATACTGCAATGAGTGAACCTGCAAAGAACATATCAACCACCGCGGTTAAGGCTAACGCACTGACACTTCCCCAGACTATGCTATACCAAAGCCGACTTGCCAAAGGTGGGTGTGCTTTTTTAGACAGCCAAATTTCCATTCCAGAAACGCAAAGCATAGTTAGCATTACGCCAAGAATAAAAAACAACCATTTGCTGGTCATGCCGGCAAAGTCGCCGAAATGTAAACGATACATGGCCCAGAATATTTGCTTACCCCATTCTCCATCTTCGTAACCAGCGTCACCAATGTAATTGCCCGCTGTATCGAAACGGTAGCCTTCAGCGTAAATCATCCTGTTAGGCGCTTTCGCATATATCTCAATAAACTGCTCTGGCTCGCCGACCTCGTGTACGGTTAAAAAAATTGGCGACTTTTCAGGCGCGAGCGTTTCCATTTGCGCGAAGGCTTTTCCAATAGCAGGTTTACCTTCTTGTGGGGCGATGACCGGGTCTGGCGTGAAAATTTGGTTTATTACCGCATCTCTATCGCCGCCATAGTTCACAGTGGCAACTAACACTAAAATAATACCGGCCAAACCAAAGTAAGTTCCTGTTATGCCAATCACTAAATGAAAGGGTGCAGCCCACAGACCAAAGCGGTTGTGCAAGTCAATCTGGGCTTGCTGGCCATTGCCGCCTCTTCTCAGTTTGAATGCATCTTTGCCAATTCGTTTATGGGCAATAATCCCCGTAATAACTAAGGTGCAAATGATAGCGCCTAAGGCACTGACTAAAATCATTCCCCAGCTATGTGGCAGGTTCAAATATAAATGCAGATCCACTAGCATTTGCGTAAAAGAAACACTTTCTTCTTCCAATAAATTACCATCGCTATCAGCAAAATAGGCTACATGGTCGTTTTCAACCACCAACCGTGGAATATCGGATGTAGGGAACACAACAAAAAGATGGTGAGACTCTTCGGTATGTTTAGCTAGGAAGCTATCCATCGCCTTTTCAATCGCCTGCGGAGAAACATTCTCCATCTCTTCAATATGTGGCTGCTCCCACCTTTCAAACTCTAGGTGGAATACGGCAACCGTTCCTGAAAGGCATACTAAGAAAAGCAGTACACTTAAAAAAACACCAACCCAAGTATGTGCATTTAATGCATTTTGTTTAGTAACTTTATCCATTGATATTCACCTACATGGGTAAGAAGATAAGTATTGGTACACAAGCCGCAGACAAGGCTGCATAAGCACCAATGACTTTAAATTTGTGAGCGGTAGCAAGGTAGTGATAAACGAAAAGCCCCCACAAAATTGGCAGTAGAACCGTACCCGTAGCTAACTGCCCTGCGATAGAAAATGGAAGCAGCGCACATACACCTAGCGTTATTAGAACGCTGACCACCAATAGAACAACCAGTACCATGAAATAGTTTGCAACATTCGCCAATACAGTACCTCTTGCAAAGTCAAAGCTTCTCGGCTGAGGTACGTTTCTGGGCTGTGGTAAAAACGTTTGATTTAATGCGATGAAAGGCCAGACAAGGATTGCAGGAATACATAACGCATATAACACGCCAAACTCCCAACCCTGTGCTATAGACCAGCATACCGCTGATGCTAGCCATACGACTAAGCCTAAATAAAGATAAGTTGACGCTTGCTCACGCCAACTTCTATAAACAACCCCTAAGGCCGCGAGTGTTAAACCACCAGCTGCAACTGAAAGCATGATCATTCCTTAAATGAATAAATAAGCGATGCGCTTCCTTCCCTTTTTTGGGTAGAACAAGGATAGTCACCACTTTATGTATAATTTAACAAAATTACACACAAATGATAACTAGTATCATTATTATTTCTTTTAATTTAAATGCAGCTTCTTATTAATGGTGAAAATTGGAATGAACTAGCGCAATAGAAGCAACTTCAATTAAAAAATAGCCCCCAGATATAAGGTAAAGTTAGCGCACAAAAAAAGCCGAACTAACTCAGTTAGTTCGGCTTTCTTTCATATTTAATTTAGACGCTACGTTCTCAGTGTATTATGCAGCTTCACTCTCGTCTTCAGTTTCAACCACTTCATGGCTAAGCAGATATTCAAAGGCTGCTAGTGATGCTTTAGCCCCCTCGCCCATTGAAATAACAATTTGCTTATAAGGTACAGTTGTTACGTCACCCGCAGCAAAGATACCAGGCTCGGAAGTATGACATTTGGTATCAACGATGATTTCACCATATTGCGTCATGTCTACCGTGCCTTTCATGAACTGGCTGTTAGGCACAAGTCCAATTTGAACGAATACACCAGCGAGTTCACGACTGTGTACTTCGTTAGTTGAACGGTCTTGATATTCAATCGCGTTCACTTTGCCATTCTCGGCCGTGATTTGGCGTGTAGCCGCATTTTTAATAATGGTAATGTTATCGCGCTTTTCTGCTTGGTCGATAAGTACCTGGTCCGCTTTAAGCTCTGGCATAAATTCAAATACCGTTACTGATTTTACGATACCAGCCAAATCTAGTGCTGCTTCAATACCCGAGTTACCACCACCAATAACTGCAACATCTTTACCTTTAAAGAAAGGGCCGTCACAGTGTGGGCAGTATGCTACGCCATTACCGATGTTCTCTTTTTCGCCTGGCACGCCAAGTTCTCTCCAGCGCGCACCTGTCGCTACAATAACAGTGCGAGTGCGGATCTGTTCGCCAGAGGAAAGCGTAATAGTTTTAATATTGCCTTTATCAATGCTATCAACACGTACGTGCTCTTTAAGCGTAATATCGTAATCGCGCACGTGCTCCATCAGGTTACCTACAAGCTCAGGGCCCGTTGTTTTAGGTACAGAGATTAAGTTCTCAATACCCATAGTATCTTTAACTTGGCCGCCAAAAGTTTCTGCAACAATGGCAACTTTAAGACCTTTACGCGCACTGTAAATCGCCGAAGCAACACCTGCTGGACCACCACCGATAACGGTTACGTCTTGAAGCGGTAATGCGTCGCCTTTGTTCGCTTCTTTAAGGCTAGGGTCACGCTCAATAAGTTTGTTGATAAGTACTGAACCATCAACTTTACCGTTCGCGAATAGCTCGCCATTAAGGTAAACGCTTGGTACGCCTTGAATGTCGCGCTCTTGGATTAGGTTTTGATACAGCCCGCCGTCGATCATTTCGGTCTTGATGTTTGGATTAATCAAAGCGAATTGATTAAGTGCCTGTACGACTTCTGGGCAGTTGTGACAGCTTAAGCTGATAAATACTTCAAAGTTAAGCGGCTCTTTAACTGCTTTAACCAATGTTTGAACACTATCATCTAGCTTAAGTTCAGTGCCTGCTGCATGCAGCATAGCAAGTACAAGAGAGTTAAACTCGTGACCACCTGGGATACCAGAAAAACGAATTCCCGTATCTTCACCGTCAGCTTCTAATAGGAAGCTAATAGCGCTGCGTAGTTCACCATTAGTTTCACGCTCTTCTACGTTTATTTTTTCGCTTACTGAAGCAATGTCGGACAGAAACTTCACAAGCTCTTCGCGCTTGCTATGTTCACCGGTCTGTACGACAAAGGTTACGTTTTTTTGCATTGTCTCAGCATATGATTTCAATGCTTGTAAAATTTCTTTAGTTAACACGGTTATTCTGCCTTATTTTCGACACGCCGATCCCCGCCAACCTTTTAAGGCTAACAACATAAGCGGAAATAGGAAATTAACATCAGGGAGTGGAGACCCACTCCCTACAAACTATCTGCCTAACACTTTTACTTACAGTTTATCCTGCTGTGCTAGGCACTAAGCGGTGCTGCTTAGATTTTGCCTACTAGGTCAAGAGAAGGTGCAAGTGTTGCTTCGCCTTCTTTCCATTTAGCTGGGCAAACTTCACCTGGGTTGTTAGCTACGTATTGAGCAGCTTTAACCTTACGTACTAAGTCATCTGCGTCACGGCCGATACCTTCAGAAGTGATTTCCATCGCTTGGATGATACCTTCTGGGTCTACAACGAATGTAGCGCGGTCAGCAAGGCCCATAGTTTCACGCATACAATCGAAGTTACGCGTGATTTCGCCAGTAGGGTCGCCAATCATTGCAAACTTGATCTTGTTGATCGTGTCTGAAGAATCGTGCCATGCTTTGTGAGTGAAGTGAGTGTCAGTAGATACTGAGAATACTTCTACGCCACGAGACTGAAGTTCTTCGTACTTATCAGCGATGTCGCCAAGCTCAGTTGGGCAAACAAATGTGAAGTCAGCTGGGTAAAATACGAAAACTGCCCATTTACCTTTAATGTCTTCGCTGCTTACGTCTACGAACTCGCCGTCTTTAAATGCAGTTGCTTTAAAAGGTTTGATAGCAGTATTAATCAATGCCATGTTTAATTCTCCATTTGGTTTAAATTTTCCGAACGCTAAATGCATGCGGATACAAACTTTACGTTTAATGTGTCGACATGGTTTTGCAGTTTTGTGAAGATATTCACTTATTGCGAAATCCATGTCTCTTGAAACTGGTGATAAGAATAGCGCGCATCACTTAAAAAAACTAATTGGTAAAAATGAATCGCTTAATCAGGTTATTGAATTGAACGATGAAAATAGAATCAACTAGCCGATATTTACGCGATACACCCCTGTTTTTAGCCTTAATATGAGCAGCGTGAGGAACATATGACGAATACCCGAATTCACCTTATTTCAAAAGAAATTAAGCGTACTGATAATCACGAACCATCGCGAAGCTTACCAAAACATATAAAAATGGCTACCAGCCCCTTTGTATTTTATCGAGGTAGCGCTCAGTTATTCTACGCAGATATCAAAGCGGGCCTGATTAATTTTCCCAAAGAATGCGACTCTATACCACTTACCAGCGTAATGGGCGACTGTCATACTTCTAATTTTGGTTTTCTTACAGAAGAAGGCTCTCACGGAGATACAGTCATTTTTTCTCCCAATGATTTTGATGATGCATGTGTGGGCAAAGCACAGTGGGACATACTTCGCTACCTCACCTCATTGCGACTAGCTCAGCTACACTGTAGCGGTATAGTGGAAGGTAAGTATTCTGGGCAAGACATAGATACCATTAAACCCGTAGTCACTCATCAGCAAGTTATTAGCGCGCAACACGTTTTTATTGAGCACTATGTGGAAACCTGCGACCGTGTAGTAAAGAATGCCAAAGTGCTAAACGAGGCGATAGACTACAGTCCCGCTAATGTGCCAAGTAAGCTAACAAAACTTTATAAAAAAGCAAAAGCCCGTAGTGCGGGCGGCGAGGACTTTACAATTAAAAGTGCGCTTGCTAAAGCGGTGAGTTTTAACGGCACGACGCTGGGCTTTAAACCCAACAGTGAAAAGTTCGCCCCTCTAAGCGAAGACGAGTATAAAACATTACACGACGCGTTTGCTCCTTACATGGACGATTCTATCGTTGATATCGTTAAACGATTGAACGCAGGAACTGGATCCGTGAATATGGCGCGCTATTACTTTTTAGTCGGGCCGTCTAAACCGCACAATGAAAAGAGTTTCGCGCATTGCCATATTGTAGAAGTTAAACAACAGCGTGTTGCTGCACCTATTCATTATTTCCCTACCGTTAACCCTGTCAATCGTCTAAACCCCGCCCACCTCACCGCACGTTGCCAACGTCGAATGCAAAGAAAACCAGATCTTGTTCTGGATGAGGTCAAATTCGAAGGCGCTCACTATCTCATTCGCTCCAGACACCACGCTAAGGTAGGTATCGATCCTCAAGATATAGCAATGGGCAATAAGGCCCTTAACGGGGGCTTTGAATATTTTGCACAACTATGCGGTTATAGCTTGGCATTGGCGCATTGCCGTGGAGACAGAAGAAGCACAAGGTTTGCCCAATCAGCCTCTACCGCATTTTCTCAATCAAAAGACCTGCTTGTGAAAATAGCAAATCTTTATGCAGATCAAGTCGTTGACGATCATGCTCTATTCTCCCGCCATATAGAATCAAACTAAAACAAAGCTTGATTGTAATAAAGCGTAATAAGCGCCCACAAAATGGCTATAGCGTTATTTAAAGGTTAGGTAAGGCTAAAAAAGTGATTTAACAGTATAAGTAAGTTTACTTAAACTTCCTATGCTGTTGATTTACTTAAGCTATTTTAAAAACAGCTTGAATAAGATTAAGTTATTTCTATTAATCATAAACTTCCCTACGGTAGAACAAGCAATACGAAAATTGCTCGTCACAGGGTGCGCTGCTCAAGCAGACTTTACAACAAAAATACTAGTACCTGTGATTTAAAAAATAATGAAACTACAAAGGGAAAATGACGTGAGAACATCATTAACTTTACTATCTGCAGGAATAATCTCTGCACTTTCTTCTACCGCTATTCAAGCCAACGATTTAGTTATTAGTGGTGTTATTGACGGGCCATTAAGTGGCGGTGTTCCAAAAGCTGTAGAACTTTTCGTTGTTAACGATATTGCAGACTTATCTACCTATGGTATTGGTGCAGCGAACAACGGTGGTGGAACAGATGGAGAAGAGTTCACCTTCCCAGCTGGCACGTCTGCAAGCGCTGGCTCTTACATCTACGTAGCATCAGAAATTGATGGGTTTACCGCGTTTTTCGGTTCTGCACCAGACTACGATACATCTGAATTAGGAATTAATGGTGACGATGCTATTGAGCTTTTCAAAGATGGCAGCGTTATTGATACGTTTGGTGATATCAACACCGACGGCAGCGGCACCGCATGGGAATACTTAGATGGTTGGGCATACCGTATGTCGGGCCAAACGGCTAATGGCGGCAGTTTCGAAGCGTCTAACTGGACTTACAGTGGTGTTGACGCGCTTGACGGTTCAACCACAAATGCAGATGCAGCCAGCCCCTTCCCTACTGGCACCTTCACCACTGAAGGCGGTGGTGAAGTTATTGAAGAACCAGAAGAGCCTGCCATTGAGCTAGGAATGTGCGGCGATGATGCAACACTAATAAGTGCAATTCAAGGCAGCGAAAGTAGCTCTGCTGAAGTTGGCAATAGCCATATTGTCGAAGCTATCGTTACTGGCACCCGTGCTGATGGTTTCTTTATACAAGAAGAAGCAGCGGATCACGACGGTGATGAAAACACATCTGAAGGTTTGTTCGTAGACGGCAGCGTCGATGTTGCCACCGGTAACGTCGTTCGCCTTTATGGTGAAGTAGAAGAAAACTACGGCATGACGACCCTTACCTTGGATAGCGATGTTGCTGCACTTGATTGCGGCACCGCAGATGCTGTTGCGGCGGTAGAGATCGCTATGCCGTACGAACTTGACCTTGAATCGGTTGAAGGTATGGTTGTTAGCGTGACTGACGCGACAGTAACAAGCACGAACAACCTATGGCGCTTTGGTGAGATCGTTGTTAGTGACACAATTAAACGCCAACCAAGCGATGTGGCAGCGCCATTGTCAGATGCTTACACAGCCGCTGTTGAAGCAAGCGAAACAAGTCTGCTTACAATTGAAGATAACAGCAGTTCTCAGTACCCAGATGCTTTGAGTTTCTTCCCTACTTTCAGCTACGCTAATGCTATTCGCATTGGTGATTCGGTTTCTGCTGCAGGTCCACTAAACTACAGCTTTGGTACTTACAGAATTAACCCTAGCGACATTATTGAAGTCACTTCAACCCGTGAAGCGAACCCTGTTGTAACAGAAGGCAACTTATCAATTGCAACTTTCAACGTGCTTAACTACTTCAACGGTGAAGTGGACGCTAACGGCGATGTAACCTTCGATTATGACGAAAACCGTGGTGCAGATGACGCAGTAGCGTTCGAATTGCAACAAGGTCGTATCGTAGAAGCTATTGTTAACCTTAATGCTGACGTTGTTGGCCTAATGGAAATTGAAAACGATGGTTTCGGTGAAGATAGCGCTATTCAGGCACTAGTTAATGCTATTAATGCTGAGCTAGGTGAAACTGAACAGTACTCATTTATTGCCACTAGCGATGGTAGCGAAGTTGGTACAGATGCTATCACTGTAGGCCTGCTATACAAAGCTTCTGTAGTAACACCAGAAGGCGACGCTATTATTGTTGATATGCCAGTACAACAAATTGACGAAGATAGTCTTGCACAAATGCGCCCTAGCCTTCTTCAATCTTTTGTACACACTGAAAGTGAACAGTCGTTCCTAGTTTCAGTGAACCACTTTAAGTCTAAGGGTTCGCAGTGCGCTGAAGACATAGCCGAAGAGCCGTCTGAGATTACTACAATTCAGGGCAGCTGTAACGCATTTCGCGTATCGGCAGCCGTTACATTAGGTAATGCTTTGAGCGATGAAAATCTGCCAGAGCGTAAGATAATCTTAGGCGACTTGAACGCGTACAGTGCTGAAGATCCTGTGGCAGTGCTTACCGACTATACACCTGAAGCACGTGGCTACACCATAGCTACTGCGGTAAATACAGAAATGGACGAGGGCGCTTCTGTTGAAGTTGAATCTAGCTTCGGCTATCACAATTTAGCTGAAGAATTTGATGCAGAAGGCTTCTCGTATTGGTTCTATGGTACTGAACAAGTAGGTAGTTTAGACCACGTACTAGCAAGTGAAGCCATGCTTGAAGACGCTATTGATGGCGCTCACTGGAATATCAATTCAGTTGAAGCCTACCAGCTACAGTACGACCAAGCGCTTCGCTATTATGCTGATGAAGACGGCTATGCGTTCACTGACGTGGGTCCATTCAGAAGTTCAGACCATGACCCGTTTGTTGCAACTTTCGATCTTCAAGCAGAGGTTGTTGATAATGAAGAAGACGATAACGACAGCTCAGGTGGCTCAATGGGAGGAATTCTTGCTCTGTTAGCCGCAGCAATTGGCTTTCGCCGTCGTGCTACTGTTGCTAAAAAATAACAGAAGAAAGAATTAAATCCTTCTTAAAGTAAAAAAGCTGCCTTGAAATTCAAGGCAGCTTTTTTTTAGGTTTTCATTATGCCGTTGTGTATATGATTGGCGGCGTTTAAACTTTTATCTGACCCTTTATATTAGCTTCTCAAGCTTTAAAAACGGGCAACATTCCAAATTACGCTTTAGCGACAACCACGCCAACTAAATCAGCGGCATTAGTATCATCAACCTCAATACCAATTCGAGCGATATACTGGTCCCGTTTTTCCGCTTGGGTCGCCGATAACTCTTCAGCACAGAGTAATTTAGCAGCACGCTGCGCAGAGTTCATTTGTTCTTCACTAAGACCACTGTCTAAATGCATTTGAGTAATGACTTTAAGCAGGCTTAACGCGATTTGTTTGTCTTTTGGTGACAAGGTCAACGCCTGCTGCAAGTTGTTATATGCAGGGATAAGGCGGTTTTCTTTGTAGTTCACAGCCGCCATTTGTTTAAGTTCTTTTGTGGTAAACTGAATTTCGGTACGTTCTATTGATTCTTGGTTAAGGTACTCATTTACTACTTGTGAAGTAAAAGTATCACCCTCTATCTGCTTTCTCAGTTTATCTAAAATGCTGACACAGTGTTCACGCATGCCCAGCTCATGGAAGGCTTTCATCTTATCTAAACTATCTTCCATTGACAGTCCATCCGTAGACGCTGAGCGATCCTTCATTAACTTTTCAGCCTCACGTTTCTCATCTCTAAGACATAGTACTCGGGACTTAACCACATCCATTTGCTCAGCAAGCTGATTCTGCATGCCTTTCTGCTGCCTAAGCTCATCAAGCTCACTTTCGGCGCGTTTAAGGTACTTGTCACCTTCAGCATTACCTAGGCTTGTGGCCAAATCAATGGTTGAGCGAATAACATTAAGTGTCAGTTGCGGCGAATCGTGAATTGAATTTTTAGCAAACTTTGCCATATTCTGCACGGCAGAAAGCTGACCGGCTTTGTCGTGATTAAGTCTGGCGAGATCCCATAAACGCTTGTTGCGTTCAATATTTCGGGGAGCTAGTCGACTTGCCTCTTTCATCTGCTCGTAAGCAATATCAAACTGCTCTTTTTCAATGAAGTATTGTGCAAGCAAATCGAAGGTCAAGAAGCGTGTATCGGGCCGCTGGAGTAGATCATCAACCAATAACTGTGCTTCTTCTAGTTCATCTTGGCGCAATAACGAACGCGTGAGACCAATGTGAACCCACGCGTGGTCCATACTCTGAAGTAGCGTTCTAAAGTAGTCTTCTGCAGTTTCATAATCCCGTAACTGTAGTAGACAGTCACCAATAAGGCGTTTTATTCTGGTGTGGTACTCTGAAAGCGAGGGATCTTTTAGCTGTCGCTCAGCATAATACATCGCGGTTGAATAGTCGCCAGCATGCATGCAATGCAGCATTTTGTGAAGCTTTAATCGAACCTGTATAAGATACTCTAAACGCGCCTCTATCTTATTGCGCTGTAAAGGCTTAACCCAGAAGTCATCAGGCTGCAATTCTACAATACAATTAACGAGTTCAGGTGATGTCTCTGCACTGAGAAAAATAACTGTGGTAGTGTCGTTGATGTAATTGAGGTGCTTCAGTTCTTCAAAAAGGTGAAAACCATCTTTGTCATGACTAACGTTAAAGGCAAGCAATACAAAGTCATATTGTCTTGTTTCACATAATCTTTTTGCGTGGAATGCATTAAATGCACTACTTACATTTTTAATTCCAATTTCATGTAATGCTGATGCAACGACTTCGTGAACTAGCCCTTGGTTATCGATAACCAGCACATGTAGTTCTTCTCTTGGGGTGGGGGCAGGTATTTTTTCCAGCATTGACCAATCACTTCTTACATCTTTTCCCTAAGCGGCACAATGGCGTCAGGACGAGCTATTGTGGACAACACTATACTATCGTTGTGAAGTTACCATCAAAAACAAAGCTTGTTTACTTACCACTAAGCTTAACGGTCTACTCGTATTTCAGGTATGACTTTATCACAACAGATATATAGCAAATTCATATTATACATAAGTATGAGTTTTTGGATACTAGCGCGGTGGGTCGATGCTGTCATTAACACTACCGTTTACTCTATACCACCCTGCAACGGAATGGCGTGTTCTTACTGCTGGCAAAACTTCATGAGGGAATGCTTCACTAAGAAATACAACAAATGTTCCTTTTGCTGGTAGGACTTTTGTTCCTATTTGATCATTGTCATCCGAATACAGCACTAATTCACCGCCATCCGTCTCCTGCCAGCTTTCGTTTAGATAAGCAACAAGTGATAGCACCCTATTGCCCTGGCCTTTAAACGCATCTACATGGCGCTTGTAAAATTTACCCGGTTCATAACAAGCAAAATGACTTTCAAACGAAAAAAGCCCCATAAAAAGCGAACGGTTTATATATTGCTGCATAGCTTCACACCATGACAGCCACAAAGCGCCTTCCTTAGAGGAACCGGTAATCCAGCAAATTTCGTCTCCTCTTACTTTTTCAGCCTTCTGATAATTCTCTGCGCGACCAACGCCCGCTTTTCTATATTCAGCTTCAGAAATTTTATGCTGGCATGTCAAAAGTGCTTGTGTAATAAAATCAGGTAAACCATTCTTTTGAATAGAAAAGCCTGAAGTGATTAAGTCGTCGACGATGTTTTCAAATATGGCTTCATCAAAAACGTGTAGAGGCTGATACGACGCAAGTTGTTCTCTATTCATCAAACTCTTTTTACCTATGGGCAGTTAACTAATCGTAAAATTATTAGGAAGGTGTGGACGTAAAAAAAAGTAGCGAACTTATACGCGGCGTTGAGCCTTGTGGCAATCGCATAACCACACATTTTTCGCGCTATTTTTTTATCGATAAAAGAAAAATTATTTATCGTTTTGACGACTAAAGAATTCGCACGTTTCTTGCTAACCATTCTTTAATCAGTGCGTGAGCAAGCTGCGCTAAACAGAGGCTAAAACAATTACTAAAGAGCAATTAAATAAGCTCAATTTTAAATAACCTCAATTAGTAAGCCATGGTATGTATTTTAATGGTGCTGCTTAAAGCGAGCCCCCTTAGTACTTGTTATCTTCGCCTTTAGGGTAAGAACACGAGGGCTACATTTAACAGTTGAAAAAAACATTACTAGGCGTTTAAGTAGAAATATACATACAGTACGTATTAGAAGTATTTATCAAAAGCATTAGCAAAAAGAGTAACCCATGAGTCAAGACCAGACACAAATAGAAGAAACGGAACATCATCTAGACTTAAGAAATTTAAGACTAGATGACTATAACGACGTAAAAGCGTTAATGGATAACGTATACGCTAACGTTGGAGGCGCTTGGCCTTATTCTAACTACAAAGCGCAAGTCACTACCTTTCCTGAAGGACAAATATGCATTGAAGATAAAGGCAAAGTGGTTGCCTTCGCCATTTCAGTCATTGTCGATTACGACCAGTTTGGTGATAAGCATAGTTACGATGAAATAACCGGGGATGCCTATCTCACAACTCACGATCCAAACGGTGATGTGCTTTATGGCGTAGAAGTTATTGTTTGCCCAGAATACCGCGGCCTTCGTTTAGGTAGGCGGCTATACGAAGCTCGAAAAGAGTTATGTAGAAACTTAAACCTAAAATCGATTATGGCAGGGGGGCGCATCCCCAACTATAGAAACTATGCACATGAACTGTCGCCTTATGAATACATTGAGCAAGTAAAGCTTAAGGATATTTACGATCCAATATTAACGTTTCAGCTATCCAATGGCTTCGAGGTAAAGCAAGTAATGACTGCGTACCTCCCTGAGGATGAAGCATCGAAGGGTTATGCCACGTTACTTCAATGGCATAACATTTACTACGAGCCGGGCACGCCTTCTTTAATCGCCAGCAGGAAATCGAGTGCGCGTATAGGATGTATTCAGTGGCAGATGCGCTACTTCAACAATGTAGAAGAACTGCTTCAGCAAGTAGAATACTTTGTCGACGCTCTATCTGACTATTCATGCGATGTGGCCTTGTTCCCTGAATTTTTTAATGCCCCGCTTATGGGTCTTAGCCCATCCGATTCGTCCATCGACGCTATTTGGCATTTGGCTACCTATACTGATGAAATTTTAACTGCCGTATCGCACTTAGCCGTGTCGTACAATATTACGATTATTGCCGGATCTATGCCTGTGGTAGAAGAGGAGCTGCTGTATAACGTAAGCTATATATGTAAACGAGACGGAACGATTGAAAGCCAGTACAAACTTCATCCAACCCCTCATGAAAAAGAGGACTGGATAATGAAGGGCGGAAATAGCCTTAAGACCTTTGATACCGACTTCGGGAAAATCGGCGTTCTAATTTGTTATGACGTGGAATTTCCAGAGCTAGCACGCATTCTTTCCGACCAAGAGATGCAGATTTTATTCGTGCCATTTTGGACAGACACAAAAAATGGTTATTTACGCGTTCGCCGCTGTGCACAAGCAAGGGCTATCGAAAATGAATGTTATGTGGCTATTGCAGGCAGTGTTGGTAATCTACCTAAGGTGGATAACGTGGATATCCAATATGGGCAGACAGCCGTGTTTTCACCCAGTGATTTTGCGTTCCCTCACGATGCTATCGTGTCAGAGACTACACCAAATACCGAAATGACGCTGATTGTTGATTTAGACCTCGACAAACTCACCAAACTGCAAAATGAAGGCTCGGTACGAAACTACCTTGACCGACGCCGTGATCTTTATCGGGTTGAGTGGATTGGCGATAAAAACTAACTAGGTTTTTATTAGTGAAAAGTGCTGGGGTTGGTCACATTCCAGCGTCTTTGGCTTCTGGGAAGTTAGCATTCTACATAAGCCATAGAATTTCCTTCGATTTAGCGATAACATGAAACTGCGCGCAAAAAATAATGGGCTCTCTTCTCTTTAAGAGAAGACATTTTGACGTCATGAAGAGAGCGCTACATAAAGAGATTATAAATTTACTATGGCAAATAATTCGAAAAACGATGAATTTCCAACCATTAGATTGGATGAAGAAGACCGTCGGGACTATCAGACTAAAAGGCAAGCCGCTCCATCAAAGACGACATCACCTTCGCCTTCCCCATCGGTAAACCGCCAATCGGCAAATAGCGGAAGCGGCAATGGAGTCTGGGTTGTTTTAGTTGCCTTGATTGCTCTAGCCGCGTGCGGAGGATGTTACTATTTGTATACCATGCTTGAGCAACAGAAGGCTGTGGCTGAGCAGGCCGAAAAGCGGATTATGCAGCTAGAGAACAAGCTTTCTGCAACAGGCGAAGAAATCGGCGAATCTACCGTTGCCCTACAAGTAAAAGTTACTGAATTATCGAATAAGACTAATGAGCTTTGGGAGCAAATGGACAAGCTTTGGGCTTCTGCTTGGCGTCGTAATCAAAAAGAAATTGCTGACCTTGGTGATCGCGTTGGCAACGTTCAGACTGCGCTGAACAAGAATGTCAGTGCCGTTGCTGATGATGTAAAAACCCAAGCTGCTGCAATCGGTTCTGTTAAAAATCAATTGGCATCACTAGCCGATGAACTACTTGCTGTGAACGTTCAACTAGAACAAGCCACAAGCGATAAACAAAGCGCTCAGCAGCGTGTGCGTAACATTACCGATAAACTATCAGTATTGGAGCAGCGCAACACAACTTTATCTGGACGCATTACCAGTTTAGAGAACGAGATCCGCGACATCGCCACAAAAGTAGTATCAAGCGGCAATGCTAGCGGCGGCGCGGGCTCACCTCCCTCACCTGCTGGCAGTTAAATTACCCACCATTGTTTGGCGTGTTGTTTTCAAGACAAACAGTACGACATAGCAATACCAGATAAATACAGAAAAAAGAAAGGGGTTAATCGCCCCTTTTTTTTTGTCGTGATACCATTACCGCCTTCCCAAAACTAAGACAGGACATACTGCGCAATGAGTGACCAAGCGCCTAAACGGTTAAACAAATATATTAGTGACACTGGCCTATGTTCACGCCGAGAAGCCGATAAACTCATTGAGCAAAAGCGCGTTACGGTAAATAACAAACCACCAGAGCTTGGCACTAAAATTGGTGCCGGCGATATTGTCAAAGTTGATGGAAAAGTCGTAGGTGCGGTAGCGAAGGACAAATCAGATAGGGTCTATATTGTATACAACAAACCGATAGGCATAACCTGTACTACCGAGCGCCATGTTAAAGGAAATATTATTGACGCTATCGGTCATAAAGCACGTATATTTCCTGTAGGTAGGCTTGATAAGCCTTCTGAAGGGCTCATCATACTCACCAGCGATGGTGATATCGTCAATAAAATATTGCGCGCTGAAAATGCGCACGACAAAGAGTATGAAGTAACGGTTAACCAGCCTATTAGTGAACGGTTTGTAAAGCGTATGGCGCGCGGCGTGCCCATATTAGGCACAGTCACAAAGCCTTGTGTTGTCAAACCAACCGGCAAAAACAAATTCACTATTATTCTTACCCAGGGACTCAATCGCCAAATACGCAGAATGTGCGAGTTTTTAGGCTACGAGGTCACCAAGCTTAAGCGAACGCGTATTATGCATTTGGAACTTAGCAATTTAAGGCCAGGTCAGTGGCGAAACTTAACTGAGCGTGAGCTGAAAATAATGCAAAATGCAGTTCGTTCTTCCACTAAAACTGCAGAAAAAGGCGATTAGAGTCATCACACTTCTTGCGCAATGAATCACCAAGGCCAAAAACAGACGAAAAAAAAGCGCCCATTGGGCGCTTTTCTTGAAACCTAGTCTTATCGACGTAGACCTAGACGCTTGATAAGGTCAAGGTAACGCTCAGCGTTCTTGCCTTTAAGGTAGTCTAGAAGCTTACGACGTTGGCTAACCATACGTAGAAGACCACGACGAGAGTGGTGATCTTTCTTATGATCAGCAAAGTGACCTTGAAGCTTGTTGATGTTGTGAGTAAGCAAAGCTACTTGAACTTCTGGTGAACCAGTGTCGCCTTCTTTAACGCCGTACTCAGCAATAATTTTCGCGGTTTCTGCTTTAGTTAGTGACATATCATTCTCCTAATATTAATGCTTCGCCGATCACTAATTCAGCAAAGCGGAATGAGCGCAGTATTATAATGACGTTTACATACTTAGCAAGCCATAAACCATCTTTATTTACAGACGCAGTTTCTATTGATAAACAACCCGGCGCTTCGGGTTAACAAACACTTCTTGTTTAGGGATACCTTGGTCTTTCGGGTCAAGAACCCCTTCCCCTACGCCTAAGAAAATACCACTGGTATCAGCACCGTGATAGACGCGATAAGATGTTCCCTCTTCAAGCGCTTCACTGCACATGCCTTTAACCGATTGGCCATTGTCAAAACGATTTCTTTCGGCTTCGTTAATGGTCACAAACGGTAGACGACTTACAGCGGTATCCATAGGAATAAGCAAGTCATCAAGCGCTTTGAAGTCATCGTCTTCTAGCGACTCCTGAATTTCAATTAACTTATCCAGTGACACCATTTTATCGGTAGGATAGTCAGCAACTTCAGTTCGATGTAAGCGGGTCACATAAGCACCACAGCCAAGGTTCTGACCTAAATCATCTACGATAGAGCGAATATAAGTGCCCTTGCTACATTTAATGCGCATTTCTACAAACGGCAGTTCAATACGCAGTACATCTAATTCATACACTTCAATATCACGTGGTTCACGCTCAATCTCTATGCCTTGACGCGCATAGTGATAAAGTGGCTTACCTTGATGTTTAAGCGCAGAGAACATAGACGGAATCTGTTTACTTTTACCCAAAAAAGCTAAACACGCTTTACGTACTTGCTCTTCAGTGACTTCAACGGGCTTCTCTTCTACCACTTCACCGTCGGCGTCAGACGTGGTGGTACGAACACCTAATTGAGCCGTAACTTCATAGGTCTTTTCGGCATCCAGAAGAAACTGGGAAAACTTGGTCGCTTCACCCAAACACAGCGGCAGCATACCGCTAGCTAGCGGATCAAGCGCGCCTGTGTGGCCCGCTTTGGCCGCTTTATACAGCCAGCGTACTTTCTGTAATAGTTGGTTAGATGAACCACCCAGTGGTTTATCAAGTAATACTATGCCGTTAATATCACGGCCCTTACGACGTCTTGCCATCTACTCCTGCTCTTGTGAATCGTCTTCATCGCGCTTCGACTCATCTTTAGCGATGGTCTGTGACACAAGATTAGAAATGCGCATGCCTTCAACAATTGATTTATCTTCAAAGAAGTGAAGATCAGGTACTGAACGCATGCGAATGCGTTTAGCAAGAATACTGCGAATAAACTTTTTGTATTCAGCTAGCTGCTTGATTTGGGCTTTGCCTTCTTCTTCAGTGCTGTTGTATATAGTCACAAAGATTTTCGCGTGAGCTAGGTCGCGCGATACATCTACATCAGAAACCGTAATTAAAGGCATATCGCCTACTCGGTGTTTGTATTCGTTTTGCAGAATGCTCGCTACTTCTTTATGAACTTGCTGAGCCACTCTGTCGGTACGTGAAAATTCACGAGCCATTGTACTCTCCTTTCCTTATTTAACGTAGGGCATGCTTGAGTCTGTTTACTTTATACAGACAAAAACGGGAGCACTCGGCCCCCGTTTTTCACATGCCGAATTAACTAAGGCAATTAAATTTCGCGTTTAACCTCAACGATTTCGAAGACCTCAATTTGGTCACCTACTTTCACATCGTTATAGTTCTTAACGCCGATACCACATTCCATACCGTTACGTACTTCTTGTACGTCGTCTTTAAAGCGGCGTAGTGATTCTAATTCACCTTCGTAAATTACTACGTTTTCACGAAGTACACGGATTGGGTTGCTACGCTTAACGTTACCTTCTGTAACCATACAGCCTGCAATTGCGCCCAGTTTCGGTGACTTAAATACGTCACGTACTTCGGCAAGACCAATGATTTCCTGCTTGAACTCTGGAGCAAGCATACCGCTCATGGCCGCTTTCACTTCGTCAATTAGGTGGTAGATAACGCTGTAGTAACGTAGGTCAATTTCTTCAGCTTCTAGTACGCGACGTGCTGTTGCATCGGCACGAACGTTAAAGCCTAGTACGATAGCGCCTGATGCAGCCGCAAGGGTTGCGTCAGTTTCGGTGATTCCACCTACACCACTACCTACAATATTAACTTTAACTTCAGAAGTTGAAAGCTTAACCAGTGACTCAGAAATCGCTTCTACAGAGCCCTGTACGTCAGCCTTAAGTACGATGTTAAGTTCGCTAACATCACCTGATTCCATGTTCGCAAACATGTTTTCAAGTTTCGCTTTTTGCTGACGAGCAAGTTTAAGTTCGCGTTTCTTCTGATGACGCTTCGCTGCTACTTCACGAGCTTTACGTTCGTCTTTAACAACTGCGGCATCTTCACCCGCTACAGGAACACCTGAAAGACCAAGTACTTCTACCGGCGTTGAAGGTCCTGCAACCTTAATTTCTTTGCCGTTTTCGTCGCGCATTGCACGAACACGGCCGTACTCTTCACCACAAAGTAGAATGTCACCCGCAAGTAATTGACCTTCCTGAACGAGTACTGACGCTACCGGACCACGACCTTTATCAAGACGAGATTCGATAACAATACCGCGACCAGAACCTTCAGCTACCGCTTTAAGGTCAAGTAGTTCTGCCTGAAGAACGATAGCATCAAGAAGCTCATCGACGCCCATACCCGTTTTCGCAGAAACGTTACAGAACTGGTGTTCACCGCCCCACTCTTCTGAGATAACTTCTAGTTGCGATAGCTCAGTTTTAACGCGGTCAGGATCAGCTGTTTCTTTATCCATCTTATTCACTGCAACGATAAGAGGTACACCCGCAGCACGGGCATGCTGTACCGCTTCTTTCGTTTGCGGCATTACGCCGTCATCTGCAGCAACAACAAGAATAACGATATCCGTCGCCGTAGCACCACGAGCACGCATTGCAGTAAACGCAGCGTGTCCAGGTGTATCTAGGAAGGTGATTTCACCGTTATCAGTTTGTACTTTGTAAGCACCGATATGCTGGGTAATACCACCCGCTTCACCATCTGCTACTTTCGCACGGCGAATGTAATCAAGCAGTGATGTTTTACCGTGGTCAACGTGACCCATGATGGTAACAACAGGAGCACGTGTCGATTTCTCGCCATCTGTGCCCTCTGCCAGCAACTCATCTTCAAGCGCATTGTCGTTTACAAGCTCGTACTTATGACCCATCTCTTCGATAACAAGTACCGCAGTGTCTTGGTCTAATACTTGATTGATGGTTGCCATCTCGCCCATCTTCATCATCGTTTTGATAACTTCGTTAGACTTAATAGCAAGTTTACTTGCCAGCTCACCAACTGTGATGGTTGCGCCAAGCTTAACAATACGCTCTACAGGAGCAGCTGGCTTGTTAAAGCCTTGCTTAAGGTGCTCACCGGCGTTTTTCTTAGACTTGCGACGACGGCGTGAAGAACGCTCAACTTGCATGTCTTCTTCGTCTTCTGCTTCTTGAGCATAGCGATTAGAGTGCAAGTGAACTTCTTCGGCTTCCGCTTTCTTACGACGCTCTTCTTCTTCTTTCCAGCGACGCTCGTTTTCTTCAGCAAGTTTACGCGCTTCTTCCGCCGCCTTTTTCGCGTCTTCTTCAAGTTTCTTTTGCGCTTCTTCTTCCTGTGCTTTACGCAGGCGCTCTTCTTCCTGACGTGCAGCTTCTGCTTCCGCTTTCTCAGCTTCAGTTAGCTCAGGCTCGTCTGCTTTACGGGCTTCAGCTTCTTTCTTAGCTTGCTCCGCACGACGTGCACGCTCTTCATCAGCAGCTTTCTTAGCTTCTTCTGCTTTACGCGCTTTTTCTTCAGCGGCTTTCTTCGCTTCAGCAGCTGCTTTCTCTTCTGCTTCGCGCTTCAAACGCGCCTCTTCTTCAAGACGCTTCGCTTCTTCTTCCGCTTGACGCTGCTGTTCTTCAACGTCGCTGCGCTTAACGTATGTGCGCTTCTTGCGTACTTCCACTTTCACTTCTTTAGACTTACCAACACTTAATGTGCTAGTTGTCTTACGCTTAAGTGTCATACGCGTTGGTTCAGCTGCGCTGCCGTGTTGCTTACTTAAATGATCCAATAGTTTCTGTTTCTCGTCTTCGTTTACCTGATCGCCGGCACTCTTAGAGATACCCGCGTCTTTAAACTGGCCAACCAATCGGTCAACGGTCGTACCAATGTCGCTGGCGAGCTTTTCAATAGATACATCTGCCATTACGTAATTTTCCCCCTGTTGACCTTACTCTTCTTCACTGAACCATACGATATTACGAGCCGCCATGATTAACGCACCGGCTTTCTCTTCGTCTAGTTCATCGATATCACTGATATCATCGGTACCTTGTTCTGCTAATTCTTCCAGGTCAGTAACACCGCGGCTGGCCAACACATAAGCCACGTGTTTACTCATACCTTCAAGATTTAATAAGGCTTCTGTAGGCTCTGCACCTTCAAGCGATTCTTCGTTCGCCAGTGCACGCGTGGTTAAGAAAGCACGCGCTCTGTTGCGCAGCTCTTCAACCATTTCTTCATCTAACCCTTCAACCGCTAGAAGTTCACTTGCTGGCACGTATGCCACCTCTTCTAGCGTTGTAAAGCCTTCATCTACCAAGACAGACGCAAACTCTTCGTCAATGTCCAAACCAGCAGTAAATAGATCAAGTACCTTCGCGTTTTCTTCTTCGTGTTTCTTGTTGAGGTCTTCAACCGTCATCACGTTAAGTTCCCAGCCTGTAAGCTGGCTAGCTAGGCGAACGTTTTGACCACTACGGCCAATTGCCTGAGCTAGGTTGTCTGCTTCAACCGCTACGTCCATGCTGTTGCTGTCTTCGTCAACAACAATTGACGCAACTTCAGCGGGAGCCATTGCGTTAATAACGAATTGCGCTGGGTTCTCGTCCCATAGCACGATATCAACACGTTCACCGCCAAGTTCACCAGATACGGCTTGTACACGTGAACCACGCATACCCACGCACGCACCTACTGGATCTAAGCGTTTGTCGTTAGTTTTAACCGCTATTTTTGCACGAGAACCTGGGTCGCGAGCAGCAGATTTAATTTCTAGCGTCTCTTCCGCAATTTCTGGAACTTCTAAGCGGAACAGTTCAACTAGCATGTCTGGGTGCGTACGGCTGATAAACAACTGTGCTCCACGCGCTTCTGGACGGATAACGTAAAGAAGTCCACGTACACGGTCGCCCGGGCGGAAAGTTTCACGAGGAAGCATATCATCGCGGTAAATAACGCCTTCAGCGTTATTACCCAAATCGATGATGATATTGTCGCGGTTTACTTTTTTAACCGTACCCGTAACAAGCTCACCCACTTTGTCTTCGTATTCAGCAATCATTTGCTGACGCTCAGCTTCACGTACTTTTTGTACGATCACTTGCTTTGCGGTTTGCGTAGTTATGCGGTCGAATTTGATAGATTCAATTTGTTCTTCCACATAATCGCCAAGTTGTATCTCTGGCTCGTCGATTTGCGCCGCAGAAAACGTAATTTCAGCAAATGGATTTTCTTGCTCTTGGTCATCTGGGATAACCAACCAGCGACGGAATGTATCAAAGTCACCAGACGTTCTGTCGATGCTTACACGAACTTCAATTTCGCCTTCGTTTTTCTTTTTGGTTGCGCTAGCAATTGCAAACTCTAGCGCTTCAAAAATTTTCTCTCTAGGCACTTGTTTTTCATTTGAAACGGCTTCCGCCACTAACAAAATTTCTTTATTCATTTTCGCCTCTCTTATGCTTTCGTCGATGAAAGCAGAGCTGTTCCGTTAATCGAACGTGGGAACAACGTTACCTTTTTCGATATTCGCCACAGCTAACTGGAACTGCTGGCCATCCACTTCAATACTTACGATGCCGTTTTCACACGCAAGTACTTTGCCTTTAAAATTACGTCTGTCGTCCATTGGCATAGACAAACGAACTTGAACCACTTCACCCACAGCCTCAATGTAATGCTTTTCTTTGAAAAGCGGTCTGTCCATACCTGGTGATGACACTTCAAGGTTATATTCAGTGCTAATCGGATCTTCAACGTCCAAAATTGCGCTAACCTGATGACTTACATCTGCACAATCATCTACGGTAATACCGTTTTCATGATCAATAAAAACGCGAAGAATTGAATGCTTCCCCGCTCGTACAAACTCGATACCAACCAATTCAAAGCCCAGTGCTTCTACACCTGGCTCTAGCATTTCGGTTAGTTTCTCTTCAAGTTTTGCCAATGCAAACCTCCAAAAACGAAAAAAGGGCCTAAAGCCCACCTGTCATCACCCGGCTCAGCGAGGCTGACTCCAGGTTTTAATACAACAAAAAGCCCCGGACTAGCGGGGCTTTTATTAAAATTCTGAACCCATACCTGCCAATGTAGGCAGTTGCAAACTTATGGGTAAAACCACCGATAGGTGATAGCTTGCTAATGATAAGTGCGTTACTTTCCTTTAATGAGGGAGCCCGCTCTCATCACTCAATGCGCACATTATACGTATAGGCGGCGCATTAAGCAACAGCGAAAAGACTTAGCGGTTAGTCCTCATCTTTAAACTTGGCTTTTATGTCGAGTATTTTAGGCATAATTTCTATCATTAATTCGACCAGTCTTGGCTCAAAGTGATTACCCTTCTGACTTTCCATAAAATCGATGGTTTTTTCAATACTCCACGCGTCTTTATATGGGCGTTTGCTTGTGAGCGCATCGAATACATCAGCGATTGCACAGATACGGCCTTCAATTGGAATATCTTCGCCTGCCAGTCCTTTGGGATAGCCAGAACCATCCCACTTTTCATGGTGTGTCAGTGACACTGATTTCGCTACCTGCAACAACAGAGAATTGCCGCAATCACCAATGATTTCGGCACCAATTTCTGGGTGATGCTTCATGGTGGCAAATTCTTCGTCAGTTAACTTGCCCGGCTTTAGCATTATGCTATCGGCAATACCTATTTTGCCGATATCGTGCATCGGCGCCGCGTGAAGTAAAATTTCCGCCTGTTTGTCAGTGAGTCCATAAGCAAGCGCTAACTCTTTAGCATAATGGCTCATGCGCATAACATGCATGCCCGTCTCATTGTCTTTGTATTCTGCCGCCTTTCCCAAACGCTGGACAACTTGCAAGCGGCTGTCCAACAGTTCGTCTGCTTGTACCAAACTAAGGTGAGTTTTAACCCGAGCTTTTACAATGGCCGGAGATATTGGCTTTGTGATGTAGTCCACTGCCCCCGCCTCGAAGCCTTCCGTTTCTTCGTGTTCATCGTTTAAGGCGGTTACGAATATAACAGGGATGTGCCTTGTATCTGCTTGCTGTTTAAGCTGGCGGCATACTTCAAACCCCGTTAACCCTGGCATCATAACGTCTAGAAGTATTAAATTAGGCTGTCTTGTTTGTGCTAGCTTCAGTGCTTCCTCACCATTTCTGGCAAAAATTAATTGGTAATCACTGGCAAGAAGTTGCTTTAAAACCCGCAGGTTTACAGGCTCATCGTCAACGAGGAGTAAAGTAGGTTTTGTTATTTCAATTTCTAACATGCCATATCTCTGGGCTATTCTAATTCTTGTATTAATGAAGAAATGTGCTCGTGCGCCAATTCAAACTCAAAGTCATCTATATCTAAGAGAATTTGACCAATTTGCTCGTTGTGATTAGAGCACCCTATTTCTTTTAAAAATGACAGCTCCGCTTCATCTACCATATTCTGCTCTACACTATTGAGCATAGCTTTCAGGTGACTAAGGAGCAAAGCATTGTCTATACTTTCATTAATTGCATTTTCTGCATATAAAGGCGATTCGCTTAGCATCAACTCTATCTTCTCTAAAGCGCCGCGAAGCTGATTAACTTGTTCAATATCAATGATCGATTTCAGCGCCTGCGCTTCTATCTCTTTAGTGATACGGAAGAAAGTAGTTAGACATAGGTTACCCGACGTTCCTTTTAAGCCATGAGAAAGCGATGCTACCGCTTTATAGTCTTCTCTAATAGCTGCGTTCATCAACTCATCGACCTTTTCTCTACTTGTTGAAGTGAATTTGTCTACTTCCTGCAATACCGTCTCTACGCTTCCCCACAGACCAACAGCTTTCTTTAAATCTAAGGTAGCTTTATCGGCTTTAAACGCTGATTCTGAGTCATTTTCTATAGGTGTTTCGGCGGCATCAAAGGTATCGAGTTTAAGAACCCGCGCCACTTCTTCCATAAGTAAGCCAAAATCCACAGGCTTGTTAGCGAACCCTTCCATGCCGGCTTGTTGCGCCGCATGCTTGTCCTGCACTAAAACACTTGCAGTTAACGCAATAATAGGTGTTGGAAGTAACTGGTGTTCTCTCTCAAACTTACGGCGTTGCTTTGCGGCCTCTAATCCGTCTAAATTAGGCATTTGCAAGTCCATTAAAACAACGTCAAATGAAGCTGACTCCATTTTTTCTAACGCCTGAACACCGTCAGTAGCAGTATCTATCTGATGCCCTGCTCGAGTAAGGAGCAATGACAAAAGCTCTACATTTTGTTGTACATCATCAACCACTAATACATTTAACGTTGATTGAAGTTGGGTTGAAGTCGATTCTAAAGTATCAGGTGCATAGTCACTGACTTCAACCGCTTCTAGCGGCAACCTAAAAGTAAAGGTACTTCCTTTGCCTTTTTCACTGGTAACACAGATGTTTCCGCCCATAAGTTCAACAAGCTGTTTAGAAATAGTGGTTCCCAGGCCAGTACCGCCATATTTCCTACTCATTGACGCGTCCGCTTGCGAGAACGGGTCGAAAACGCGCTCCACTTGTTCTTGCGTCATACCAATACCGGTATCTGACACGCTAAAATAGACGAACTTATCGTCACCTCTTACGTTAATCGACACTTCACCTTCATGAGTGAATTTAACGGCATTGCCAATAAGGTTATTAAG
Organism: Alteromonas sp. ABD4_190; assembly: GCF_056160105.1. Lineage (NCBI taxonomy): Bacteria > Pseudomonadati > Pseudomonadota > Gammaproteobacteria > Alteromonadales > Alteromonadaceae > Alteromonas > Alteromonas sp. ABD4_190. The sequence continues at coordinate 386,634 of NZ_JBSWWN010000002.1, forward strand.
GACTTGGCGCATTCGCTCTGGCACACCTCTGTAACCAGCGGCCACCGAAGAATCAACATTTAGGACTAGCCCAACCTTTTTACGCTTAGCTTCTAACCAAAATGTAGAAACGACCAAATCTAATTCTTCCCGAATAAGAAAGTCGCGGTAATCTAAGTCAAGCTTCCCCTTATCTAACTTTGCGCTATCCAGTATGTCGTTGAGAAGGTGCAGCAGTGAACGGGCAGAACGGTTTATCGTGGTTAGATGGGATTTCTGCTCTTCACGCAAGGACTCCCCTAACATTAAGTCGCTAAAACCAATAATCGCGTTCATAGGCGTACGAATTTCGTGACTCATATTAGCAAGGAATGCAGTACGTGCGGCAGCCGCTTGTTCAGCTTTGTCTTTCGCAGCCTTTAACTCATCTTCCATTACCCGCCTTTGGGTTATATCTGATATAAAACCGTCGACATACAGGATATTGCCATTATCGTCTTTTACGTGAGTACCATGCTCTGTTACCCACTTTACTTCCCCTGATTTAGCTATAATGCGATATTCATAAGAAAATACATCTTGTTCAGTATTGATTTTAGAGAGTCGTTCAACGTCATCAGGGTGATAAAGGTCTATAAACGAACGTTTCGGCTCTGGTAAAACAAAGTCGCTCGCCGGATAACCGGTAACTTCTAGCACAGCATCACTTACGAAAACCATCGGCCAGCCTGGCATATTCAAACATCGATAGGCCATACCCGGGATATTCGAGATTAAACTTCTAAACTTAGCCTCACTTTCACGTAGCGCATCTTCCATTTCTCTTCGTTTTCGAAGGTCTGAAGCAAAAAAAACAAATACGGGCTTACCTTCTATTTTTGTGTAGCCAACGCCTAGACGTGCCGGAATTCGTTCCCCGCCCTTACGGATTATCTCAACTTCCCTTCCGGTACCGATAATTTGTTCAGTTGGCACAACGCGTTGGCTAAAAAAGTCATCGCTATATACATGCCGTCTTTCAGGCGGAACCATATCAATGGCTTTCATTCCTACAATTTCTTGCTGGGTATAACCATAAATTTGCTCTACAGCAGGGTTCGCTGTTTTAACAATTCCTTTATCATCTACGGTCAGGATGGCATCGACAGCATTATCAGTGATGGCGCTTTGAATTCGTTCACTTTCTATTGCGCGCAACATTACATCGCGATATTTAAATAAAAGGCTAATCCCCAATACCATGGTAATAAGCACCAGTGTTACGATAGCAATAGAAATAGCTAGATAGACGGCGATATTTGACGACTGGCCGGACGTTTCCATACCCGGTGGTAAAACAAATCTTGCCGCAGCCATACCAGTATAGTGCATACCCGCAATAGCCAACCCCATAACAGTGCTTGCGAGCACAGCGTGCTTACCCAATAACTTTCTACTTTTGGTTGCGGCAGTAATCCCAAACTTAATCCATAGCGACAGCATAGCTAAACAAACAGCAACTACGATAGAAAGCACAAATACACCAAGGTCATAGCGAAGAAGCGGCGCCATCTCCATTGCAGCCATACCACTATAATGCATGGTTCCTATCCCAGCTCCCATCAATACGCCACCTAAAATTACTTCAGCAACGCTTATACGGGTTTTGATCAAAAGATTCAGCGCTACCCAAGCTGCAGCTACGCCTGGAATTGCCGAAAGTGCAGTTATCAAGGGGTCGTAATCGATAGGTAAACACAAGTCAAAGGCGGTCATGCCTAAAAAGTGCATTGACCAAATACCGCCCCCTAGGGCTATGCTACCTGTACTAAGTAAAATATTACGTCTTAGCTTGTCATCAGTGACGGCTGCTTGCCCTGCAACGTTAAACGCCATGAATGAAGCAAAAATAGCGACTAATAAAGACAGGACAACAAGGGGAAAGTGATAAGCGCCTTCAATTAACGCGGCGTGTTCATCAAACGTAAAAAAGCGAGCAATCATGGCGCGGCCAAACTACCTATAAGTTTAATTATTCAATGGTGGCATAACTTTAACTTAGCATACATAGGCTATGTTGTGCGGAAATTATTTCTTTGAAACTACCTTAATTACCGCCAGTTAAATCGAGGGAATGTTTACGGACTGCACAATCAGAAAAGAAAAAACCCAGCAAAAGCTGGGTTCTAAAAGTGGTTGCGGGAGCAGGATTTGAACCTACGACCTTCGGGTTATGAGCCCGACGAGCTACCAGACTGCTCCATCCCGCGACTGTACGGTACATATTGCTTGCGCAATATTATTTAGTTCTGGTTTTACAAATTGGTTGCGGGAGCAGGATTTGAACCTACGACCTTCGGGTTATGAGCCCGACGAGCTACCAGACTGCTCCATCCCGCGATTGTACGGTTAAAGCCTGCATTTGCAGTGCTTTGAAATCCTGGTTATTTTCTGTGGTTGCGGGAGCAGGATTTGAACCTACGACCTTCGGGTTATGAGCCCGACGAGCTACCAGACTGCTCCATCCCGCGCCAGAAAATTAACGTTGTAACCGCTGCGTTTTGTGCCTCGCTTCAACGTGGGGCGTATTATACATAGAGACTTAATCAACACAAGTGCTTAGCATCGAAATATTTCATTTTTCTGACTGTTAGCGGCTTAATTAACCAACATGCTCAAAGTTAATACAAATTAACGGTAAAACAAGCTCATTTAAAACAGTCAACTACCCAAACTATTTAAATTTTTCCATTTTTTCAGCAAGTGAAAAATCGAGATCCGTTAGCCCATCAGCATCATGAGTGGTCAGGGTAACTTCTACTTTGTTGTATACGTTAAACCATTCAGGATGATGCTTCAGTTTTTCCGCCCAAATCGCGATTTGCGACATCCACCCAAATGCACGGATAAAACTTTTAAATGTAAATGTTTTTTTGATGCAATCACCGCTTCGCTCCCAATGCGTGCCGTCTGTAACTAAATCATTAAGTGCAGCCAGTTTAGTCGTAATAGTATCTTCCGATAGCTTTGTCGGCATTATTATCTCCCAGTAGGTTTCTATAAGTCTTTTACTTACTCTAAATAATGAGAGTTAGATTAGAAAAGAGATATGCATAAAACTTGAAAAAATGTGTGGAGTTTTTAGTTTACAAAAAGCCGGCTTTGGAAGCCGGCTCTAACTTTCTGCAATCTTCAGCAATAACCTTAAAACTCTATTGCTAGCCTCGCGTAAATTTGTCGACCACGAGGATCATGTACTTTCGAGTCGAAACCGCTGTTTGTGAATACCTGTGGTGGTTCTTCGTCAAATAGATTGACTCCACCTAAGGTTAATACATAACTTTGATCAGTGTCGAAAACGCTACCTAAGTCAATGTTGTACTGAGCGTCAACCGTTAACATGCTGTCGATTTCATAAAAACCATTTGCACATCCAGCGGTATTACTTGTTCCATCTGCACAGTTTTGATCATCGTCATATGATGATATGTATCTTAGGAACAGGTTTGCTGCGTGTACATCATGTTGCCAATTAAGGCCAATATTCATACGTAACTCTGGCGATGACACACCTATGTTATTGAAGTTACGTCGACCAGCACCATCTATATTCCCTGCTTGCGGGTCGCTCAAGTCATACTTAGTAATATAAGTTGCTTGTATTGTAGGTGTAAAGTTGCCAAGCTCAGTCTCTATTTTATAGCTGGAAACAAAGTCTATCCCCGATGTTTCCAGTGAACTTGCATTAACATAAGTATTGTTAATCTGTAAGACTGGCCCCGTTAAAGGGTCACCTGCTCGTACGATCCGCGATGTGTCAGTAGGGTCTGCGTTCAAAAGCGCCTGCGCATTCTCTTGAATGATCAAATCTTCAAATTCAAAGTTCCAATAATCTACCTCAATTGATAGGTCTCTGAACGGCTCGTAAGAAAAGCCTATGTTGTACGCTGTAGATTCCTCAGGTTTTAAGTCCTCATTACCCGATGTACGCACAGCGACAAAAGCTTGCGCACCCTGCACAGGGTCGACAACTTGTTGTAGTGAAGTAGCTCCCCCCTGAGCAAGGAAAACGGTTGGCGCCCTAAATGACGTCGAGATCGAGCCTCGTAACGAAAACTCGTCTGTCGCGCGCCATGATATAGCCAGCTTAGGATCAACGGTACTACCAATGCTACCGCCGTAATCTTCATAACGAAGAGCTAACTGCACGTCAAGTTCGTCACTAACAGGTAATGCTAATTCCCCAAAAGCCGCCCAAACATCTTGGCTTCCATCTAAATCAGGATTACCGATAACAAAAGTGAAGCTGTCTTGATTAGATAATTCATCGTAGTCCTGTCTCAGGCTGTTTTCACGATACTGAACCCCGAGTGCAAGCGCCGCGTAACCGCCACCCATTTCGAAGGTATCAAAAGAGGTAAACGCTTCGAACACTTCTAAATCAGCTTTCGAGTCGATGACCTGCTTACCTGTAAATGAACTAAGTACATAGTCTGAGTTAGGCGCACTTGTATATGACGTTGCGAATGGATTGAAAAATTCGCAGCTACCTTCTCCTGGCGTTCCCAAAACTGGATTACAATTTGAACCGCCGAAACCCAACAGTGCGAGTTGAAATTCAGTATTCAGTACATCAGGTACTGAAAATACAAAGTCATTTACTGCCCTTGTATAACTTATTTCCCAAAAACCACTATCAGTAACACCTTGTAAATTTGTGCTAAAGCGGAAAGTATCTGACTCTGTATTTGCAGCATCACCGGGCTGCCCATTGCCTTCAGCACGACCAAAAAACGAAACCGCACGCCCAAATGGATTTTGTGGGTGATAGTCTGGAACCACTGGTGCAGTCAGGATAGGAAAGCTTGGTGCACCACCACGTTCGGCTCGGTTCCGTGCCATGCCAATTTCAGTTGTCCAAGTGATGTCGTCTGTAAATTCGTACTCGGCACGTGTATATGCATTAATGCGGCTTTCATCCGGTACATAAGAATAGTAGGGCCCGAAATCGAAACCGCAAAGGCCAACATCTAGCCCAGGCACTGTGCCCTCCGGCGCTAATATCTGTGGAAAACCGCCGAATTCTTCACACCCAAACGGGTCGATAACTGGAACACCTGGCGCAATGAAAAAACTCGCTGGATTCCCCAAGGCACTAGTATCGTCTTGTGGGCGACTCAATCGTCTGTCGTTGATAAAAAGCGGAGAGCGATTTGTATAACTAATAGCGGCAATAACATTACCTTTATCGCCCGTCGCTCCCCAAAGGCCCTGAAGGACATATTCTTTGTTATCGCCATGTGCACCGTCTTGATAATCGACGCTCACCATCGCACCATCGTAATTACGCTTTGTAATAAAGTTAACTACACCCGCCACGGCGTCTGAACCGTATAAGGCAGAAGCACCGTCTTTTACCACTTCCATTCTATCGATGGCTATCATGGGTACAAGTGAGCTAGTGTCGACGAAATTCAAGCCCTCGTTGGTAGGCTGCGCAGTAACAACTTGACGTTTGTTATTAAGAAGAACCAAGGTTGATGCCACGCCTAAACCACGTAGGTTGATATTAGAGGTTCCCGCGGTTGCATTTTGCGTGAAGGCATCGGGGTTGTTTTCTGCACCTGTATTAATTGTTAACGTTTGTGTGATGTCCGCGATATTTTTAGCGCCGATCGAATCAATTGCAACGCTGTCTACTACCGCTAGCGGCGACGGAGATTCAAAGTTTTCGCTTCTGCGAACAAAACTTCCGGTAACGAGAATAAGTTCAACGTCTTTCTTGGCATCTTGCTCAGATTCAACGTCAGACTCTTGGGCTGATGCGATGTAAGAAGAGCAAAATAACGCAGTACCGACCATAGCGGCAACTGCTGTCTTACGCGTTTTTAATTTCATAGTGTGATTCCAAATCTGGGCTTATCACTACCGGCACTACTACCCACACTTTCCGCTAGCAACAGGCTATTCGATTTTGTTTTGTTATTGTTTGAGATCAACAGAATATTGACCTACACCACTGATACTATGCCTGAATTTTATTTTTGTAAATTTATTGTGAATAATATGTTTACATTAATTTTACACATGGTCTAACCACTTAATCTAAAGGCTAGTTGCCAGGAATCATTTGATAGCGAAAGTGAAAGATTAATGAGAAGAACTTGCGCTAAGTGCGTAATTTATTCACTAATTTATTTTTGTTAGAAAGACAGAAAACTCATTTTTGAATAAATTTCATAGAGTTACAAAAAATTAGTAACAGGAACAGTTCTTGAATCACTGTAGAGCATGATTCGAAAACGGTAACGGGATTTATGGAGTTTCCTGAGATAGATGAAATATATAAGCTTCTAACTGAAAAGCTTGAAAGCTGGGTAGAAGGTGCAATTACTTTATTGCCTAACATTGTCGTTGCATTTGTCATCGCGATTGTTTTTGGTCTTATCGCTAAAATGGTAGGAAACGTTGCAGGCAAACTGATGCGACGTACCTTCGAGTCTCGTCAGATCGCCGGTCTTCTCACATCTATAATTAAGGCTCTAGTTCTTGTCGCTGGTATATTTATCGCGCTAGATTTTGTTGGCCTGAAAGGTACAGTCACATCCCTTCTTGCTGGTGCAGGTATTGTTGGCCTTGCTATCGGTTTTGCTTTCCAAGATATGACTGAAAATTTCATCGCTGGCATAGCAATGGGTATTAGAAAACCCTTTGAAATAGGCGATGTTATAGAAGCAGAAGGGGTTTTTGGAAATGTTAAAGAAATAAATCTTCGAAATACTCTTGTTGAGACCTTCTATGGCCAACTTGAAGTCATCCCTAACAAGATTTTATTCCGCAATATACTGACAAATTACTCTAGCTTAGGATATCGAAGAATAGAAATCCCTGTTGGAATTTCTTATGCCGACGATATCGAAACAGCCGCCAACCTTATAACTGATGCAATGAACGATAAAGACTACGTAATCAAAAAAGATGAAACGGCTGTTTACGCGGAATCATTTGGCGACTCGAGTATAAATTTATTGCTGTGGTTTTGGATCCGTTATCCCGGAGAGCCAGGGTTCATGGTAGTGCGTCATGACGCCATTAATACAGTCAAAACCGTGCTTGAAGACAATGATATTCTCATCCCATTCCCAATCAGAACATTAGATTTTAATGCAAAAGGTGGTGATAAGCTTAACGCCATGCTTAAGCAGCTCGATGAGCGAAGTCCATCGAATGATGATTCATCGTCACAAACAAACGGTGACGAAAACGCGGCTGATAATTCAAATCATGCCGATGATGAGTAAAACCTAAGGAGAAACAAAATGGAAATGTTAAATTCAACAACACGTAAACATACGTTTCTAGCACTGATTTTTGCAGCGAGTATTGGAAGCTTGGGCGGTTGCGCGACTATAGAGGGCGCTGGTGAAGATATTCAAAGTGCAGGCGAAGCTGTTGAAGAAGGTGCACAAGAAGCGTCAAATTAAGCCGGTTATCGTGCTACCTGATAAGGTCAGACAAGGCCGTTCCTTATCTGACCTTTTTTGATCACTAACTGTTAATTAGCTGAGCGTAAGATATGTAACACCCTTTTCCTTCGATTTTAAGCGCTAGAATCTCGCGGCTCATCACCATGGCTCGGTTACTATTGTGGTTTCATGACCGCTAACATTAAAAAGCTTCCTACGAGTGCAGGGTTACCGCTCGACTTCAATACACAGCTAGCCTCTACCTTATAGAGCTTACCCTGGGGCTTATCGCTTACATCAACAAGTTTAAATTGGTATTTTAACCCGTCATTGCATTTGACTGGTTCAAGGAATCGAAGTTTATCTATGCCATAATTTATCATTGAGGCAATTTTGTCGCATGGAGCGAGTACCTCACCAAAAGCTTTGGGCATAAGACTGGCACTTAAAAAACCGTGCGCAATGGTTGTTTTAAATGGGCTCTCTTTTTCGCAGCGATCTGTGTCTAGATGAATCCATTGATGATCACCTGTGGCATCAGCAAATTGATTAATCATGTCTTGAGTTACAGTTAAAAAATCAGCTTGTTCAAGCACATCCCCAACCGATAAATCTAAAAGTGTCTTCATAACTAAGTCCAATCTCCATTTATTAACGATGAAACTACTATTATTCAGTTGAATGTTTCAATTAACTTTTAATAATAGGTATTTATAAATATTCTTGTTACACTAACGTAAATTATTCGTAGACGCTATGTAGCAACAGTCTCTATAGTTGCTCGTTTTTCGCTGTGAAAACAACAGCGGTTCTTCATTTGTTGGCTTTTTTTATTAGGGTAGTCGCCCGTAAAGGACTAGTTATGAATCTCAATAGAATTGATTTAAACCTGTTTGCCGTATTCGACGCTATTTATACGGCTGGTAGTTTAACCAAGGCTGCTGATGTCTTGTGTATCACCCAACCAGCGGTTAGTAACTCGTTAGCCAGATTAAGAGAAATGTTGAACGATCCACTTTTCGTGCGCACAGGTCACAGTATGACGCCGACACCCGTAGCACAGAACATTATTGTGCCAGCCCGGCAGGCGCTTGCATTGTTACGCAAGAGCGTCCAAGAAAGCCACACGTTTGACCCACTCACTGCCGAGAAGTCATTTAACTTTGCCAGCCGAGATTTGTTAGAGGCCAGTATCATGCCTCGCCTAGTGTCTCGTTTACAGAATTTAGCGCCTAATATCGCCTTAACGAATTATGAGATCCCTCGAAGCCAAGTAGTATCAGCAATGGCTGCAGGTACGCTAGATTTCTTCGCCGATGCGTCTACGTTTACTGACCCACACCTATGTAAAGAGAAAATAGCGCAAGACCGATTTGTGGTACTCGCTCGCAAAAACCACCCTGCTCTTAAAAACGGTTTGGATTTAGATACATTCTTGCGTTTGGGGCATATCAACGTATCTCAGCGTAAATCTGGTGCGGGTCCTATTGATATTGCACTCGACAAAATGGGCAAACGAAGAAAAGAAGTTATGCGTGGGCAGCACTTCTTAACCGTGCCTAGTACTATCGTAAAAACGGACTTAATAGCCTGTTTACCGTTTCATTTAGCCAAACACTACGACCTTGCCATCTATGAAATGCCGTTCGATCTTCCAGCAGTAGAATATTATTTATATTGGCACGTCAGTGCAGACCACGACTATGCGCATATGTGGATGCGTGAGCAAATTATGGAAGTTGCAAGCAACTTTAAGCCTCACTAATTTTAAACGCTTTTGACACGCATTGAAAAACGCCCTGCTCCCGCGGGGCGTTTTATTATTCGACTCAAGCGCGCAGAACGAGTTTGCATTACAGATAAAACTTTCCCCCCATTTGATATAAAGATATATACCCAAGTATTGGCTAGGGTATTTTTATTCATTCAGCTTTGTCGTTTAATTCTCTCAACAAGACAACGACTAAGATTTACTTGAGGAATTAGCCATGTTGAAAATAGTTAAAGCTTCTCTAGTTATTGCTGGAACTTTCGGTGTGTCATCTATAGCACACGCAGACGTAAGCGAAGCGTTAGCAAACATATGCACCATCGTTCAGGCGGACGACAAAGGCGAACTAAGAAAGAAGATGCGCGCCGTTCAGTCTGACTATCGAATGAAACTAAAAGATTACTATTCGGGTGTTAGCTGCAGTGGTAATAGCCTAATTCGTACTGCGATGCTTAATAATGCTGTGGAAGCCGGGGAGTTGTTGGTTAAAAAGATGCCAAAAAGCGACTTGCAAGCCCCCGAAGCAGACGGCAAAACCTTACAAGCTTGGGTTGCGGAAAACGGCTTACAAGATAGCCCTATCGCTGCGGTGCTCAACGAGCGACTGTAGAACAATTTCACGCCATGTGAACCAGTTCAACATGGTTGCAGAGAAATCTGCACTTTAAGAAGCGACCTCCGGGTCGCTTTTTTCTTTTCAACATAAAAAAGGAGAGTTAATGTTTACTCTCCTTTTGTTTATTTACGAGTAACTAATACCTAACTGGCTTTAGCCACCGCTAGCTTTTCTTCAGAAATTGCTTCGCTTATCGAAAGTACAGGCTCATTTTGATAGACACGCTCAAGGAATACCTTGTAGACATCAGCAAATTTTTCTTGCTGAGCAAGCTCACCAAACACTTCTTCTACCTTCAAGAAACTTAAGCTGTCCGTTTCGTTTTGTTGAGCAGCTTGATGAAGTGTATCAGACAATACATCGTTAATTTCTAGCGGCTTTCCATCTTGAGACGCGTGTTTATCTGAATAATACGACCAACACGCAACGACGAAGGCACTAATACTTATATCGCGACCTGCTACTAAATTGTCGCGTACCGTAGGCAGCAAGAATACTGGCAGTTTGGCTGAACTTTCTAAGCAAATACGCGCCAGGGTATCCTTAATAAACGGATTTGAAAAACGAGAGATTAACGTGTCGCGATAATCAAATACATCAATGCCTTCAACTTGGTCTAAAGTTGGCACCACCTCTTTTTCCATAAAGATAGACAATAGCTGCTTTAACTGCTCAGCTTCTACACTCTCATGGATAGTATCAAGACCGGCAACTGAACCCACTAGCCCTAGTACTGAATGCCCGGCGTTTAGCATGCGTAGCTTCAACTTTTCATAAGGGGCTACATCGCTAACAAACTGTGCGCCCACTTCGTCAAACTGTGGCTTAGTGTTGCAAAAATCATCTTCAATAACCCACTGATCGAAAGGCTCACATACTACCGGCCAGCTATCTTCAATACCCTGCGCTTTTAACGAAACAATATCTTCGTTTGTCGTAGCAGGGGTAATTCTGTCTACCATAGAGTTAGGGAAGCTAACATTTTCGTTAACCCATTGGGCTAACGCTTGGTCAAATAACTCGATGTAAGCGAGCAACATTTTTTTCAGCACATGACCATTGTGCTGAATGTTGTCGCACGACATAACAGTAAATGGCTTAACATTGTTTTCTTTACGCTTTTTAATAGCAGCAACCAAATAACCAAACACTAGTTTTGGATTTTTGGGGTTTTCAATGTCATGAATAACGTCTGGGTTAGTGGTAATAAACTCCCCTGTAGACGCATCAAAGTTATAACCACCTTCTGTGATAGTTAAAGAAACAATGCGCACTTCAGGCTCAGACATTTTATCAATGACAGCTTGCGGGTTATCCGTTGCCATCATAAATCCTGTCATTGCACCTATAACAGACGCAACCCGTGAGCCGTCATTGTGTTTTTCAACTAAGGTGTACAGGTTATCTTGCTCATCGAACACTTTTTTCATTGCACGATCGTTCTCGCGAAGACCCACGCCACAAATGCCCCAAGACAAATCGCCGGTTTTTGCCATCAGCCTGTCTACGTACATAGCTTCATGTGCACGATGAAAGCCGCCTACCCCAATGTGAACGATACCTGTTTGAACATTCTCCACATCGTAGGCTGGGCGCTGAATACCTGCCGGCAACGACGGTAAATTAGCTTTGTTTAATAAAATAGACGTTTGAGATTGCATAAAAACCTTATTAGCTTTGAAGCGCTTTTTGGCGACGCATCGCCCAATACGCAGTAACGAAATAGATAACGGTGCACGCGAACCCAATATTGAAAAATAGATCTCGGTTCGATTCGTACACGGCAAGCGTGTCACTAAGAGAAAAAGTTTTAATTGCTAGCGCGATGGACACAAGTAGGCTAGCTACAGAAGTAAAGCGCAATAGCTTGGTTACAGCGCTAATATCTTCAACGTGGTCGTTTTCTAACGCAGCTTCTTGTTGTTGATGCGCTTCAACGCGTGCATCGAAAGCCTCTACCTGCGCTTCCTGCTCTGGGTATGACTGTTTTGCGCCGTACTTGGCTGCAAGCGCAGTATATACTGCAATAGTAAAGAACCAGGTTGGTATAAACAGGTAATAGAATGAAATTACATCTAAAGCATTTAAACCGAAGCCGAAAACAAGTCCTAAGCCCCAGCTTGCAACCGCTGGCGTGCTATGAGTAAGACTTTGATAATGTGCCCAGTAGCGTGTATACCCAATTCGAGGGAAAATCATGTGCTCAGCGAATACTATTGCACCCACTGGAACAACAAGTAGCCCAGCATAAGTTAGCAGCGGAAGTAACTTGGTAAATACAAATGGGAAGCAAGCAATGGCCACCGTAACCATACCAACAACGGCAGTGGTTTTGGTACGTGACTTATCTTTGAAAATGGCTTGTGCAGCAAGCCCGGCACGATAAAGGTTAGCATTTGCGGTAGTCCAACCTGCAACGATAACAATAACAAGACCTGATAGACCTAGCGCGTGGAAAGCAACATCGCCTGGATCGAGTTCAACAATAGATTTTTGAACGATAACCGCGGTTCCAGCGCCCATAATACCCGCTGAAATCCATGCGATATAATGACCGAACAACATACCTGCTGATGTGCAAAGGCCGTAGCGCTTACGCTTTGCAAATCGAAGTAGCGCCATATCAATAAGACCAAAATGCGTAATGGTATTCGCTGCCCAAGAGAAGCCAATAACTTCTAATAAACCAATCCCTGGCTCACCGCTTTGTGTTAATCCCGTCCACACCGACGTACTGCCAATGTGCATAAAGTCGTTCCACGATGTTAAAAACGTTTGCCCTATTACAGATTCTGCCAGTGCAGGCATAAGAATAAGTGGACCACAGATGAACATAGTGAACAGCCAAGGTGCACAAATGCGGGAGAAGTCAGATACGGCGTTAAACCCGTACATGGCGACAAACACAACGATAACCCCTACTGCTAGAACTACAGCAACAAAGGCTAAGTTAGTCGGGTACCAGTTCAACTGTGCAGGAATATTTAATGCAAAGCGCACGGCCGTTGCCGATACTGTGATCATCGCAGCAGATATTACAGTGAATATGATCACATTCGCCCAGTTATAGAGCTTTGTCATCGAATCGCCCGCTATCTTCTGAAGATAGGAGTACAAGCTTAGACGGGTTTCAACAGCGATAGGTGTAGTGATTAGTGTCCAGCTTAAAACCGCCAGTAGGTTACCAATAAGTAAGCCTAACAAGATGTCGGTCATGGTGGCGCCTAGGGCGACAAACGTTGCACCGAAAACAAATTCTGTTGCGGCAACATGTTCACCGGCATACAAGCCCATGAAATGCTTCCATCCCTTTAATCTATGTTTAGCGACAGGGAGTTGCTCATCGCTTACCTGTGAAATATCAATATCGCTCGACGTTGACTTCATCTTCAAATCTCTTGTTGTAGGTGGCCGTCCCTTATTAAAAATCATTTTTGAGCATTCGCTCACCATGTGGGACATATCTCATTTCGGTAGATATTTGCACATGGAAATGGAATTGTAAATACCTATTAACAAAACAAAGTGCGATGTAAGTACAAATTTAACACAATATTATTTGCTATTTTTTCGCCAATAAAGCGCTATTAAAACGCTAATCCTTTGAACTTAAGGGATATTGGCGAAGCAACAATTGTTAATGAATTGAATATTAAAGATGCGCTTGCGACATGCTTATTACTAAAGTGTTTTAAATGGTAGAAAGCAAAGCACCAATTACTTTACACTTAGGCAAATGTACACGCTGTTTTATTATGTCATTACCAAGTTGATGGTATGTTCTTTTCCTTTTGGTAGTGAAATCTTCGTATAACTGGTGTTTTTGATATGAGGAAAGGTAACCTTTGCAAACAACTACCGTAAAGTTAGTGATCTTTGATTGTGACGGTGTACTCATTGATAGCGAAGTGCTGTCTATGGAAGCTTGGCAGGAAATTCTAGCGGACTATAACATTTCTTTATCGAAGCAGTTCTTTATCGCTCACTTTCTTGGTAAAAGCGTAGAACACGTAGAAAAGATACTAAAAACCGACTTCAGCTTTGAGTTGACTGAGGTGGTTAAAGAGGACTTTCACGCTTTGCTCTATGAAAAGTTTGAGCACTCGTTGCGAAGGACACCAGGCATCAATAACGTATTAACAAACCTTGATGCCCGCCACATTCCCTATTGTGTTGCCACAAGCAGTTCTCCCGAAAGAACGACTAAAGCGTTAAAAAGCACCGGCCTTTTCGCTTATTTTGAGGGACGTATTTTCACGCGCTCTATGGTAAAGAATGGTAAACCAGCACCCGACCTGTTTTTACATGCTGCGGCAACCATGGGTATAAAACCTGAAAACTGCTTAGTTATTGAAGACTCTCAGCCCGGTTTAGCCGCAGCAGTAGCCGCCAATATGCCCTGCCTTCATTTTACCGGTGGTGCACATTTACATAACGATATAAAAGCTGATATTCCAAATAACAGTAAATCACTCAATTCATGGGACGAATTTCATTCTCTTCTCCCTGACATTTTCGACGCGAGAAAAATAAATGAGTAAGAAAGCACAAAACGAACTCAACAAACTAGACGAAGCCGCAAGAGCAGGATGGATGTATTACGTTGGGGGCAAAACACAAGACGAAATTGCAAAGACCCTCAATACATCACGTCAGAGCGCTCAGCGTCTTGTGGCATTATCTATGTCAGAAGGCTTGGTTAAGGTGCGTTTGGAGCATCCCATAGCCAGATGCATGGAGTTGGCGCAAGGGATTAAAGAAAAATTCGGGCTTACATTTTGCGAAGTGGTACCCAACGTTGACGACGATCCTAACTCCACACAGGGACTCGGCCAAGCAGGCGCTGCCGCCATAGAGCGTGCCCTCAAGTTTGATACGCCACAAACCATTGCTTTTGGCACAGGGCGCGTTCTTCGAGCGTGTGCAGATGAACTATCTATTCTTCATTGTCCCCAGCATAAAATAGTGTCGCTAGTAGGCAATATTGCAGATAACGGCGAAGCTACACGATATGATGTTGCCGTTCACGTTGCTGATAGGGTAAAAGCGCAGCATTACCCCATGCCGACACCAGTTATAGCCTCAAGTAAGTCAGAACGCGAAGTGTGGCAGCAACAACAGCATATTTCACGCATTCACGCGCTTGCTGAGCAGGCGGATATTAGTTTTGTCGGTATCGGCAATTTAGGTAGCGTGTCACCGCTTTACAAAGACGGCTTTATCGGCGATGACGAATTAGGCGTATTGTCTGACTCTGGCGCATGTGGCGAAATCATAAGTTGGATCTTTAATGAAGAAGGTGCACTCATAAAATGCGATATAAATGAAAGAGTAACGAGCTTTAAATTGAAAGCTACGCCAGAAAAGCCTGTTATTGGCGTGGCGGCGGGCGATAGTAAATTTAAAGCGATAAGGGGCGCACTTCGCTCTAAGTTTTTAAATGGCCTTATCACAACGGAGCGAACAGCATCAGCATTACTCGAAATTTAACACAATCTTTCACCGAGTAAACAAAGGACTTTGATGTGCTTTTAGTGGCAACCCACTAAGACTGACTGGGCGCTAATTCGCTTTTCGACATAGTTAAAATGCAAAAAAACGGCATCAAACGCTGTTTTTTTGCACTTTATTTGGTGCTTTAACAATAAATTCTAAACCGCCGTCTATCTCACCAATGCCTTATATACTAAAGGCTATAGCGCTCCCTCAACCACTTACACCTTTAGTATAAGGTATTAGTCGACATACTCTGTTATTCGAGTGAGTATTTTTTAATCGCCTTGTTTGTTTTTTAATTAATCCCGAACAGACAAACCGATTAATAATACAAACTAAGGAAATTTAACCATGTTGAAAATCGTTAAAACTTCACTAGTAATTGCAGCATCATCTTTGGCTTTCTCTAACACAGCACAAGCTGATGATATAAACCAAGCGCTAGCTAACATCTGCACTATCGTTCAAGCAGATGATAAGGGTGAATTGCGCAAAAAAATGCGTAGTGTGCAATCAGACTATAAACTTAAACTTCGCGATTACTACTCAGGCATATCTTGTGGCGGTCAAAGCTTAATCAGAACTGCACTTTCAAACAATGCGGTTGAAGTTGGTACGCTGCTAGTCAAGAAAATGCCAAGTAAAGATCTACAAGCACCAGAAGCTGACGGTAAAACACTGCAAGCGTGGATTGCTGAGCAAGGTCTGCAAAGCTCACCGATTTCAGCTGAGCTAAACGACAGAATTTAGTACATCTTTCACATTGCCATGTGAATCGATTCAACATGGTAGCAGCTAATGCTGCACTGAGAGGCCCCACTGCTACGGGGCCTTTTTTTATTGTCTGTGACCCATGCTACTACCAAACCACATAGATAGCTGCCAGCCCTCCCCCCACGTTTGATTTATCGGCAGTGAACCAAGTAGAAAAAGTAATTTGATTTACCTTCTAGAATCGGAATTCACGGCAATAAGTATACTTTGGTATACCTTGTTATTTTACGATATGTTTTTCAGCCACTTAGATTAAGGTCTAATACATCTCAACGAACAAACACAATCTTAATAACAACAATCGAAGGAATTTAACCATGTTGAAAATCGTTAAAACTTCTCTAGTAATTGCAGCATCTACTTTAGCTTTCTCTAACGCAGCTCAGGCTAATGACATTAACGAAGCACTAGCAAATATTTGCACTATTGTTCAAGCAGATGACAAAGGCGAACTTCGCAAGAAAATGCGTAGCGTTCAGTCAGACTACAAACTAAAGCTTCGCGATTACTACTCTGGCATTTCTTGTAACGGCCAAAGCCTTATTCGCACGGCGATTACAAACAATGCCGTTGAAGTGGGTACTCTGCTAGTTAAGAAAATGCCAAGTAAAGATTTGGCTCAGCCAGAGTCAGACGGCAAAACTTTACAAGCTTGGATTGCTGAGCAAGGTCTTCAAAGTTCACCTATTTCAGCTGAGCTTGACGGCAGAATTTAATACAAAAAATTAGTCACACCATGTGATACATCGGTTCAACATGGTAGCGGCAGGACGCCGCACTGGAGGCCCCTTTTTAGGGGCCTCACCCTTTTTTAGGCCCCAATAAAATAATTCACTTCTTTTTACACCCACTCTGGCATTTCTCTGTGTAACCAATGTGGCGCCCCTCGGATTGAAAAGCTTTGTTATTAAGGGAACCTTGTGTTCAATTTTATCTTGTGCTCTTAATTCAACCGCATCATCCTAGTCTCTCCACAATAATAGCGTTGGTCAGCGAATAAATAATCTATAGAGCCTCCCAAACCTTTGCGTATTTAGAATTTGAGAGAGTAAAGCCATTACTGCATTCCCACGCTTTACTAGGAAGCATACCAGCGCCTTCTGAGTGGGCAATAACCTATGCGGATTGGTATTATTCCTTCTATTCAGTATTACAAAAACAAAAAGGCCGAGTAAAATAATGCCACCATATTTGTTCGGCTACATTATTTGCTCGGCCTTTAGTGCGCCTTTTCTCAACGCACCTGTTTAGCTGTTATGTCACTATTCGATAGCAAACATACTCTCTGGCATAGACATTAAGTTGTCAGCACCTGACTGCATTGCAGAAACCAGTGAGCGAGTACGTGTCAACAATCGGTCAAAGTAGAAGCCCGTTGTTAGTATTTTGCTCTTATAGAACTCGACTTCTGTGCTTCCTGCGTCAAGTTGTTCTTGCGCTTTCACCGCCATTTTAAGCCAGAAGTAAGCCACGGTTACATAGCCCGAGTACATTAGGTAGTCAACAGACGCCGCACCAATCTCATCTGGGTTAGACGCCGCAGCTTTACCAATATCCATGGTGATTTGCTGCCACTCATCAAGGTGAGAGTTCAGAGCATTCGTCCAAGCGCTAAACTGCGCGTTGTCGCGAAGTGAATTACAGTAGTCACGAACTTCTTGTACGAATACGTTCAAAAGCTCGCCGTTAGAACCCATTACTTTGCGGCCTAGTAAGTCAACAGCTTGAATACCCGTTGTACCCTCATACATGGTGCAGATACGTGTATCGCGAGCTAGCTGCTCCATGCCCCACTCTTTAATAAAGCCATGGCCGCCGTAAACCTGCATGCCATAGCTAGTTGCTTCTTGAGCCGTTTCGGTCAAAAACGCTTTAACAATAGGCGTTAAGAAAGCAAGTTTAGCTTCTGCGACCTGCTTTTCTGCTGCATCATCGCCGTAGAGCGTGACGTCAACCATTTGCATGCAATAAGCCGCTAGCGCACGATTGCCTTCAGCAAACGCTTTTTGTGTTAGTAGCATACGGCGCACATCAGGATGCACAATTATTGGGTCAGCAGGGCCATCAGGGTTTTTACGCCCAGTTAGTGAG
Source organism: Alteromonas sp. ABD4_190 (assembly GCF_056160105.1). Lineage (NCBI taxonomy): Bacteria > Pseudomonadati > Pseudomonadota > Gammaproteobacteria > Alteromonadales > Alteromonadaceae > Alteromonas > Alteromonas sp. ABD4_190. Next base: position 404,806 of record NZ_JBSWWN010000002.1, read on the forward strand.
CGAAACTGAATACGATCTTTCGCGTAGCGCAGAGCGCCCTGGAAAGCGGCTTCAGATGCAGCTAAGCCCTCAAGGCCAGTGCCTATACGCGCAGTGTTCATAAAGGTGAACATGCAGTTCAGACCACGGTTAGGTGGGCCAATCAAAAAGCCTTTAGCACCGTCAAAGTTGATAACACAAGTTGCGCTGGCTTTAATACCCATTTTATGTTCAATACTGCCGCAACTTACTGCATTTCTATCCTGTTTTTCACCGTCTTCAGATACGTTGAATTTAGGCACAACGAACAAAGAGATCCCCTTAGTCCCCTCAGGCGCATCAGGCAGGCGAGCCAACACGATGTGTACAATATTCTCAGACATATCGTGCTCACCAGCAGAGATAAAAATCTTGGTGCCCGTTAAGCTGTAGCTTCCGTCTTCCTGAGGTTCAGCACGGCATTTAAGCATACCTAAGTCAGAGCCACAGTGCGCTTCAGTTAAGCACATTGTGCCTGTCCACTCACCGCTAACCAGTTTCTCTAGAAACATTTTTTGCTGAAGTTCAGTACCGTGAGCCTTAAGGGTTTCCATACATCCCTGGCTCAGGCCCGGATACATCGCCCAGGAATGGTTAGCACCAGAGAACCACTCTGCAATAATAGAAGACAGTGAATAAGGTAGCGCTTGACCACCAAACTCTTCTGGGTGGGACATACTGGGCCAACCGCCCTCTACGTATGTTTGGTAAGCTTCTTTAAACCCTTTTGGCGTAGTAACTTCACCGTCTACCCATTTACACCCTTCTTCATCGCCCGACGCGTTGATAGGCGCAAGCGTGTTTTCAGAGAATTTGGCCGCTTCAGCAAAAATCGCCGACACTAGGTCTTCAGATACTTCTTCGAAGCCCAGTTTCTGATAGTGATTTTGATAATCTAATAGCTCATGTGTTACAAACATGGCGTCACGTTGTGGAGCTTTATAACCTTCCATACCCAATACCTATATTACTTCAAATAGACCAGCAGCGCCCATGCCGCCACCGATACACATGGTGCAAACAACATATTTCGCACCGCGTCGTTTACCTTCGATGAGTGCATGACCCACCATGCGAGCACCGCTCATGCCGTATGGGTGACCAATAGAAATGGCACCGCCGTTTACGTTTAATAATTCGTCTGGAATGCCTAATTTATCGCGGCAATACAGTACCTGTACTGCAAACGCTTCGTTAAGCTCCCATAGACCGATATCGTCCATGGTTAATCCATGCTGCTTTAATAGCTTAGGGATGGCGAACACTGGGCCAATCCCCATTTCATCCGGCTCACAGCCTGCCACTGCAATCCCGCGATAAATGCCAAGAGGTTGAGCATTGCCCTTCGCCGCTGATTGCTCATCCATAATAACTGTCGCGCTTGCGCCATCAGAAAGCTGGCTTGCATTACCCGCCGTGATACATCCGCCCTCGATGACAGGGTTGAGTGCTTTAAGACCCTCTAGCGTTGTTTCAGGGCGATTACCCTCGTCTTTCGACAAAGTTACTTCGCGTTCAGAAGTTTCCCCTGTTTCTTTGTTGAATACAGCTTGTGTTGCTGTGATAGGGACAATCTCATCGTCAAACTTGCCCGCTTCTTGCGCCGCGGCTGTGCGCATCTGGCTTTGGTAACCGTATTCATCTTGTACGTCACGGCTGATGTTGTAGCGCTTACCTACTACTTCCGCAGTTTGAAGCATTGGCATATAAATATCTTTGTGCTTAGCAACCAGTGCAGGGTCTACTGCACGAAACATATTCATATTTTTGTTTTGCACTAAAGAGATAGAATCTAAGCCACCCGCAACCATTATGTTGGTATCGCCTGTACGAATTGAATTCGCTGCGGTAGCAATGGCATACATGCCAGAACTACATTGGCGGTCGAGTGTCATACCCGCTACGGTGACCGGTAAACCACCAGCCAACCCAGCCAAGCGGCCAATATTCATGCCGCCACTGCCTTGGGTTAGCGCTGCGCCCATTACCACGTCGTCGACACTGGTAGGGTCGATCCCTGCGCGTGCTACTGCGTTTTGAATGGCATGGCCACCTAATGAAGGGGCTGGTAAATTGTTCAGTGCACCTTTATAAGCGCGCCCGATTGGCGTACGTGCTGTACTTACGATAACTGCATCGCGCATTTTCATGTTCCTTTCAGTTGGGCTGAAAGTTCAGCCAAAGTTTATCTAGGCCTATGTGCTTCTTCTCGAAGTTACCTAGCTTTACCAAATTCGGATGTCGGGTAACGAAAGCTATCGCTAGCTCTCACCGTCGATTAATTCTCGCTAACAAGAGCTATGTCTACTTCGCTTTATAGCTTTTAAACGTGCCGCCGCTATGGGCCAATTTCACCAACAAATCACTTGGTTCAAGCCACATTTTTCCGTAATCACCCAATTGATCACGATAGGTAGTCAGCTTATCTAAGATAGTGCCTAGCCCTACTTCGTCGGCATATTGCATAGGGCCGCCGCGATACACAGGGAAGCCGTAGCCGTAAACATAAATTACATCGATATCGCTAGATTTAGCTGCAATGCCTTCTTCTAAGATGGCAGCACCTTCGTTAATCAATGAGTACATGACGCGAACCAGAATTTCCTCATCGCTAATGTCTGAACGCTGAACCACGCCTAGGCGTTCTGCTTCTTGCTTGGCAATTTCTAGTACTTCTGGATCTGGGACAGGAACTCGACTGCCAGGTTCATAGTTGTAAGCTCCGCGTCCGCTTTTAAGTCCGTTACGCCCCTTTTCTACCAAGCGATCTGCCACTGCACCGTAAGCGGGGTCGTGTGCAATGTGCTCTTGTCGGGACTGTCGTACATAGTAGCCAATATCTAATCCAGCCATATCACCCATAGTGAACGGCCCCATTGGCATGCCAAACTCGGTTAAAACCCGATCAACTTGCTCAGGTGTTGCTCCTTCTAGCAATAATCGATTCGCTTCACGGCCGTAAGGCTCAATCATACGATTGCCCACAAACCCGAAACACACGCCAACCAAAACAGCGACTTTTCTGATTTTCTTGGCCATCTTCATACAAGTTTTAATAACTTCAGCAGATGTCTTTTCAGCTTTAACCACTTCAAGTAGCTTCATTACATTCGCTGGCGAGAAGAAGTGAAGACCAATCACGTCTTCAGGACGTGATGTGGCAGTAGCAATTTCATCAATATCCAACGTCGATGTGTTCGAAGCCAAAATAGCGCCCGGCTTACACACTTTATCTAGCGTCGAGAATACGGTTTTCTTTACTTCCATCTTTTCGAAAACCGCTTCTATGACAAGATCAACATCAGCTAAATCGTCATACGACGTAGTACCTGAAAGCAGTGCCATGCGGCTCTCTACCTGATCTTGAGTTAACTTGCCTTTTTTCGCTGAATTTTCGTAATTCTTTCTAATAAGCGCCAATCCCTTCTCTAGCGCTTCTTCTTTGAGCTCGAGCATGGTAACTGGAATGCCAGCATTGGCGAAGTTCATAGCGATACCACCGCCCATTGTTCCCGCGCCGATAATGGCAACTTTCTCAATGCTGCGCTCAGGGGTATTTTTGTCGAAATCACTCACATGGCCTGCTGCACGTTCAGCAAAAAAGAAATGCTGCTGAGCACGAGCCTGTGGCGTATTCATACACTCCATGAAAAGCTTGCCTTCATTTTTAAGGCCATCTTCAAAAGCGAGTGTGTAAGCACCGCGTACCGCTTCAATACATTTTAATGGAGCAAAGAAACCACGGGTCGCTTTTTTAGTTTGTGCAGCTACTGCGTCAAACACCGCCTGCGTTTCGTCAGACATGGATAGCGTGATGTCACTGGTGCGTTTAATCGCTTTATCTGGCGTTAATGCTTGTAAATACGCTTTTGTATCTTCAAGTAAATGCTCAGGCTTATCAGAAATTTTGTCGAAGACACCTGGAAGTTTGACCACCGACGTTGGTTTGCCGGTTACTATCATTTCTAGCGCCGTTTGCGCGTCGGCTAAGCGAGGAAGTCGTTGGGTGCCACCTGCTCCAGGCAGAATACCTAAGTTAACTTCAGGTAGGCCTACTTTGTTCTCAGCAAAGGTGATGCGATGGTGGCAAGCTAACGCCACTTCTAGGCCACCGCCGAATGCGGGTCCAGGGAGGACGGCAACAACTGGCTTAGACGCATTTTCAATCTTGTCTAGTACCTCAGGCAGCATGGGAGACAAATCGCCACCAGAGAATTCGCTGATGTCAGCTCCACCCGAAAAAATAGGTAGTGAAGAAGTAATAACAATGGCACTTACGCTGTCGTCATTTAGTGCATTGTTTATGCCTTCTATCAACCCTACTCTGATAGCGCGTGACAGCGCGTTAACGGGTGCACTTTGCATTGTCAGCGTGGCAACACCCTGTTGTACTGCATATTCTACGGCTTTATTTTCCATCTCAGTCATAACCATGTCCTGTTTATCACGTTAACTGGATGTTATTGCAGTGTTGTCAATCATCCAAGTTTATTGGTGTTATAGACATTTATCATAATATTTAATATTGACCGCCAGCCCCTTTGTGAATTCATTTCTCTGCGCAGAGCCTGTCCCACCTTGCCTAAGGTTTATTTGACATAAAATAAAACCGGTGTTTTTGTTAATCGGGCAACACTTGTAATTACATTTTATTTACAAAAGGATGATTGGCTATGCAAGTGCTTAAAACACCGGAAAGCGCCTTTAATAAAATCACTGACTTTCCTTACCCACCCCGTTTCACTGAAATAACTGACACAGTAAGCGGTGAAATAAGAATGGCCCATTATCAATGTGGACCTAAAGACGGACCTACCGTGCTATTAATGCACGGCGAACCGACGTGGGCGTATTTGTACCGTAAGATGATGCCCATATTGGCTGATGCGGGATTCAATGTCATTGCGCCGGATCTCATTGGTTTTGGACGCTCAGATAAACCAGTAAGAAAGGAGGACTACTCCTACGCTCGTCATGTGATATGGCTAAAAGACTGGTTTTCACAGGCTACTAAGGGCCCTGTTACACTCTTTTGTCAAGACTGGGGAGGTTTACTAGGCCTGCGACTTGTCGCCGATATGCCTGAGCGTTTTTCAGGTGTCATGGTATCTAATACTGGACTGCCCACCGGCGACCATGCGCCTAGTGATGCTTTCATCAAGTGGCGTCGTTTCTCTCAGGACGTGCCCGAATTCCCCACTTCAACCATTATTCAAAATGCAACAACCACCGAATTAGACGAAGCAACGCTGGCTGCCTACGACGCCCCCTTCCCTGACGAAAGCTACAAAGCGGGAGCCCGCATGTTTCCTCTTTTAGTTCCTACAATCCCCGATAATGCTGAGGCGCAGGCAAATAGAAAAGCATGGGAAAAACTGAAGCAATACAATAAACCTTTTATTACGGCATTTGGTGATAGTGATCCTGTTACCAAAGGTGGAGAAAAAGTATTTCAAAAGCTCGTTCCCGGCTGTAATGGCATGGCCCATACACAGATAGAAAACGGTGGTCACTTTATTCAGGAAGACCAAGGAGAACTGCTGGCCAACCTGCTTGTTCAGTTTATCCATAATACACAGCTTTAGTAACGAGACTTTCAACCGACATGACACTATTAACTATTAGGAGATAACCATGGACGCTTTACTCGACTTTTCAGGACAAGTTGTATTAATTACCGGCGCAGGCAGTGGTTTTGGCCGCCTGTTATCGCTAGGTCTTGCCAACCGAGGGGCGAAACTCGTTCTTTCAGACATCAATGAAACCGCACTTGAGGAAACGAAAAAAGATGTAAAAGCACTCACTGACGTCGTGGTACTAGCCGGCAATATAGCAAGCGAGTCACTAAATAAGGCGCTGGTTGAAAAAGCCATGGAAACCTTTGGCAAACTAGACATTGCCGTAAATAATGCAGGTATAGCGCATAACCCAGCGCCAATTCATCAAATGACAGAGGAAATCATGGATTCGCAGTTTGCGGTGAATGTGAAAGGCGTTATGTTTGGAATGAAGTACCAAATACCCGTTATGCTTGCACAAAAGCAAGGGCATGTTTTAAATGTAAGCTCACTAGCGGGACTAGGTGGAGCCCCTAAAGGCGGTGCTTATGCTGCAGCAAAGCATGCGGTGTCAGGAATAACCCGTACAGCAGCTGTGGAGTATGGCCGTAAAAATGTTCGCGTTAATGCCATATGCCCCTTTTACAGCCCAACTAATATTTTAAACGTAGATGGTTACAACACCCCTGAGGCTCGAGAACAGCTTGGCATGGGCAGCCCAATGAAACGTTTGGGCGAGCCTCAAGAAATCGTAAACACAATGATGCTGATGCTTTCCCCTGGCAACTCTTACATGAACGGACAAACCATAGCAGTAGACGGAGGCGTTACCGCATGGTGATGTATTGCTTGAGTATTAGGCACAAAGGTATATAAAAAAATACCCTTGTATAACACCTAATGTTTCGATTCCATTCCACATTCGGTGTAATGAAAGTGAACAAACAAAGCCGATGAATGAGGTGGGTGCAACCACCTCAGCCATCAATATCGAATTAAGTAGTATTTAATCAGTTTGTCTAGCGTTTACGTTGAACAAAAAAGAGAAAAAATGTGATGATAAGGCCAAATATAAACAGTTTTTTAGCTATCGCACTTTTTCTAGCACATTCGTTGATGAATTGCAGTTTCGCGCAAGAAGCCCAACCTGCGCTTGTAAATATGAAGGAA